>NZ_OZ217340.1:1596150-1952063 GCF_965111685.1 Streptococcus oralis
GATCACTTTGGAAGAAAAAGCTGAGGGCAAATACCTGGCTGTTGCGGCTAGCTCCATCATCGCGCGAGATCTCTTCCTCGAAAACTTGGAAAATCTTGGACGAGAACTGGGCTACCAACTGCCAAGTGGCGCTGGAATTGCATCTGATAAGGTTGCTAGCAAAATCCTTCAATCCTATGGTATGAAGGGACTTCATTTCTGCGCCAAACTGCATTTTAAAAACACTGAAAAAGCAAAAAAACTTCTATAGAGGTAAACCATGAACTATTTAAAATCATTTATAAAAGAATGGGGAATCATCTTCCTGATTATCGCGCTGGTCGGCCTTAGCCGTATCTTCCTTTGGAGCAATGTCCGTGTGGAAGGACACTCGATGGACCCTACCCTAGCTGACGGAGAGGTTCTCTTCGTCGTCAAACACCTCCCAATTGATCGCTTCGACATCGTGGTTGCGCATGAGGAAGACGGAAATAAAGACATTGTCAAAAGGGTCATCGGCATGCCTGGAGATACCATCCGCTACGAAAATGATAAACTTTTTATCAACGGTGAAGAAACGAATGAACCTTACCTAGCTGAGTACCTCAACTTGTTCAAAACAGAAAAGTTGCAAAACACCTATACTGGTAGAGGATTTGAAGGCAATAAGGGAGTCTACTTTAGAGAACTTGCTCAAAAAGCACAAGCCTTTACGGTCGATGTCAATTCCAACACCAGCTTCAGCTTTACTGTCCCTCAAGGCGAGTACCTTCTCCTTGGCGACGATCGTCTAGTATCTAGCGACAGTCGCCATGTTGGTACTTTCAAGGCTAGCGATATCAAAGGCGAAGCAAAATTCCGTTTCTGGCCACTTAACCGTATCGGAACTTTTTAAGATAAGGAAGAGGCCGAGAATAGTAAGTCTCAGTCTCTTTTTCTATTGTGAGAGAAAACCTTTTCGTCATCTAGCTTTTCAAAGTGGCCAAGAGACCAATTCTCACGAACTCATGTAAAGGAAACCTATGGAAGTTTATTTTTCAGGCACCATTGAACGCATTATTTTTGAAAATGTTAGTAATTTTTATCGCATCTTGCTCCTAGATATCGAAGATACCAATGCGGAGGACTTTGACGATTTTGAAATCATCGTTACAGGAACTATGGCGGACGTGATTGAGGGTGAAGACTATACTTTTTGGGGGCAAATCGTTCAGCACTCCAAGTATGGGGAACAGCTTCAGATCAGCCGTTATGAACGGGCAAAACCAACTAAAAATGGGCTAGTCAAGTACTTTTCCAGTAGCCATTTCAAGGGGATTGGTCTCAAAACGGCCCAAAAAATCGTTGATAGCTACGGTGACAATACCATAGACGAAATTCTGGAGCATCCTGAAAAGCTGGAAAGCATTGCTGGACTCTCTGCCAAAAACCGTGAGGCATTTGTCTCCACCCTCCGTCTCAACTATGGGACAGAGATGGTTTTGGCAAAACTAGCTAACTACGGCATTCCCAATAAACTAGCCTTTCAGATTCAAGATTTTTACAAGGAAGAAACGCTGGATATTGTTGAAAACTATCCCTACCAGTTGGTTGAGGATATCAAGGGATTGGGCTTTACTATTGCTGACCAATTAGCCGCCGAACTAGGAATTGAAAGCCAAGCTCCCGAGCGCTTCCGTGCTGGCCTTGTCCACAGTCTCTTTCAAGGCTGTATGGATACGGGCGATACCTATATGGAAGCCCGAGATTTGCTGGAACAGACCCTGACTCTCCTCGAGTCTTCTCGTCCCGTGGAACTGGATCCCAGCCAAGTTGCTCAGGAATTATCTCATTTGATTGAAGAAGACAAGGTTCAACAGATTGATACCAAAATCTTTGATAATAGCCTCTTTTTCGCCGAAGAAGGCATTCGCAGTCACTTGGTTCGCATCCTTGAAAAAGGAAAGAAACAAAGTCAGGATTTGGAAACCATTCAAAAGCATATCGCTAGCGTCGAGCAAGAACTGGGTATCCAATACGATAGTATTCAAAAGCAAGCTATCTGTGACGCTATCCAGAACAAGTTCTTTATCCTGACAGGTGGACCTGGTACTGGTAAGACGACTGTTATCAATGGGATTATCGCTGTCTATGCCCTCTTAGAAGGACTTGACCTCAGAAAAAAAAGCAACCTACCTATTCTTCTAGCAGCTCCAACTGGTCGAGCAGCCCGCCGTATGAACGAATTAACAGGTTTGCCTAGCGCTACTATACACCGTCATTTGGGAATGACGGGGGACGATGATACCAGCCATCTGGAAGATTATCTAGATGCCGACTTTATCATTGTAGATGAGTTTTCCATGGTGGATACTTGGCTAGCCAACCAACTCTTCTCCAACATTTCTTCTAACAGTAAAATTCTCATCGTGGGGGATAGCGACCAGCTACCGTCTGTCAGCCCTGGACAAGTCTTGGCTGACCTGCTCCAGATACCACTGATTCCGCAGACTCGCTTGGAAAAAATTTATCGTCAGAGCGAGGAATCAACTATCGTCACCTTGGCAAGTCAGATTCGACAAGGCGTCTTGCCTGCTGACTTTACCCAGAAAAAAGCTGACCGCTCCTACTTTGAAATCGCTAGTGGCCATATCCCAGCTACGATTGAGAAAATCCTCGGTGCTGCCCTCAGAAGTGGCATTCCGGCTCGTGATATTCAGGTGTTAGCGCCTATGTATCGAGGAACTGCTGGTATTGACGCCATCAACCAACTCATGCAAGACCTGCTCAATCCTCTTCAAAAGGGACAAGTTAACTTTGAAGCAACTCAGTGTCACTATCGAACAGGGGACAAGGTCATTCACTTGGTCAATGATGCCGAAGCCAATGTCTTTAATGGAGACCTAGGCTACATCACTGACCTGATTCCTGGAAAATACACCGAGTCCAAACAAGACGAGATTGTCATTGATTTTGATGGCAATGAGGTCGTCTACCCTCGAAACGAATGGTACAAGATCCGTCTAGCCTATGCCATGAGTATCCACAAGTCTCAAGGAAGTGAGTTTCCTGTTGTCATCCTGCCCATCACCAGTGCTAGCAAGCGCATGCTGGAACGTAATCTCATCTATACAGCTATTACACGGGCCAAGAGCAAACTCATCCTTCTTGGCGAATTACAGGCCTTTGACTATGCAGTCAAGCATATTGGGACTGCTCGCAAGACCTATCTAATTGAACGCTTCAGTGATCTAATTGAAAATAATATTGAAGAAAGTAAACAAGCCCTCTCTGAAACTGCCACAGCAAGTGACTCTGAACAATCCTGCATCCTCACCGAGGAAAACTGGTCTAGCATCCCAGCCATGATTGGGATTACAGATGCAGACCTTAAAGAGATTTTTGGAAAATAGCAACAGAAAGCCCACCTAGTCAGGTGGGCTCTTTATCTTTTAAGATTATTTAACTGTTGCAGTGCTTGTAATCAATTCAACAGCTTTTTTGATAGTGATATCGTGTTTCAACATGTCAGCCGAAAGCAAGTTTTGTACTTGTGCAACTTCCATGTTGTAGTCTGCTGCCAATTGCTCAATTTCTTTTTGGATTTCTTCTTCTGAAGCGTCAAATCCTTCAGCTTTGGCAACTCCTTCGATAACAAGGTTAGTCTTAGTACGTGACTCAGCTTCTGCTTCGTATTGTTTGTGAAGGTCTTCTTGAGTAGTTCCTGTGATTTGGAAGTACATGTCAGGGTTGATCCCTTGACGTTGCAAGTTTCCAAGGAATTCATTTACTGAACGGTGAACTTCTTCGTGGATCATTTCTTCTGGAAGTTCTACGATTTCAGCGTTTTCTACAGCTTTATCGATTGCTGCTCCTTCAACGGCATCTTTGTATGCTTCTTCTTTCGCAGCAGTCAATTCTTTGCGGTATTTTTCTTTCAATTCGTCAAGAGTTTCCACTTCTTCGTCGATGTCTTTTGCAAGTTCATCGTCAAGAGCTGGAACTTCTTTAGCTTTTACTTCGTGAATAGTTGTCACGAATTTAGCTTCTTTACCTGCAAGGTCTTCTGCTTGGTAGTCTTCTGGGAATGTTACGACAACGTCAACAGTTTCGCCAGCTGAGTGTCCAACCAATTGGTCTTCAAAACCAGGGATAAATTGACCTGATCCAAGTCCAAGTGAGAAGTTTTCACCTTTTCCACCGTCGAACTCAACACCGTCGATAGAACCAACGAAGTCGATGACAACAGTGTCGCCATTTTCAGCAGCGCCGTCTTTGATAACCAATTCAGCCAAGTTGTTGCGTTCGCGTTCGATACGTTCTTCAACGTCAGCATCTGTAACTTCTTTTTCTACATCTACTGATACTTCAAGGTTTTTGTAGTCGCCCAATTTTACTTCAGGTTTTGTCACGACTTCAGCAGTGATAACCCAGTCTTGACCTTTTTCCATTGAAGTTACGTCAATTTTTGGTTGCGCAACCACTTCAAGACCAGCTTCTTTTACTGCAGCTTCATAAGCGTTTGGCAAAAGTGCGTTCATAACGTCTTGGTAAAGTGACTCTTCACCAAATTTTTGGTCGAAGATAGGGCGTGGAAGGTGACCTTTACGGAAACCTGGAACGTTAAGAGTTTTCTTTACTGAGTTAAATACACGGTCCAATTCTGGTTTGATTTGGTCTTGAGAGATAGTGAAAGTCAAGACACCACGGTTTGTTTCTTTGTTTTCAAATGATACAGACATTCTGTCATTTCTCCTTAAAATTTTTAATACAGTCCATTATACCATATAATAGCGACTTTTTTCAAGTAATGAATACGCTTTTCATTGATGCTAAAGGTACTTGCTTGCTTCCCTGATACTGAGTTCAGTTACTAAAAATTCTCTACTCTGCAAAAAAGTTCTGAATGGCTGGTATGGCGATTTTACTAAAATTCTCATCAACACGATGTCGTCCACCTTCTACTGTAACTAGTTTAGCATTTGGAATTCTTTGGATAGCATCAACTGAATATTGATAGGGGGCAATTGTATCATTCGTCCCATGTACAATTAGAGTAGGAGCCGTAATCTTCCTCTGAACATCTTCAATATCAATATCTAGTGCATCTGTCAGATAAATTTTACCCAAGCTAGCATTATGATGTATCAGACTATCAGGGAGTTGTTCAAATGATGGACTTCCAAGATTTTGATAAGTTTCCTTCACATCATCAAATAAAACATAAGCGGGGAAAATCAGGCCGAGCTTGTAGATTTGTTCAGGATTAGCAGCTGCATACAAGCTAGCTACCACACCACCCTGACTGACACCTATTATGCTTAGATGATCCTTATCAACATAACTTTCTGATGTCAGTTTATCTACTACATTCGTTAAGTCTGTTAGCTCTGTTTTAACAGACATTTGAAGCATATCTTGACCACCACTTTTAGAATTACGGCTTCCTCCATAATAGTCAAAACCATAGACCAAAAAGCCTTGCTTTGCTAACAATTGGATATAATCCTTATACATATCAAATGTATTGTTAAAGCCATGTGAGATAACCACCACTGGTAATTTTTTATTTTTATAATCTCTAGGTGCAGTGATTTGACCATACAGGTTTTTATCTTCATAAGCGACCGTATATTCCTCGGTAACAATATCTTCTGTCGGAACTAGATGACTCTCTTGTGTTTTAGGTGATTGATTCACTTCTTGACTAGAAGCAGATGAAATACTTTCTTCAACTTGAACACGAGGTGATGTATTCTCTCTATTTTTCCAAAATAAGATTCCTCCTCCTATTACAATACCGATAGCTAAAATGCTTACAATATATTTCATAGATTTTCCTTTTTGTTATTTTCTTAATTTAATGTGCTAGTATTAAAAGTCTTCATGCCCCACCAAGTGGTGCTGAAAGGCATAGACCGCAGCCTGGGTACGATCACTGACCTCAAGCTTGGCAAGAATGTTGGATACATGGGTCTTGACCGTCTTGAGAGAGATAAAGAGTTCATCTGCAATGCGCTGATTTTCGTAGCCCTTGGCGATGAGTTGAAGCACATCTCGCTCACGCGCAGTCAGATCCTCATGAAGTTCGATATGATTGCGGTGGTATTCGACCTTCTTGCTGACCTCTTGCTCAATAGCTAGCTCACCAGCAGCCACCTTGCGGACAGCGTGGAGCAATTCATCTGCACTAGAAGTCTTGAGCATGTAACCTTTTGCACCTGCGTTCAAGACCGGCATGATTTTTTCATTGTCCAAGTATGAAGTCACAATCAAAATCTTGGCTTCAGGCCATTCTTTGAGGATGGCCAAGGTTGCATCAATTCCATTCATCTCAGGCATTACAATATCCATGACAATGACATCTGGGCGCAGTTCCAAGGCCAAGTCAATACCTTGAGCCCCATTGGCAGCCTCGCCCACAACTTCCACATCGTCTTGGAGATTAAAATAGCTTTTCAAGCCCAATCGGACCATTTCATGATCATCTACCAGTAAAATTTTCATCTCTACTCCTTTATGATTCCTTATCTAGCAAGGGAATACGGATATCAACCGCCAGTCCTTGCTTAGGTGCTGTCAAGAGTTGAACGGTTCCAGCCATATCCTCAACCCGCTCCTTAATATTTCGCAGTCCATAACTCAAATCGTCTAAATTCCCTAACTGGAAGCCAATCCCATTGTCCACCACCTTCAGTTGCAATTCAACATCTGTCTGATAGAGATAGACATCTAAACAAGATGCCTGGGCATGGCGGAGGGTATTGCTGATCAATTCCTGCAAAATGCGGAAGATATGTTCTTCAATCTTCTTGGGCAATTTAGACACATTCTGTTTGAGACTAGCCTTGAGATCACTCTTGTCCTCAAGCTCTTTTAAGAGGATTTGAATCCCCTCAACCAAACTCTTCTCTTCCAACTCAACTGGTCGCAAATGCAAGAGCAAGACCCGCAAATCTTTCTGGGCTGTTTCGAGGATGGCTGCAATACTTTGCAACTGGGTCTGCATCTTTTCTCTATCCAGCTTCAAAGCCTGCTGACTGACACCGGATAAAATCATGTGGGCTGCAAACAACTCCTGACTAACTGTATCGTGCAAGTCACGTGCAATCCGCTTCCGTTCTTTCTCGATGATTACTTCTTCCCTGACTAGGCCTTGATTTTCAGCCTTTTGAACAGCCTCTGTCAAGAGGTTGAGCTTGCCAGACAAGGACTTGAAACTGGCATCCAAGTCTGGATCTGCAAAAGAAACCACCTCTTTTCCTGCTAGCAGTCGCTTGAGATTGATCTGCATTTTTCTGCGTGAAATTTCTTCCATCACGCGCCAAAAAAGAACAAAAAAGAAGGACATGGAAAGACTAAAGACAAAGATCAAGAAGATTAACTTTTCCAGTTTTTCGATATCTTGTAGTAAATAGGACCAATCAAGATTAAGAATATCAAGTAGACTATTGGTCAAAAAGAGGATAAAGAGGAAAGAAGTCAGTCCGATTAACAGATAGGATTGCTTTTTCATCCTCTGACCACCTCCACATCTCCAATCATAGTAGTTAGGAAAATCTTGACGCTCTTGTTACTCTTGAGGTAGTCCCTGGTTTCCTGATGATAGTGTTCATTACGAAGGGCTCGCTTGGGTTGATGGAGGAAAGTTAAATCTCCATAGAGGCAGTTGACACTGAGACTAATTTCCACATCTACAGGTACGATAATCCTAGTCGTTCCGACCATTTTTCTAAGGATAATGACATTGTCATGATTGGTTAGGATAACTCTTTCTAGATGAATGGTGTCCTTGCCCATGAGGCGAAAGAGATTGATATCATCAAACTGGCAGGTCTGGTGACTAGAGAAATGATGGAGATTGCCAAACCAAGGATTGCGTTCATTTTTAACCGTCACCACCTCTTCAAAAACCAGGTCTGTCTCCTCTTTTTCTTGGTTCATCATTGGATAGAGAAGAAAGAGACTGTAAATCACTGCCACAAAGATTGCTAGAATCACAAAGGGATTAAGCATGACGATGAAAAAGAAAAGAATGGTCGCCACAAGGAGGAAAACGTTATTGCCCTCTTTACCTGTATAATAGCGGAGCAAGAGCAAAAAGAGGAACAGAATCAGCAGAAAACGCGAAAAATGCTCTGATACCATCAAAATCAGAGCCCCCGTCAACAGACAGGCTTCGATAAATAAAAAGATTTGAAATTTTTTCATAGATGCATCCTCTCCCTTCTATTTTATCACAATTCAAAAAAGTCACCTCGGTCTGAGGATGGAAAAAGGCGACGGGACAGAAATTGCTCTTAGAATCTAGGTTTCATCAACTCACCACAGTTGACAAAAGGCTACAAAAAAGGGCGGGATTCTTGTCCCGACCTCTTTAGATCTGATCATTCGCTTCTTTGAGTTTACCATAAAGAATGTGGTCTACCTTTTGCAAATCCGCTATGGTGGCACAGTTAAGGGCACACATGATCAAACGCAGATCGTCTTTCCAGCCTTGGACAATGCCAATCACCTCTTCGACGGAGTAGGTTTCAATCAACTCTAGAACGGTACGTGACAGTCCTACAGCCTTGGCACCAAAGACCAAGCACTTAATCATATCCAGCGGATTCCGAACGCCTCCACTGACCAAGAGTTCGACCTTGTCTTTCCAGTCTTGGGCATTGAGGAGGGCTTGCATGGTGGACTGACCCCATTGATTGAGGTAATCACGCTGGCCACTGCGACGGTTTTCGATATAGGCAAAGCTGGTGCCACCACGACCTGACAGGTCAAAGGTTCGAACACCCAGTTCATAGGCTCTTTCGATGGTCCTCACATCCATGCCAAAGCCTACTTCCTTTAAAACGATAGGAACAGGGATCTGCGTGCTATAATCTGCCAGATGCGATTGCCAGCTTCTGAACTTCCTTTCACCCTCCGGCATGAGTAATTCCTGCATAACATTGACGTGCACTTGCAGGAGAAGAGGATTCATCGCTTCTACAGTCTGAAATCCTAGATCAACAGGCTTGTCCAAGCCAATATTGGTTCCCAGGAGGAGATTTGGATGGCTAGATTTGACAGAAAAAGAATTATCTGTAGGATTTTTTAGGGCTGTGCTATAAGAGCCCGTCACAAATAAAATCCCACAGGCTTCTGCCACCTGAGCTAGTTTTTGATTGATTTCTTTACCTTTTTCGCTCCCACCTGTCATGGCATTGATATAAAAAGGAAAGTCCCACTTGCGACCTGCAAATTCTGTAGATAAATCAATCTCATCTAGGTCATAGAGCGGTAGCGAGGAGTGGATTAACTCAACCTCATCAAAGCTATTATAGGAGCTTTTTTGCTCAAGGGCATAGCGGATATGCTCATCCTTACGATTTGTCGTCATGTCCTATCCTTTCTTGGTACAAGAGCTCAATCCCCAGATTGGCCCAACGGTTTTTTAGGGTTTCAGTTGAATGCTCATCAAAACTCAAGGCAATGCCACAGTCACCACCACCAGCGCCACTACTCTTGGCAACAGCCAGCAAACCTTGGCTGGCTTCTTTCAGCTGTCTAAGCGAAGACGTGTAAATATCTGGGCTCAAACCTTCTAAAAGCTGGCTGACTGTTCCCACCAGCTCGATGATTTTTTCCACGTTCCCTTGCTCCAAGGCTTCTACCAAAGTAACCACTGTTGCTTTTGAGGAACTTAAAAAACTCTGATTGATGTTTTGCTTGATTTGCTTGACCATATCACTAGACACAGCTACTTCCTTGGTCCATCCCACTAGGAAATCACATTCTAGGGCTGGTTGCACTTGTGAGATCGAAAATCCCCAATCACGCTCCAAAACTGTCGCCAAGTTTTCTTCTTCCAACCACGCAGCTATCTTCTTTCGATCAAAAGACTGGTAGAAAACCAAATCCTCTGCCACGATACCGGCAAGGTCTCCCATAGAGCCATTGTCGCCTCGTTTGAGCAAGATCGCGCTTGCCAGTTTGAACAAGAGTTCCGAATCAACCGTAATATCATATAGAGCCAGCAGGGCCTTGATCACCAAGACAACGACGCTACCACTCGAACCCAGACCAAACTTTTTGCCTTCGCGTTCCATTTTTCCACGAATTTCCAAAGAAAAAGGTCGCAAAGTCTGACCGCGTACAGCAAGGAAGTCTCCCACTAAAGCAATCGTTTCTTGAATCAAGCTGTAGGCAGGACTTGGCGTCATGTCCACTGCGAAATCAAACATATCTGAGTAGATACGGTAGCTGTCAGAAAAGGCAATCTCAGCCTTCATATAGATGGGGATAGCCTTTATCAAGGCTAACTGTCCTGGCTCTAGAATAGCATATTCACCTGCCCAATAGAGTTTTCCGCAAGTTTTAACAGCAATCATCTTGGCTCAAATCCTTTGTTTTTGACACAATCAAGCGATAATGTTGCTCGAAGATTTCTGACAAATGCTCCAAGTCTTTCTCCTGACAGAGGACCTTGACATTGGGACCGGCATCCATGGTAAAGTAGCAGGCTTCTCCTTGCCCACGAAGCTGGCGAACAAAATCCATGGCTTCATAGCTTGCATCCGTCAAATAAGAAAAGGCTGGTGATGCTGTTTTGGTTGTAGCGTGCATAGCAAGGGCATTTTTCTCCGTTAATTCCCCAACCTTGGCAAAGTCATTTTCTTTGAGATAAACCAGCATCTCCTGATAATCCTTCTCAGACTGGCGCACCCAGTCATCAAAGATCGTCGAGGTTTCCACACAGAGTTTCATCCCATCACGGCTAGAAATTGGTTTTTTCTTGTCCTCTAGCACCAACATGATCATAGCTAGTTTCAAGTCTGTCTCTACAGAGTAAATCTCTCCACTATCCTTATCCCAGGCACCTAGTGGTCCATAAAAACTCCGAGAAGAAGAGCCTGAGGCAAACTTAGCCTCCTGCGCCAACTGACTCCTATCCAAACCAAGCTGGAAATAAGCATTGCAAGCCTTGACCAAGGCAGACAAACCACTGGAACTGGAGGATAAACCCGCTGCGGTCGGCATGTTATTTTGGGTATCGATACGGACAAAGCCCTCACCTTCTGGACGGTAGCGGTCAATGATTTTGCTCATCTTGGCATGCTCAGCCTCATTTTGGAGTTGACCATTGATATAAAAGGCATCCGCCGTCGCATGGGCTGGTAGAGGCGACAAGGTCGTCTCTGTATACATATTTTCCAAAGTTAAAGAAATACTGCTAGTAGCAGGGACCATCTCTTTTTCTTTTTTCTTTCCCCAATATTTGATAATGGCAATATTTGCGTAGGAACGTACTGTTACAGGCTTTCGATCCATGTCTGAACAGCTCCTTTCTCTTCTAATCGTTTTGCTAGTTCTTGTGCTTGATCCAGATTGGTTGCCAAGGCTATGATACAGCCTCCTAGCCCACCACCACTCATCTTGGCTCCCAAGGCACCGTCGCTCAGAGCCGTTTCAACGAGGGAATCTGCTTCAGGGCTACTAACACCAATTTCTTTTAAATGTAAATGCGCTTGACTGAGGATTTGTCCCAGTCCTTCAGCATCTTTTCGTCCAATCGCATCTTCTGCTTGCTGGGTCAATTCTCCCAAGGCATGCAAAAACGGTAGAGCATCCTTCCCCTTACTTTGAACCACTTGGATGGCTTCACGAGTGTGGCCATACACACCTGTATCTGCAATCACCAAATAGACAGATAGGTTCATCTCAAGTTCTGCAAATCCAACGTTTTTAATAAAGCGAATAGGCTGGTCACTGAGACAAGTCTTAGCATCCAAACCACTAGGATTCATATGGGCAATCATCTCAGCCCGATTAACCAAGATTTCTAGTACATCATGAGGTAGGTCGGCTTGATAGTAGTCAAAAACCGCTCGAATGGCCGCTATGCTGATAGCCGCTGACGAACCCATCCCTCGTTTTTCAGGGATAGCCGAGTCAATCACACATCGAATGCAGGCATCCTTGATATTTAGATGTTCAAGTGAAGCATACACCGCCATAGACAAGGTATCCTCCTCATAAAGACGCCATGGACTTTCAGCAGGGACTACCTTACAAGTCACTTCCACCTCTAAGAGAGGTAGAGAAATGGCAGGATAACCGTAAACGACAGCGTGCTCTCCTATTAAAATAATCTTACTATGTGCCTGACCGACACCAACTTTTTTTGTCATGTTTTCCTTTAACCAGACGGAAAGACCGTCTCATTTCATACAGTAGTATTTTCTCCTATCTATTTTATTATATTTTCACAAAAAAAGCGATTGTTTCCTTCACAATCGCCTCTTTCATTATTGAACCCATTCGCCGTTATAGTTGACCGAATAGCCTTCTACAGTGGTATTCACTGCTAAAGCACCTGAACTATAAGCGTAGTACCATTTGCCATTAACCTGGAACCAGCCTGTCTTCATGTCACCATTATTTTCGTTTAGATAATACCAAGTCGAACCTTCCTGATACCAACCAGTTACCATGGCTCCTGATGAACGAAGATAGTACCACTTGTTACCAACATAAGTCCAACCTGTTTTCATATCACCATTTTGAGCATCTAAATAGTACCAAGATGAGCCTTCCTGATACCAACCAGTCGCCATAGCTCCTGATGAACGGAGGTAGTACCATTTATTACCAAGATATTGCCAACCAGTTTGCATAATGCCAGTTTCTGGGTCTAGGTAGTACCAAGTTGATTTATCATTGATCCAACCACGTGCTATCTCCCCAACAGGCAATCTGTTGATGCGAGAATCAAAGCCACCATCCTTCTGCAAATAATACCAGTCCCCCTCATCATAAACCCAACCAGTTTTTAAGGTGTGATAGCTATTCTGATCTGTAAAATAATAAACACGTTTTTCGGCTGGGCTATCATATTGTTCCCCATGATGTTTGTTGGTATTTGTAGCAGTTTTTGCTTCTAAAACTTGCTTGCCAACAAATTCTTGTAGTACCCCATCTTGGCCAAAGTAAAACCAATCTGGTCTAAAAGCAATCTCTTGTCTTGGAGAAGGACCAATCGTAACCCCTTTGTGTGGAGCAGGTATATATTGCCAGCCGACAACCATCTCTCCGGATAAAGGATCAAAATAATAGTACTTCCCATCAATCACTCGCCAGTAGGTTTCTTTGAGGTCCCCCTTCTTGTAGTAGGTTCTACCATTTTCTTGGACAAATTGCCAGCCTTCTGAATCAGAATCATCCGCAAAGACTGTGCTTGTCGCTAGCAAAGCAAAGAAAAAGACTGCGAGTCCAACTTGCATCATTATTTTAAATTTTTTCATTAGATCTTTCCTCCATAACTGATTGTAGCAAAGACCTGACTGTATGTCAATATATAGAAACTTCTCAAAAAAAGCAGTTACAAAACTGCAACTGCTTTTCTATTCTTGCATGGTGTAACCAACACCACGCACGGTTTTAATGTAGCTTTTTTGACCTTTTACATCAAGCTTGCTACGTAGATAACGGATATAAACATCCACGATATTGGTTTCTGTCGCACTTTCGTACTTCCAAACACTTTCCAACAACTGCTCACGAGTCAAGACCTTCTTGCTTCCCATGAGAGTGGCCAAAAGGTCATACTCACGACGCGTCAGAGCAATCATCTCCTCGCCACGATAAACGGTATGATGTTCTACATCCATACGTAGGTTGCGGTAAGACGTTGGAACCTTCATTTGACTACAGTGTTGGTCAATGAAGTCCCGACCTCGGAAAATCGCTGAAATACGAGCTACTAGATTATCAATAATCACTGGCTTATAGATGTAAGAAACGGCGAAGCGCTGGATTGTCTCAATCTGGTCTTGCAATTCTTCGCGATGGTCCAAGACCATGATCACTGAGGCTGGTTTTGTCCGACTCAGCCTCTCTGCAAAATCCTGGGCCGTCATATCCCCCAGACGAGCATTCAGTAAAATCAAGTCATAATCTGTCTGGAGAGCCATGGAGAGGGCTTTTTGCCCCTCCTCGACCAGATCAACACGGTATTGCTCTTTTTGGAGTTCCAGACTGAGAAAATGAGCGAGATTTCGTTCTTTCTCAAGTAATAAAATCCGTTTCCCCATGGCAGACCTACTTATTTTTCGTCATACCAAGAGTAGTGGAAGATTCCTTCTTTGTCTTTACGTTGGTAAGTGTGAGCACCAAAGTAGTCACGTTGCGCTTGGATCAAGTTAGCAGGAAGGTCTGCTGAACGATAGCTATCAAAGTAGGTAATAGCTGCTGAGAAGGTTGGCACTGGTACACCAGCTTGAACAGCGAGAGCTACGATATCACGCACTGCTTGTTGGTACTTGGCAGTGACATCCAAGAAGTATTCATCCAAGAGAAGGTTGGCAAGGTCTGCATCACGGTTGTAGGCATCTGTGATCTTTTGCAAGAAACGTGAACGGATGATACAGCCATCACGCCAGATAGATGCGATGTCCGCAAATGGCAAGTTCCAGTTGTTTTCTTTAGAAGCTACACGCAATTGGGCAAAACCTTGTGCGTAAGAAATGATTTTTGAGAAGTAAAGAGCTTGACGGATCTTTTCGATCAACTCAGCCTTGTCTCCTTCAAACTTGAAGGCAGCTGGTTTTGGAAGCACCTTGCTAGCATGTACACGCTCTTCTTTGTAAGTAGAGATGTAGCGAGCAAAAACTGACTCAGTGATAAGGGACAATGGTACACCAAGGTCAAGTGCTGATTGGCTAGTCCATTTACCAGTTCCCTTGTTACCTGCAGCGTCAAGGATATAGTCAACAATTGGTCCCTCTTGACCTTCATCGTCTTTGCGTCCAAGAATATCAGCTGTGATTTCAATCAAGTAGCTGTCCAATTCACCCTTGTTCCACTCAGTAAAGATTTCAGCCATTTCTTCTGCAGAAAGACCAAGCAAGTGTTGCATCAAGTCATAGCTTTCTGCGATCAATTGCATGTCACCATACTCGATACCGTTGTGGACCATTTTCACATAGTGACCAGCTCCATCAGGACCGATGTAAGTCACACATGGTTTGCCATCTTCTGGTGCTTTTGCTGAGATTTCTTCAAGAACATCAGCAACCAATTCGTAGGCTTCTTTTTGTCCACCAGGCATGATAGAAGGACCTTCAAGGGCACCTTTTTCACCACCGGAAACCCCAGTACCGATAAAGTTGATCCCTGAGTTTGCCAACTCCTCGTTACGACGGATGGTATCTTTGTAGAAAGTGTTTCCTCCGTCAATCAAGATATCACCCTTATCAAGGTGTGGAAGAAGGGCTTGGATAGTTGCGTCTGTACCAGGTCCAGCTTGAACCATGAGCATGATACGACGAGGTTTTTCGATTGAGTTTACAAAGCTTTCCACGTCATAGCTTGGCACAAAGTTCTTTTCAGGATGGCAAGCAATGACATCTTCTGTTTTTTCTTTACTACGGTTGTAAATGGCAACTGTATAGCCACGAGATTCGATATTTAGGGCAAGGTTACGACCCATTACGGCCATACCAACGACACCAAAGTTAGCTTTTGTCATGTGACACTCCTCTTGTTTAATATGTTTTATTTTATCATTTTTACCTATGAAAGGAAAGAATTTTGTAACGGTCGCTTAGTAGTCCAAGTCATCTGCATGACCAGAACCATTCCCTACAAAGTAACCCGTCTTACAGTTAAGGGTGAAGAGATAGGTTCCATCTGGTTTATAGAGGTTGTAATAACCATTTCCGTTTACGATATTGACACGTTCTAGGATATATTGATTTCCAGTGATATAGCCTCGAGCACGTGATGTTGCTAGGACTTGTTCCAATACACCATCCGCAAACGTCCAAGCAGGGTTGTTGCTATCGTCTACAGCTGATTGGTTGTACGGTACACGACTAGCACTTCTTTGAAGATTAACCCCATCGCCAGACAAACCACCATTTGTGTCTCTAGCTGGTGCCGTGGTGCTTGTTGAAGGTGTCGTACTGCTTGCATTGCTTTCTGTAGCTGAGCTTGAGCTTGCTTGACTCGTGCTAGAGCTAGAGCTAGTACTTGAGCTGGAAGCACTGGTTTGTTGACTCTTACCAAGACTAATGGCCTTATCCAAGAGTTTGTCTAGTTCTGTGTTCCCTGTCTTGATTTCTGTAAACTTAGCGTCTGCTTTGGCTTTCGCATTGGTATCCAAGACACCGTCAGTGATTGCTGGACTTTCAAAGAGGGCATTAACATCTTGAATGGCCTTGATTTGAGTTGCTAGGCTATCATATCTTGACTTAGCTAGTGTATAATCACGGCTACCTTCTAACTTATCTAGCAAGGTTTTCAGTTGGCTCAATTTATCAAACTGGCTGTTTTTCAGTGCAGTCTTATTAGCATCCGTATAGAAAGTATCATAGAGATCATTGAAGTCTTTCAAAGCTGTTTGTGTCCCTTGATCATCCGAAGAGGCTGCTTGAGAAGACTGGATTTCTTGGTTTGAACGAGATACTTGACGGTAGACATAATATGTTCCAGCAAGCACAAGGATTGCAGCTACTACAGAAACAATGATGAGGACACCTTTCTTCTTAGAGCCTGTTTCAGGTTCTGTTTGAGTCGAGCGTGATAGAGGTGTATAGGCCTCCTCCTCTTGTTCCTCATTTATTTCCTTGGGGTCTGTTTCTGTTAAAACGAGAGGCTCTATTTCAGCACTTTCTTCATCTTGAAGTGGTGGGACAAACTGAGTAGTCTCTTCATTTTCTATCTCTTCAATAGATTCCTCAGCAACCAGGTCTGAATCGTCTACCTGATCAGAAGTCTCACTAGATTCTCGCACTTCTTGGATCATTTCCTCTAGGTTTTGAGTAGAAGCCAGTTCTTCTTTTTTAAACTGACGAGTTTCAAACTTGTCAGCTTCAATCTCTTCACGGTGTTGTTTGATGTATTTGTCTAAGATACTGTCCTCAGGCAATACTCCTGCTTCGACCTCTTCATTCTTACGAATGACTTGACCAACAGTCAAGTCTTTTGCTTCGTCAAAGTCGAATTGTGGTTCTTGATGTCCTTTTTTATGACGATCACGTCTTTTCTTACTCATGAGTTCACCTTTCTATTTTACCTCTTGGCGTTTCACACGCTGACCAAAGTATTGATACAAATCCACTTTTAAGGTCCCATTATAGAGTTTTCGCTTTTTATCAGCTGGACTTCCGTACTTACTTTCAAATGCTTCATCACTGGTCAGGATAAATTTGCTCCAGGTTTTTAGTGGCGCAAACACCTGTCCCATCTCAGCATAGAGTTTGGTAACTCCTGCATCATCAGACAAACGCTCTCCATATGGCGGATTGGAAATAATGACTCCATTTACCTTGTCCGAGCGCAAGTCTTGTACCCGCATTTGTTTAAAGGTGATATCACCTGCAACGCCTGCCGCTTGAGCATTTCCCTTGGCAATCTCCACCATGCGAGCATCGATATCGCAGCCCATAATGTCCAGTTCAATTTCACGATCAATTTTCTTAGCCGCCTCTGTGCGAACTTCCTGGATTAATCGATCGCTGACCCAGTTCCATTCCTCAAAAACAAAGGAACGACGAAGACCTGGCGCCATCTTTCTAGCAATCATAGCCGCCTCAATACAGAAAGTTCCTGAACCACAGGTCGGATCAATCAAGGGCTTGTCTGGATACCAGTTAGAGAGTTGTAAAATGGCCGCTGCCATATTTTCCTTGATGGGTGCTCCACCCTTTTCCGTACGATAACCACGTTTAAAAAGGCTAGAACCTGTCGTGTCAATCATGACAGTTGCCACATCTTTCAGGATAGATACCTCAATCTTAAACTCGGGACCAGTTTCCATCAAGAGAACTCCTTCTGGACGGGCATAGTGTTTTTGTAATTTCTTCACAACAGCCTTCTTAGAAATAGCCTGAACACTGGGCTCGTTGTGGAGTTTAGACTTAACACATTTTGCCTTTGATATCGGGAAACGTGCTCCTAGCGGGAGATAGTTTTCCCAATCTAGAGCAAAAACACCTTGAAAAAGCTCTTCAAAGGTCTTAGCTGGAAAGCTTCCGACTACAATCTTGATGCGATCCGCTGCGCGAAGCCAAAGATTGGTCTCAATGATTGCCTTCACATCTCCTTGGAAGCGGACACGCCCATTTTCAACCTGGCAATCATAACCAAGGTCTCGCACCTCGCGTCCAACGACAGCCTCGAGACCCGCCGCAGCAGTTGCGATTAAATTAAATTGTTCTTTCATTTCTAGTCTTGCAAGACCTTTCTCTTGTTCACTTTAAAAATGAGGTTGAGAAAGATTTCTCAGCCCCAACCTATATGCAATTTTCTATAAGCCATGTTTTGTTCCAGAAGTGACTAGGACCACTTCCTTTGATAACCATCTGTCTACCGCTAACAGCATAAATCTGCTAGCAGTCAGAGTGCTACGTTCGTTTCCGTGCACTCCATGCCCCGACCAAAATTTGGGTTGCTAGCTTGAGGGGTTTACCGCGTTCCACTCTCTCTGTTTCCAGAAAGACTCCGTCACTGTGGCACTTTCAAGCCTATTCTGACCTATCCGAAGACTTAGCCATTTCGACTGCCGTAACGATTTCTCGTCCCTAGGCTTATGGATTCGCCTAGCACAAACACTACAGGCATCACAGCCTGTGCTAGCATGGACTTTCCTCATGAAAAGAGAACCTCTTCACGCGATTATCCAAAAATTGCACTCATTCCTTAGTCAATTATAAATCTTGGTTGTCTAAGATTTGCTTACCAAATACTTCTTTTTCGAGACGATTTAAGCGTTTCAAAATATCAAAGTTCGTCATTGAAGTAGAAGCTGTTATCTCAATAGAGTCTGGTTGAGTTGGAGTCACCTGTGGTTTACGAGATAATTCTTCCTTCAAATCAGCAATCTCTTGACGAAGGGATTTGACCAAAGCTGCGTAGGTTTCATAATCCTTAATCACATCATCTAGGAATTCATCTACCTCTGCTTTACTGTATCCACGTACTTCACGTCCAAATTCTTGTTCAAAAATATCTTTCGCTGAAAATATAATACTTGCCATGTCACTCTCCATTCTGGGTTACTAGTATCATTATATAAAAAAAGACAAGTAAAAATCAAGGTCAAATGCTCACTTTTCAGAAAAATTTTCTACTATTTCATTCAAGTCCTCAAATGTTAATCTTCTTGTAACATAGTCCGCTTGATTTTTCATCATTTGGTAAAAATATCGTAACTTGTTTTCCTTTTCTTCATCGTAAAAAATATAACAAGTATTTGTATTTTCCAGCAGAAATTTCTGATAATCCCGTAATTGTCCCTTGTGCTCATATTGTGGATAGGCGTATTTGACAAAATCAACCTGCTTGAACTCACTCAATTTCGCTTGATTTGCTTCATTCCAATTACTACCATGAGTTTCAAAATCAAAAATGGTCGCCAACTGAAAACCATAGTCTGCTTTCATGTCTTTCGCTACCTGGAGCGCCCAGTACTCAAAGCCCAAAGTCCCTGTAAAGACAAGCCAGTTCACCCCATCCTCAGCTAGACGTTCCAGGTCTCTCCGAATGGCTGTTTTGATAATATCAACGCGAGTATCCTTGTCATTAAAGAGACCAAGGTCGAAGGCTGAATAGCCTAAAATCAAAGCTGATGTCATTTTTAACCCTTTCTTTGTAAATTTATGATATAATAGAGTGATGTTATTGTACCAATAAGGAGAATTATGGTCAACTATCCACATAAAATTTCATCTCAAAAGAAACAAGCACCCCTTTCACAAACTAAAAATTTCGCAAATCGGGGAATGTCTTTTGAAAAGATGATCAATGCTACGAACGACTACTATTTGTCGCATGGGTTAGCTGTTATTCACAAGAAACCGACTCCCATCCAAATCGTACGTGTCGACTATCCCCAACGAAGTCGGGCCAAGATTGTTGAAGCCTACTTTAGACAAGCTTCAACTACTGACTATTCAGGGGTTTATGATGGATACTACATCGACTTTGAAGCAAAGGAAACCAGGCAAAAACATGCGATACCGATGAAGAATTTTCATCTCCATCAGATCCAGCATATGGAACAAGTCCTTGCCCAGCAAGGAATCTGCTTTGTACTCCTTCACTTTTCTTCTCAGCAAGAAACCTACTTATTACCGGCTATTGACTTGATTCGTTTCTATCATCAGGATAAGGGACAAAAGTCAATGCCACTTGGATATATTCGAGAAAATGGATATAGGATTGAGCCTGGTGCCTTTCCTCAAATTCCCTACCTCGACATTATCAAAGAACATTTACTAGGTGGTAAAACAAGATGAACAAACAAACTTTTCTGCGAATAGCTAAGTATGTCAGTATCAGTCTCTTAACTGTATTTATCGCAGCTGTAATGCTTGGTGGAGGTCTCTTCCTCTACTATGTTAGCAAGGCTCCCCAACTTTCTGAAAGTAAACTAGTCGCTACAACGTCAAGTAAGATCTATGATAGCAATGACGAGCTTATCGCTGATCTTGGATCGGAACGTCGGGTCAATGCCCAAGCAAACGAAATACCGACCGATTTGGTCAACGCTATTGTATCGATTGAGGACCATCGCTACTTTAATCACCGAGGAGTCGATACTATCCGTATCCTAGGTGCTACCCTACGAAACCTTCGTGGTGGTGGAGGTCTGCAAGGAGCTTCAACCTTGACGCAGCAGTTGATCAAGTTAACCTATTTCTCTACGTCAACTTCTGATCAAACTCTTTCTCGTAAGGCTCAGGAAGCTTGGTTAGCCGTTCAGCTAGAACAAAAAGCGACTAAACAAGAGATCTTGACCTACTACATCAACAAG
Source organism: Streptococcus oralis (assembly GCF_965111685.1). GTDB lineage: Bacteria > Bacillota > Bacilli > Lactobacillales > Streptococcaceae > Streptococcus > Streptococcus oralis_B. Next base: position 1,616,906 of record NZ_OZ217340.1, read on the forward strand.
GTTTACATGTCAAACGGTAACTACGGAATGCAGACTGCTGCCCAAAGTTACTATGGCAAGGATCTCAAAGATTTAAGTATTCCTCAATTGGCTCTCCTTGCCGGGATGCCTCAAGCACCAAACCAGTATGATCCCTACTCGCATCCAGAAGCTGCTCAAGAACGTCGTAATCTCGTCCTCTCTGAGATGAAGGGGCAAGGTTACATTTCAGCTGAGCAATATGAAAAAGCGATTAATACTCCGATTACAGATGGACTTCAAAGTCTAAAATCGGCTAATAGTTATCCTCCATACATGGACAACTATCTCAAAGAGGTAATCGATCAAGTTGAACAAGAAACAGGCTACAATCTCTTAACGACTGGTATGGATGTCTACACCAACGTTGATCCTAAAGTTCAACAACATCTCTGGGATATCTACAATACCGACGAGTATGTCAACTATCCAGATGATGAAATGCAAGTAGCTTCAACGATTGTGGATGTGACAAACGGGAAAGTCATTGCTCAGTTAGGTTCTCGTCACCAATCAAGCAATGTTTCCTTCGGAATCAACCAAGCTGTTGAAACCAACCGTGACTGGGGTTCTACCATGAAGCCGATCACAGACTATGCTCCTGCCTTGGAGTATGACATCTACGACTCAACTGCTTCGATTGTACATGATGTTCCTTATAACTATCCTGGAACAGATACCCCTGTTTACAACTGGGATAGAAGTTATTTTGGAAATATCACCATCCAATATGCTCTCCAACAATCACGGAACGTTACTGCTGTAGAAACCTTGAACAAAGTCGGTTTGGATAGAGCCAAGACCTTCCTAAATGGAATCGGTATTGACTATCCGGATATGCACTATGCCAACGCTATTTCAAGTAACACGACTGAGTCAAACAAAAAGTACGGAGCAAGTAGTGAGAAAATGGCTGCTGCTTACGCTGCTTTTGCTAACGGCGGTATCTACCATAAACCAATGTATATCAACAAAATCGTCTTTAGCGATGGTAGCTCAAAAGAATACGCTGATCCTGGTACTCGTGCCATGAAAGAGACGACCGCCTATATGATGACAGAAATGATGAAAACTGTCTTGGCATACGGAACAGGTCGTGGTGCTTATCTCCCTTGGCTACCTCAAGCTGGTAAGACTGGTACATCAAACTATACAGACGATGAAATTGAAAACTACATCAAAAATACTGGTTATGTAGCTCCAGACGAAATGTTTGTTGGTTATACTCGCAAATATTCAATGGCTGTATGGACCGGTTACTCAAACCGCCTGACTCCTATCGTTGGTGATGGCTTCTATGTTGCAGCTAAGGTCTACCGTTCAATGATGACTTATCTGTCTGAGGATAACAACCCTGGCGACTGGACTATGCCAGAAGGACTCTACAGAGGTGGAGAGTTCGTCTTTAAAAACGGTGCTCGTTCTGCATGGACTGCTCCTGCTCCGCAACAAGCCCCAACACCTGAAAGTTCGAGCTCGACTTCAGAAAGTTCAACTACTGATAACTCATCATCGCGGTCTTCATCAACTCCAAGCACCAGTACAAGTGAACAGAACACACAACAGCCAAACCCAAGAACTGATGTGCAAAATCAATCACCCCAAGTACAACCACGAAGACGGTAGTTAAACCCAATTTAAAAGTATTGCAAGCACTCTTAATCACGGTGTTATCACTGATCTAACCACAATCTATTGTGGGGTTAAAGCCCATATCATTAATTATTACTAAAATCTTCTTCTTTGTTAAGAAAAAACTAGATGATTTTTGGTTAAAATAAGATGTACAACCATTAAGAAGAATTTTAAATTTCGATGATAAACTTTTATATTCTTGTCTTTACTGAACTCTAATATAAGTTTAATCATATACTAAAACTTGGTTTAGTGTCAATTGTAGTAAAAATAGAATAACAAACATCAAGAGAGAACAAATATTGTTCTCTCTTTTTGACATTTATACAAATAAAAATCATTTCCTTAAAATTAGAAAAATTTCTAGAATCAATTCTTAATTTCTTTTACTACAACGTCTTTTTAATATTTTGCCACACCTATGTACTGACCCCAAAAAGTTAAACAATTTATTTATCCGAAGGATTTAGTTCTGTATTGCACAGGGCTAAGTCCTTTTAGTTTGACTTTGATTCGTTTATTGTTGTAGTAATCAATGTAGTCCACAATAGCTTGTTCAAGGTCTTCTAAAGACCTAAAGTGCTTCTCATAACCGTAAAACATCTCCGATTTCAAAATACCAAAGAAGGACTCCATCATACCGTCACCCTTGCGTGACATAGATGGCTGAATTCAATTACTCTCTAGAAACTGATGGTAAGAATCGTGTTGGTATTGCCATCCTTTATCACTATGGAAAATCGTATTCTCGTAGTGTTTCTCTATGAATGCCTGTTCCAACATGGTTTTCACTTGTTTCAAATTAGGCGAAGTAGATAGACTATAAGCTATAATTTCGCTGTTAAAGCCATCTAAAACTGGTAATAAGTATAGTTTTTGACTGCTTGCTGGAATGGTAAATTATGTCACATCTGTGTAGCACTTTTCCATTGGCTTGGATGCTTCAAACTGGCGTTGAATGAGATTCTCTGCTTTCTTGCCAATCTCTCCTTGGTAGGAATAATACTTCCATTTCCGACGAATTCGAGCCGTTGAACCTTTTTATGATTGACTTCATAACCACGATTTCTTAGTTCTAAGTGAATCCGACGAGAGCCATAATTTCCTTTATGGTCATCATAAATGGCCTGAATTTCGGTTTTAAATTCTTGATCCTTATCAACCCCATACAGCTGTTTCAAGAAGAAAATCTAGTCGAAATCCTCCTGAAACCATTTCTCTAACCGTCTCTGTCTTTCTAGCTCTAAGGCCTCGTCCCTCTCCTCTAACTCTTTTAACTTTTTTAGGTAGGCCATCTCAGTCCGTAAGCGTTCATTCTCCTATTGAAGTCGCTCTAGTTCTGTCATTTCTTCCCAGGTTTTCTTCCGTTTACGTCCCATTTTAGCTGGTCTCCCTCTTGTTTTCTCAACAATAGTACACCCGTTTTTCCTGTATTGTGCCAGCCAATTTGAAAGCATTCCTTGATTTGGGAGAGCATAGTCAAGACTAACACTTCTTTGCGAACGCCTCCAAGAAGAACTTTATCAATCATTTCTTGTTTTAGTTCTGGAGAAATAACGATTCTTTCCCTTTTTAACGATTTCTATTCCATAATGGTCAATTAATTTAATCATGTACCTAAGATTAGAATTGTTTATATCAAATTTATTTGAAAGCTTCTCTAAGCTATATCCTTGTTTTCTAAGTTCATAGATCTGAACTTTATCCTCATAACTCAATTTCATAATAAAACACCCCAAAAGTTAGATTTTTTCTGTCTAACTTTTGGGGTGCAGTTCACTAAGAGTATATTAAATAAAATATAAAATTAATCATTTACCACTTTTTTCAGACGGGCACTTCTTGCAAATTGAAAGTGACTTTTTATTCCTTTTTCAAGGCATTCTAGGTTCTTTTTAGTTATTTTATATGATTTCATTTACTGATAATTTTGAGGTAGATAATGTATTTAAAAATTCTATGAGCGTTTTCAATATTAAAAAATCCTGTAATATCTATACTAAATAAACATATTACAGATATCATGAAGATAAAATTAGAAAAATAATTTAGGCAAAAAGGACTTAACCATCATGTCGACGGCTAAGTCCTTTACTTTTTTAAAGTTATTTCACATGGTTTGCGAGATTTTCTTGAGCCTTTTTATTTGACTCTTCTTTTTCTTTCAACCATTTTTCTTGAGCTTTTTGGTATTCTTCTGTTGTCACGGCTTTATCTTGTACTTCTAGATATTTGTACAAAAGGGCTTCGCTCATACCCTTGTTACCAGAATATGCAAATGGAAGTGTAAATGGTACCATCTTAGACAACATTGGACGACCAGTTTGAGAAGTTGTTGGAATGAGCAAGGCACTGTCTGTCAACCAAGCTTGGGCAGCAGCATATTTCTCATAACGTTTTGAAACATCAGTAGTTTCTTCACCAGCTTCCACAACCATTTTTTCGTAATCTTCTAAACCAACATGCTTAGCTGCAGCATTGTTTGTCCCAGAATCAAATCCTAAATATGTTTTCGTATTTTCTCCTACAGAAGGCTTGATAATATCAAGATAAGTAGATGGATCGATATAGTCTGGAGACCAACCCACGTTATCTGAGATATCCCAGTCTTCTCCAGCCGCAGTTTCAGCGAAGTAGGTAATGTTTTGAACATCATCTTTTTGGAGCTGTTGGATGTCGATAACCACATTATCTGATCCTAGATTTTCTTCAACTGACTGTTTAAAAGATTGAACACGTTGAACTTTTGTTGTATTGGTTTGATCTACAGGCATATCCAAGTGGATTGGGAATTTCACACCTTCCGCTTGAAGGGCTGTCTTAGCTTTAGCGAATTCTGCTTTGGCTTTGTCAGGACTGTAGAGTCCATCTTGAGCATCATCCAAGTTTACCTTGCTCCACTCGTCTCCATAGGTCACCAATTTTTCCTTAACTAATTCCCCAAAGTTTTTCCCATCTGCCTGTACAAATGTAGGAGGAACAAATAAGTTACGAAGCAGTTTAGTAGCCCCGCTTGCACCATTTACTTGAGAAGCGTAGGCTGTTCTGTCAAAACCAAATGCAATAGCTTGACGGAAGTCCTTATTCAAAAGGGCCTTCTTGGTTGATGTTTTTTCCTCATCTGTTGTCTTAGAAGTGTACTTATAAGACTGACGATCGATATTTGTGCCCACTAAATAAGTAGTAGAATCTTGTTGGGTATAAACGATATTGTCTTTGAATGTTTTTTCAGTCTCTGTGTAACTAGCACTTGTTGGGAAGAGACGAGCCATTGTAAAGCTACCGTCTTTGAAAGCTTCAGTTGGCTTATTGGTATCTTGACCATCCCAGAAGGATAATTTCACTTTGTCAAGATGAACATTGTCTTTGTCCCAATAGTTTGGATTCTTTTCGAACTCGACTGATGATTTTGCTACGATTGATTTGAGTAAGAATGGGCCATTATAGAGAATACTGCTTGGGTCCGTACCTTTAGCAAAATCATCCCCTTTAGAGTTCAAAAACTCTTCATTAACAGGAGCCAGAACACCCATTGTTGTCTTAGAATTCCAAAAACTTTCTGGCTTGTTCAATGTGTATTGAACGGTATAATCATCAAGAGCTTTGATTCCTACTTGAGAAAAATCTTTAGTTTCTCCTTTAACATAGGCATCTAATCCCTTGATAGATTCCTGAACCAGGTAAAGACCATCTGATTTCTTATCAGCAGCATACTTAAGACCAGTTAAAAAGTCTTGAGCTTTAACTTCTGCATATTCCTCACCTTCAGATGTATACCATTTCGCATCCTTTCGGAGTGTATACGTGTAAGTCAATCCATCCTTAGATACAGACCAATCCTCAGCCATAGATGGTACAAAGTTCCCATAGCGGTCATTTTCGAGCAAGCCATCAATAACGTTGCTAGTAATATTCGCTGTAGCTGCCTTACCAGTTGTCAAATAGTTTAGGTTATCAGGATCCGTTTCGTAAATGTATGAGAATGTTTTCTCACCTTTAGCATTTGAACTTGATCCAGAGCAGGCCGCAAGAGTCGCAGCTGCCAATAACGTCACACCCGCAAGGGCAAGTAGTTTTGAACTTTTCATTGTTTTCTCCTTTAAAACTTTCACCCCATTATAGTCCCTTTTCAGAAACATGTCAATAAAATTTTCAGAATTTTTGAATTAATTTGGTAAATTCTGATAAAATGGGTTTCTATTATAAAATTATTATTCTCTAATACTATATTTTTATATCTTAAACCAGCAAAACAAGGAGCGAAAATCAGATTTTTTATCATTTTTTTGTTATGATTAGATAGAAGAAAAGTTAAGGAGAAGACAATGATATTAATTACAGGTGCGAATGGTCAACTCGGTACTGAACTACGTTATTTACTAGATGAACGAAATGTGGACTATGTTGCAGTGGATGTGGCCGAAATGGATATCACGAATGCTGAAATGGTTGAGAAGGTATTTGCTGAGGTTAAACCAACTCTAGTCTATCATTGTGCAGCCTACACTGCTGTGGATGCAGCAGAAGACGAGGGGAAAGAACTGGATTTTGCCATCAACGTAACTGGTACTGAAAATGTAGCCAAGGCCTCTGAGAAATACGGAGCTACTCTGGTCTATATCTCGACAGACTATGTCTTTGATGGGAAAAAGCCCGTTGGACAAGAATGGGAAGTCGATGACCTACCTGATCCGCAGACAGAGTATGGACGTACCAAGCGAATGGGGGAAGAACTTGTTGAAAACCTTACGTCACAGCATTACATCATCCGCACTGCTTGGGTTTTTGGAAATTATGGAAAAAACTTTGTCTTTACCATGCAAAATCTAGCCAAAACCCATAAAACGCTTACAGTGGTCAACGACCAACATGGCCGCCCAACCTGGACACGTACCTTGGCTGAGTTCATGACCTACCTAACTGAAAATCAAAAAGAATTTGGCTACTACCACTTATCAAATGACGCAGCTGAAGACACCACTTGGTATGACTTTGCTGTCGAGATTCTTAAAGACAGTGATGTTGAAGTGATTCCAGTAGACTCCAGCAAGTTCCCTGCCAAGGCTAAACGCCCCCTCAATTCAACCATGAGTTTGACCAAAGCAAAGGCGACAGGTTTCGTCATTCCAGCCTGGCAAGATGCCCTTAAAGAGTTTTATAAACAAGAAGTAAGAAAATAAGAGATTACGACATACATAAAAAGCAAGAGACCATGAGGTCTCTTGCTTTTTTATATCTGATTATTTAATCACTTGTTGTGTCTTGGCATAGTTAGCCTCTACCGCTTCTTTTTCAGATTTCCACCAGTCTTGGTTGTCTGTATACCACTTGATGGTCTCTTTGAGGCCTGCTTCAAAGTTGGTAAACTCAGGCTTCCACCCTAGTTCATCACGAAGTTTGCTTGCATCGATGGCATAGCGGAGGTCGTGACCAGCTCGGTCGGTCACATGGTCATAAGCATCAGCTGGCTGTCCCATTTCCTTGAGGATGAGTTCCAGCACTTCCTTGTTATTCTTCTCACCATCCGCACCAATCAAGTAGGTTTCACCGATTTGACCCTTTGTCAGAATCGTCCAAACACCTGAAGAATGGTCATTGGTGTGAATCCAGTCACGGACATTCTTACCTTCACCATAGAGTTTTGGCTTGATACCGCTCAAGATATTGGTGATTTGGCGCGGAATGAACTTCTCAATGTGCTGGTAAGGACCATAGTTGTTTGAACAGTTAGAAATAGTCGCTTTAACAGCAAATGAGCGCACCCAAGCTTTGACAATCAAGTCTGAAGCTGCCTTGGTTGATGAGTATGGCGAGCTTGGATTATACTTGGTTTCAGCCGTAAATTTCTCACCTGGACCTTCTCCATGACCTGGCAAATCTTCACGCAAAGGCAGGTCCCCATAGACTTCGTCAGTTGACACATGGTGGAAGCGAAGGTCGTATTTACGAGCTGCTTCCAAAAGAGTGTAAGTCCCAATGAAGTTGGTATGGATAAAGGGGCTCGGATCATTGAGCGAGTTGTCATTATGGCTTTCTGCCGCATAGTGAACGATGGCATCTGCTTGAGCAGCTAACTTATCGACCAAGGCTGCATCTGCAATATCTCCAACAACCAACTCAACACGATCACCTAAAATTTCTTCAATATTGGCACGATTACCTGCATAAGTCAGCTTGTCCAGCACTGTCACATGAACATCTGGAAAGTTATTATAAACATAATGAACAAAGTTAGAACCGATAAATCCAGCTCCACCTGTCACGATGATGTTTTTGTATTCAGTCATTTTTATTCCTTAACTTTTTTACAAATCTTCTTTTCTTAGTGGTTTGACATCCTTAAGTAGGGGATGATGTTTATCAGCTTCTGAGACTTCTGCTGCTGCTAGGTTTTCCCACTGGATGCCCAAAGCTGGGTCCGCATAGTTAACAAAGGCGTATTTCGGCTTGAGCTCAAGTGCCCAGTAGTCATTGACCAGATAGCTATAAGAAACTGTATCCGAGAGTACTTGGAAACCATTGGCTACGCCACGAGGGACAAAGATTCCCTTACTCGCATCAATCACTGTCTGATAAACATTTCCAAAGGTCTCGCCTTCACGCAAGTCCACCCAAGATCCTAAAACCTTCCCATCGTCTGCAACTGAGATATACTTGTCCCAAGGCTCCGCATGCAAGCCACGAAGAACATTTTTTCGAGAAAAGCTGACGTTGTTTTGCAGTTTCCCTTCGGCAAAGAAGCTTTCAGGAAAACCAAGCGGTAGCATCTTTTCTTTCTGAAAATTTTCCTTAAACCAACCACGATTGTCACCATGAACTGGAATGTCGAACTCTAACAAACCTGGAATGGCATCAATCTTGTGCACTGCAAGTGTTTTACCAAAAAAATTATCTGTCATCTAGATTTCTCCAATCAAACGGAGCAGGTATTGCCCGTATTCATTCTTCTTGAGTGGTTGCGCCAACTTCAGTACATCTTCGCGGCTGATATAACCCATTCGGTAGGCAATTTCTTCCAGGTTGGCAACCTGGAGATTTTGCATTCGTTGAACCGTTTCGATATATTGGGAAGCCTCTAACAAGCTCTCGTGTGTCCCAGTATCCAACCAAGCAAAACCACGGCCCATCACCTCAACAGACAAATCCCCACGCTTCAAATAAGCATTGTTAACATCTGTGATTTCCAACTCGCCACGAGCACTTGGTTTGATCTGTTTAGCAATCTCCACAACGTCATTGTCATAGAAATAAAGACCTGTCACTGCATAGTTAGAGCGAGCATTCTCCGGTTTTTCTTCTATGGAAATAGCATTCATGTCTGTATCAAACTCGACCACACCAAAACGCTCTGGATCCTTCACTTGGTAGCCAAAAACAGTCGCACCCTTCTCTTTCTTGGCTGCCTTTTGAAGCATTTTGCTCAAACCAGGCCCATGATAGATATTATCGCCCAAGATCAAAGCAACACTATCGTCGCCGATAAATTCTTCACCAATAAGAAAAGCCTGAGCAAGTCCGTCGGGACTAGGCTGTTCCGCATAGGAAAGCTTGATCCCAAATTCGGAACCATCCAAGAGCAGGTCCTTAAAACGGGGTAAATCCTGTGGTGTTGAGATGATCAAAATGTCCTTAATCCCTGCCAACATCAGGGTTGACAATGGATAGTAAATCATGGGTTTATCATAAACCGGCATCAGCTGTTTTGACGCGGCCCGAGTAAGTGGGTACAGGCGCGTTCCCGAACCACCTGCAAGAATAATACCTTTCATAATAGGCTTCCTTTCTGGCTAATTACCTATCCTATATTATATTTCATTTTTTCCCAAATTCCCTAAGGAATTTACTTCAATTTGGATAAGGCAGCTTTTAAATAGGCTCCGTCTCGAAGATCAGCTCCAACTTTCCTAGCTTGTTCTGAAAGTTCCTTGTAGTCTTGAAGTGTCAAATCATCTAGTACTTTTTGGAGGTCGTGTAGAGAATCAACTGCTAGACCACACTGTTTATCCAGAACAAAATGTGCGAGAGCCGACTCTTTCCAGACTATTAGGGGAAAACCTGAAGCTAAGTAGAGAGAGGCCTTATGCGAGTTGTTAAAGCGTAGATAGTTTCCGTAAGAACCTTGGCAGGTCTCTGAGCTGTCTCCGTCCCATACCAAACCAAAACTACCTTCAAGAGCAGCGGGGAGGTCATCTGGCATAAAGGAACCAAAGTAGCTAGTGTTTTTCAATGCACGACTTTCATTGTAGCCCACCCCATACAAGTTATAGGCGGGCTGGTCTGGCAAGTTATAAAGATAACCTGACTTTGCAGGGTTCAAATTTCCAGCTACAATAATAGGCTGGTCTTTTTGGAGATTTGGTTTTTCAGCAAAGTTTGGAATCAGATAGTCAAAAATCTCCAAGCTAACCATTTTATCTGCTGGCACTCCTTGACCTACCAGAACTTTCTTCATGATATCGTTATGAACGATAATGCCATCCACTGACATCAAGGCTTTCTTTTCCTGGAAGTAATTGCGCACTTTATGACGAAATTTCACTTCTGAACCTGCTGCATGACGCAAGGTTTCAATATCATGGATCAACAGATAGAATTTTGCTCCTCTTTTTTGCGCCTGCTTGATGAGTTGTGAGATGAAAAATGTATGGTGGATAATAGGGAACTGAATCACCAATTCATCTCCAGCTCCCAACTGATCAAACACAGACTTGGTCGCACGATATTTGTGTTGTTGAGCTTTAAAGAAATTCATCTTATACCAATTCTCAACCTTGAGCTCCAAGCCCTCATAACCCTCTGATACTAGAATAGCTTCCACGTCATTTCGTGCCTTACTCCCTGCATTCTTTTCGTGTGCATTATGCAGAAATGAATCCTTCAGATAATATTTCACCTTTTCTCCTCTTTATCCGTGATGTTCTTAGATACTCCCTAGTTCTTCTTCTACCACATCCAATGCACGTTCAACAGTCACGTGCATATCATAGTATTTATAATCTGCCAAGCGCCCACAGAAAATAACGCGCCCATTTTTCTCAGCTTCTACTAGATACTGCTCATAAATAGCATTGTTTTTGGCATCATTGATTGGATAGTAAGGTTCATCTCCTCTCTTCCAATCTGCTGGATATTCACGAGTAATAACGGTCTTAGCTTGAGTCCCAAACTCAAAATGTTTGTGCTCGATGATACGCGTATAAGGTATATCACGTTCAGTATAGTTGACTACAGCATTTCCTTGATAATTTTCTTGGTCCAGAATCTCATGCTCAAAACGGAGACTGCGATACTCTAGTTCACCAAACTTATAGTCAAAGAACTGGTCAATCATCCCTGTGAAGACAAGCTTAGTTGCTGAAGCCTCCAAGTTCTCCCGATCAGCAAAGAAATCTGTATTAAGCTCTACTTCGATTCCTTCCAACAACTTTTCGATGATGACATTGTAACCACCAATTGGAATTCCTTGGTAACGGTCGTTGAAATAATTGTTATCATAGGTCAATCGAACTGGCAAACGCTTGATGATAAAGGGTGGAAGTTCAGTAGCGGAACGTCCCCATTGTTTCTCAGTATAGCCCTTTATTAGCTTTTCATAAACATCCGTACCAATCAACTTAATGGCTTGTTCCTCTAAGTTTTTTGGCTCAATATCTTGCATATGAGTCGTCTGCTCAGCAATCTTGTCCTTGACTTCTTGGGGTGTCTTTGTCCCCCACAAAGCATAGAAAGTGTTCATATTAAAAGGCAGATTGTAAAGATGTTCTTGATAGTTGGCAATAGGGGAATTGATGTAATTGTTAAACTCCGCAAACTGATTGACATAATCCCAGACCTTTTTATTAGATGTATGGAAGATGTGAGCTCCATACTTGTGGACATTGATTCCTTCAACAGATTGGCAATAGATATTTCCACCGATATGGTCACGTTTATCAATCACCTTCACTTTCTTGCCACGTTTGTTAGCTTCGTAAGCAAAGATTGCACCTGACAAACCAGCACCGACAATCAAATAATCGTACATAAAATCTCCTTATTTCTTTAAAACACTTTTTAGTTCTTGAAAATCTAAGACACGTAAGACCAAAACCAAGCCACCGTAGACTAGGAATCCAAGGACAGCATAAATCAAGACATTCACAACAGATGAGAAGTGGATGAAAGCTTGTACAGAATACAAGACGCCGTACATCAGTAGTGCTGCTAAAAGTATTTTTAGCATGGAGGGTAAAATCTTGACCTCTTTTAGATACGAACGTGTAAAGTAGAGTTGGATCAGCCAGACCAAACCTTCCGTTGCAACAGATACGATCGACGCCCCAATATAGCCTAGAGGTGGGATCAAGAGGAGATTCAAGCCAACACTAAAGACAGCTGGAATGGTTGTTGATAGCATAAATTCACGATTGCGATTATGAGGTATCAGAATCTGGATTCCCATTATGTTAGTCCAGCCAATAAAGAACATTCTAAAGACCATGATGGCAATCGCATAACGAGCATCTTGGAAGTCTTGCCCCAAGAAAAAATTGACAAAATCTTTGTTAACAATCAAAATCCCTGCAATCATCGGAAAGATAACCAAGTTATAAACCAGAAAGGAAATTTCATGTAACTTGTTAACCGCCTTTTGATTCCCTGATGAGAGGAGATTGGAGACCCGAGGCAACATGACACTACCTAGTGACGTTACCAAGGTCAACAAAATATTCAATAATTTCAAGGCTTGATCATAGATTCCGACATCCTTGGTCGAAGACAAGGCACCTAACATAGTGCGATCTAGCGTGATGTAGAGCGAAATAGCAATCTGTGGTAGAAACAAGAGAATGACTGGTTTGATATGCTCTTTGACATAGGCTATATCCAGATGTGGCTTATGAATGTGCTCCCGAGCAGGAAGCCACATACTCAACTGCCCTAGTAAATCATAGGCAACCAAGAGGATGATATACAAGTACAAGTCGGATGGCTTCTTGACAAAGAGGAAAATCGAAACAACCCCTAGAAGTTTGACCATTGTGTTACGAGCAGTGATTTTTTTGAAATCTTCTAACCCTTGAAAAAGCCAAGAAATATCAAAACCACGAGACAGCAAACTAAAACCAAGTATATAAGCGATTGGATTGTTCATCGACGGTACAAGCAAACAGACAATTATATATAGCGTAACCGCTAAACAGGTTGAAAGGACTTGTAAACTGTAAATACCCCAGAAGGTCTTTTCAACTTCCTTACGATGGCTAGAAATTTCCTTGGTCCCATAATTCGCTACTCCCAGCGTCGCTAGTAGGATAAAATAAGTCACGATAGAGTTATAGTATCCGTAAGATCCCAAATCATCCGAAGAGAAAACTCGGGTGATATAGGGAGTTGTAATCACTGGTAGGACGATGACAAGTAACTGATAGGACAGATTGTACAAGTAATTTTTTAAAACTCTCACACGGCTTCCCCCATCTCAGATTTTTCTCCTTCAAATTCCATCGCTGGGATGGTAGCAAAAAGAAGGAACATAAAAATATTGTATGATGGACGAACCCAGAAGGCCTCAAACATACAATTGACTGTTACTAAGGCCAGGCAGGTTAACAATAAATAGTTCTTCCTACGATAGAGAGTCCAAGACTGAACCATGTATAGGCATACCAACATAACAACTGGAATCAAACCGTAAGTAAATAACATTTGTACATAAGACGAATCTACATAGTCATAGTTCAAAACCGTTTCTGTCTTTCCTCCATATCCAACAAAGGAAATTCCACGAATTCCAAATAACTGTACGCCATATTTCTTAAGCGCTTCATGTCCCAAATACAATCGCATTCCGAAAAAGTTATTCAGAGAAACATATATTGGATGAGACCAACTAAACTTGTTGGATAGATAAATCATGACCGAAGAAGCGATACCAGCCGAAAAAGGCAGTAGGGAAAATAAACGCCATTCAGTCTTGTTACGATAATAAAAGTATAGAAAAATTCCTGTTGCTGCTAAGATGGAGCCTGCATTTAAACGGGCATCACAATAATAAATAATAAAGGCCGCCAAGGCTACACCTGATAGGGTTCTCAGGAAGATAAACTTCTTTCTAAGGAGATAGGAAAGGGCAGTAAAGAGATAGAAACAATGAGAGGCAAAGTCGGTTGGATAGATAAAACCAAAAGAGTTACGTACAACCACTCCCACGGGGCGAGTTTGAACAAACTGTAAATTAGGAATTACATTGACTAACGATAGTAAAATAATAAGCACTATAAAAGATAAACTCGTCCAAGTATAAATTTTAAGTATAGACTCTAAATCTGCTTTATAAAGAAAAACAATCAACAGCAAAAACATTAAACCATTTAAGTTTCCTGCCTTATAATAAACCATACTTCCAACTAAAATGAGGGTAGGTGCAAATATTAAAAAACTCAAAGAATAGCTACGAATATATAAAAAACGCACAGCTAGTAACATGATTGCAAAGAAAGGAACAAAATTAGGTATACTAGGTAATACAGGTGCTAACATTGAAGTGTTTATCATATCTATAGAAATTATCACAAATAAAACTGCTGTCACTAGCAATTTATCACGTTCTATCTTTAACATCTTCATTTTCCTTTTCTAATTTCTGAACTTTTTTCATTCAGTCGTTTATTTTTTTCCACTTTTTAAAGTAATAATAGAGGCGTGGATACCTGCTAATCAAGACATAGAGAATCTTACGTTTCTTACTAACTCTAGCATTCTTCAAGACAAGAGGTACATATGGTCTTGTCTTCTCCTGAAGTCGCTTGAACTCTGCTGGATCTCCGTCGCGAATCATCGTAAAGATAAGAAGACTTCCTGTAAAGAAGCGAGAAATAATGGCTGCTTGGAGTTCCGAATTCTCAGGATAGGTTGCATTCACAACCTCTTTTAAATGATCGATTGCTTCATAAAACTCGTATTGTTTAGGCGTGAAGGTCGAGGCAGTAATGCTACCCGGTCTATGGTAATAATGGTAAATCGGAAGATGAAACAAGGCCACAGATTGGGCTTGGTTGAGATGCTCACTGATTACATAGAGGTCTTCGTAGATGCGCCCCTTGGGGAAGGGAGCTTTCTCCAGAAGTTCTTTCCGATAGAGTTTCCCGCAAGCAGAGACCGTCACAAGGTCTCCGTAGAGCATTTCAGTCAGAGCCTTCGCCTTATCATAGACCTTAACCTGGTCTAGATCAAGCTGATCCAAGTGAAAATTTTGATAACGATGATAGTGGGCTGTTGGCTCCACTTTACCACTAACCATATCTGCTTGGGTACGACCTTGTAGCTCTGCTAGCAGTTCCAAGGCGCAAGGTTCCAAATAGTCGTCCGGATCTAGGAAGGTGATCCAGTTCCCCTTTGCCTTCAAGACTCCGTAGTTGCGAGCATCAGATAAGCCACCATTGACCTTGTGGTAGCTCTTCACCCAATCATACTGCTGGGCATACTGGTCACACAAGAGTCCTGAGCCATCACTCGATCCGTCATCAATCAAGAGGACCTCCATATCCTTGTATGTCTGATGTTCCAAACTCTCCATAGCATAATGAAGGTAGTCCTCCACATTGTAAACAGGCACAATTACCGAAATCATCTATTTTTTCTTTCTCTTACTTATTTTTTCAGTTTAAATCTCACATGAGCTTTTATCTGGAAGCAGTTGGTCCATAGCCTTGACGAAGTCTTTCATCACCTGTTCCTCATCTTGAACGTTGTGTCCGTCATTGATACACATAATTTGGTATCTTCCAGAATTTAGTAGCTTCCAAAAATCTGGTCCGGCATTATCCAAAGAAAAGAGTCCCCCTAACTTAGGATTTCCGATAGCGTATTGACCACTAGCGATCTGCCAATATTTAAAGAGCCAAACATTGGTATCAGAGGGACTTCTGAAGCGACTCGCTGAGGTTGTCTCCAAAACTGCTTTTTCCTTCTCCCATACCAAGTCCATTGTTGATTTTAGTAGGGGATAGGGCAGGTGACTCTCCCAGAAACCACAGATAAACTTAGTAGTCCCATAAAGTAAAGTCTTGATTAATTGTTTAATCCCATGCTTAAAGGAAAAAAAGTGACCATTATTTAAAATTTCTTTCTTCGAAAAATGACTAGTGATAATTCCCATATCATTCATTTGGAAATGACCAGTTCCATATCTCTCCGTTGTAATAGGAGCTAAAGCTGTAACATACTTTGGCAAACCATCCTCCGAGAAAAAGTCTATCGGCTCAACTGGAGCCGTCAAATACATATCATCATTAAAAAAGACAAAGTGCTCAGAGAGTCCAGGGATTCGATGGATATTGCTTTCAATAGGATTGGCAGAAAAAACTGGTAGATAGGCATTACAGATAATCTCTGTATGATCTACCAAGACCAATTTTTCACTGTTTATATCTAACCAGCTTGGCTTTTGCTGGTCAGTCACAAGGTAGATCTTATTGACCCAAGGAGCAAATTTTTCCACACCTCTAAACCAGTACTTAAAAGTTCCCCATTCACGATAGGATTTCTCTGAGTTCATACCCTCTTTAAAAGTGTTTATTGAGCCATCGTATTGGGCTTTCTTTTCTCTCCAAACCAAATCATTCCCATCAACCCATGCGACAACAAAATCAATCTTTTCTACCATTCAGTCTCTCCTATTTAAAAATCCAATAGTCTATCCATCAATTTTATAGAGGTATATTGTTCAAAGTATAGTGCCTTTGCTTTATGAACTTTTTGAATAATATCATCAACCATAGGATTGAAATTTTCTATTAGCTGTGCTAGTGCTTCAAAATCCCCTGAAGGATAGAAAGTCACCAAGGATTCATCGACATAATCTCGGACAGAGGGTATGTCATTTACAATGATAGGAACTCCTAAAGACATTGCTTGGAGCATAACCATATGACCAGCGGATAAATCAATATCTTTTAACGATAGGACAAGGAAATTAGACTTAGCCAATACATCTCCAAAGGTTTCTACTACTACATCAGATAAAACTTGAATGTTTGAACCATGCATAGGAACTCTCCATGGCTGAGTTGCAATCACACACGGCATTGAAAGGTTTGAAGCCTCCACTGCCTTGACTAGTGTCTCATAGTCACGATTACTACCTCCACCCGAAAAGATATACTTAGTTGGTAAAGAACCTTGATAAGTTAGTTGATTATCATAATCTAAGCCGTAATGAATAAATTTAAATTTCTCCTGATATTCTGGAAAGAGTTCCGAATAATAATGAATTTCTTTTGAACCATAGACTATGATATTTCTGATATTCTGGAAAGACTTTTTCACAAGTTGCTTTCGTAAATAATAATAGATTTTATTTTTCTTATTCTCAAACAAAAATCCTGCTAATGTAATTTCCTTGCCATTTTTATTTAAAATTCCTAAAAAGATACCTACAAGAGGATTTACACAAATAATTTTCTTGACATCATATTTTATGAATTTCCGAGCATAATCATAGGACATTTTCCACATTAAAAAATGATACAAAGCACTACCGATGTATTTGAAATTACGTACTCTTCTTATAAGTGGACTTTCATAGTTGGTATAAACTACTCGGCTCCCGCCATGAAGAGATTGATAATGCTCTTCATTCTTTTTTTGCAGCTCACTGTCTAAAATGATTAAATTTTCCATTATACCCCTTATTATAAATTATCATAAAATTCCGAGAAGTTCTTGATGTAACTCTCCAAAGAAAACAGCTCTCTTTGTCTCTGATATCCTACTCGCCCAAATTTTTCTCTTTTTTCAGAACTATCTAGTAATAGAGAAATAGCATTAGAAAGTTCTTGAGGACGATTTGGTTTGACTAAGTAACCACTTTTGTCATCTACTACCATTTCAGCTATTCCCCCATTGTTATAACCAACAACTGGTTTTGAACACGCCATCGCTTCTAGGACTACTGTAGGTAAGGAATCGGGTTTTATACTTGGTAGGACAAAAATATCAAACATATTGTATAGTTCAGAAGTCTTATCGTAGTAATCAATACGATGAATTTGTGACACAACAGATGAAGAAGCTATTCTCTTATCTAGTTCTTCTAAGCGCCATTCTTCACCATGAAAAACACCTCCAGCTAGGAAAGCCACCGCTTGCTCATTCTTTTCCAAAAGTGGCTCAACTGCTTCTATGAAATCATTTTGTCCTTTGATAGCATTAACCCGACCAATCATGCCAATCACAAGTGCATCTTGAGCAATATCAAATTTTTCACGAATAGAAGACGCATCCATTGGGTAATAGACAGTATTATCCACACCGTTATAAATCACTTTCACTTGGCTATCTTTGATAAATGGAGACTGCTTGATATGATTGGCAACCGCTTGAGACACCGTCACAATCTTGTCTGCATATCGTCCCATAAGCATATTGATAAAGTCAGAAATAGCTTTGGGTTTGACGATAATCTCATGAACATGCCAAATCAAAGGTAGCTTGAACTTGCGTTTCAAATAGATGCCCTCCAAAACAGCCGCTGTATTATTGTGAACCATATCAATACTGTGTTCTTGAGCGTAGAGGGCGATTTGCTTAGCATAGAAATTATAAGAGCGAATATAGTCGACAATGCCTTTGGGATTAAAATACTTCCTTCGTAAAATCGGATAATCCAACACGCTGACCTGAGCTCCAACTTGACGCAAGGCCTCAACTAAAACACCATCATTTGGCAGGATGACGTGAACTTCAAATTCTTTGTGATCCAATCCTTTGATCAATTCCAGTAAAACCTTATCTGCTCCATACATTTCTGCACCAGCATGTAAGTATAAAATCCGTTTCATTCCCTATCCTTTAAACACTTCTTCATAATCTGACACAATCTTTTCCCATGTGAAAGCTGAGAGGATTCTTTGGCTTGACTTGAAATCCAAGTCAGCTATTGCTGCCTGATCAAATCCTTCTACTTTCTCAATGACACGTGCCAACTCGTCTTTTTCCCAATAAATAGCCCCGTCTTCACCAACCTCACGGTTAAAGCCAACATCTAGCAACAAATTCAGTTTTGTAGATGCTAGGGCTTCCAGTAGAGAAGGGTTAGTCCCTCCAACCTCATGCCCATGGAAATAGGCAAAAGCATTTTCACGAATGTACTTGAGCAATTCTTGGTCATAGACCGTACCGACAAATTTGACCCTAGGATCTTTGTCAAAACCAGTATCCTGTAACAACTGATCGTAAAAATTATTCTGCTCCACATTTGTGATGAGGACGAAGTCCTTCTTGGACTTGGACTTGATAAATTCACGAATCATGGTTTCGTAGTTGTTTTCAGGAACGAATCGTCCCACCACTAGATAATAGCTATTTTCGCTAACACCTTTTTCCTGATACCAGTTCCGAACCTTGGTATCTTCTGCCTTCAGGCTTGAAGGAGCAGTGTCTGTCCCATAGGCAATATAGGTGGTCTTTGGTTGATACTGTTTATAGTCCTCTCGGATATATCTTTCGATATTTTTGCTATCACATACCAATAAATCAGCATGCTTGACCATAAGTTGCTCTGATAATTTCCAGTACTTACGAACCGGTAAGCTCCATTTTGCTCGCAACCATTCATGACCATCAGGATTTACCAGCAAACGGCCTCCAATGGCACGAATTTTTTTCTTAATTCCAGAAATAAAAGGACCGATGCGACAAGCTAGAATGTAAAAAATGGGAGCCTCGTCCTTGTTTTCCTTAGCCAATTCAATAGCCTTGTTGACTGCTGCAATATCATAAGCGATAGCGCGACCTGGTCCGATATTGGGTACATCAATGTTGAAACAAATGGCTCCATTGTGCTCAAACTGATCATCCGTAATACCAGATTTAGCTGAATTTTCACGCATACAAGCAACATAGTATTGTATGTTGCTGTTTTTTTGATATGCGGTTAATTTTTCAACAAAGGTTTCAAATCCTCCGTACTTAGCAGGAATCCCCTTTGAACCAATAATATAAACTGACTGTTTCATTTCTCTCCTAACAGGACTGAAGGGCAAAAATTACTTTGCCCCTTCCCTCATAAAGACCACTTTAACGGTCTTTAACAATATTTCAATATCTTTCCAGATTGTCCAGTCATCAATGTAAGCTACATCTAATTTGACAACTTCATCGAAATTTTTGATTTCACTTCGTCCACTAACCTGCCATAAACCAGTAATCCCGGGCTTAAAACTGAGACGACGTTTCTGTTCTGGAGTATACTTTTCATACTCATCAATAGTTGGAGGGCGAGTCCCTACTAAACTCATATCCCCAATTAGTACATTCCAAAACTGTGGCAACTCATCCAAACTTGTCTTACGAATGAACCGTCCAATTGGTGTGACACGTGGGTCATTGTCCATTTTGAACATCCCCCCTTGCATCGTATTCTGATTCATCAGCTGTTGTTTAATCTCCTCAGCATCTACACGCATAGAACGAAACTTATAGAAAGTGAAGCGACGGCCATTTTTCCCAATACGCGTTTGAGAAAAAATGGCCGGTCCACCATCTCTTCGAATCAATGGTACCAATACTAAACTAACTACAGCAAAAAGAACAAGTCCAACAATAGCTCCGCAAATATCTACAATTCGTTTGGCAATTACATGATTAGGCTTGTAAAATTTTGTTGAAAAGGTTACAACATTCAAACCTGCCATTTCACGAATTTTTTTATCACTACCCAAATAGTCGTTAAAAGCATTTAGGTTGACTGTCACATCTATTCCCATTGTTTCAAAAAGAGAGATATAATCTTCAATATTATACTCCTCACTAGGCAGATTGATAAAAACTTCATCAACAACTTCATGAGTTGCAAAATTTAAAACATCTTCAACTGGTACTACTTTTAAGTCCTCATGTTGAAAATTAGGCTGATCTAGGACACTAACAGCTTCTAATTCCCATAAAAAATCACTTGATTCTAACAGTTTGTCTATTACCTTCTCTACTCTAGACGTAGCCGTAATCAAGAAAACTTTTTTTCTCCCTTTAAAATTTGGTAATAGACGTTTCCAATAGCGTTTAATACATAGATTCAATAGATATAGTAACACGGAATGCATTGTTAAAAAGTAGATCATTCCTCGTCTTGAAATACTAAAGCGTTCCTTCAAGAAAAAATTAGAAATACTTATTGCCAATGCAAAGAAAATAATATACTTCGCTATTCTGATAAACTCAGCCAAGTACCCTCTTTTGAAAAAATCTTGTCCATAATCACTAATATAAAAGACAAAATAATGGAGAATGTATAGGATAACCATTGAAGTGTATACAATCTCTGTTTCTTTAACAAAACTGAGTAAAAAAGTTAAAATAATGACAAGAAAACTCTGGAATACTGCCAAAGAAATCTTCAATCCCTTTTCTTCCATAATATCTTCCCTAGGCTATTTATTATTTTTTGCCATAATTCCCATAGTTTCCATATGCTCCATAGGAGCCATATTTTTCAACTGAAGTATTGAGTTTATTAAGCACAATTCCTAAGAATGGTTTTCCTGTTTGTTCGAGTTGTTCCTTAGCTTTTTGGACATCACGACGATTTGTTTCACCAGAAGCAGTTACCAAAACAGAAGCGTCACACTGCTGCGTGATAATCGCCGCATCGATAACAACTCCAATCGGGGCAGTATCTACGACAATGTAGTCAAAGTACTTACGTAAGGTGTCAATCATGTTCGCAAAATTTTCACTTTGTATCAAAGCTGTAGGGTTTGGGGATACAGAGCCCGCTTGGATGACAAACAAATTTTCAACATTGGTTTCGCATAAACCTTGTGATAGGTCTGTTGTGCCTGACAAGAACTCTGTTAGGCCTGTAATCTTTTCCCGTGATTTAAAGACACCTGACATGACTGAATTACGGATATCCGCATCGATTAACAGTGTCTTATAGCCTGCACGCGCGAAAGCCCAAGCAATATTGGTAGAAGTTGTTGATTTTCCTTCTCCTGGTTTGACAGACGTAATAGAAATCACTTTCAAGTTATTTCCACTCAGTTGTATGTTGGTTCGAAGCGCATTGTAGTACTCTTCCGCTTTTCTTGCCTGGTCCAGTTTTTTATGTGCAATTTCTAACGTTGGCATTTCTCTCTCCTATCTCAATTTATCCAAGTTTGGAACAACTCCCAAGAGTGCAATTTGCATAACATCCTCAACATCTTCTGGGCGTTTCACTCGTGTATCCAAGAGTTCAACAAGGAGAACAGTGACAACCATCGCAACTGCTCCCACAAGGAATCCAACCATGGTATTGCGACGAATATTTGGAGACGATGGCGATGTTGCAGGACGTGCTTCTTCAAGTGTCGTCACATCTGAAACTCGCGTTACACTGATGATTTTTTGAGCAGCAACCTCTCTCAAAGAGTTGGCAATCCGACTTGCTTCTTCCGGTAAGCGATCAGTAACAGAGATAGAGACAATACGTGTATCAACAGGAACTGTCACTTTAATTTTACTAGCAAGACCTTTTGGAGGGAGTTCTAGTTTCAAATCTGTCGCAACTTTCTCTAAAACGTCTTGCGAGAGAATGATTTCACGATAGTCTTTTACCAAGTAAGATCCTGCCTGCAAGTCTTGGTTGGTCAAGCCAGG
This sequence comes from Streptococcus oralis, assembly GCF_965111685.1. GTDB lineage: Bacteria > Bacillota > Bacilli > Lactobacillales > Streptococcaceae > Streptococcus > Streptococcus oralis_B. The sequence goes on from NZ_OZ217340.1 coordinate 1,639,181, forward strand.
CTTGTCTCCTTGATTACGATTGACCACATAAATTCGGGTCGTACTCGTAAACTCCGGCTTCACAATAAAACTACTGTAGGCAAATGCTACTGTCCCTGTCACGAATGCTACCAAAGCAATTAACAATTTTCGTTTCCAAAGGATTTTCAGCAAGTGAAATACATCGATTTCCATCATATTTTGTTCTTTCATTTTTTCTCCTAAATCAATTGATCCATTATTATTTTTCGGGGATTATCCTTAAAAAGTTCATTAGCCTTATCTTCACTGTATTTTTTGGCAATGATATCATAGGCTTCCTCCATATGAGGAGGTCTGTGATCCAAGTTGTGCATATCACTTGCTATCACGTGAACCAGATCTCGTTCCAAGAAATACTGCGCTCTCTTTTTCATAAATTTATAGGTTTCTCCGAAGAGTTTTGGTTTTAAAACATGAGAACTATTAACCTGAGTATAACATCCCATATCAATCAGCTCTCGCACGCGCTTTTCATTGTTTTCTAAAGCATCGTACCGTTCAATGTGGGCAATGACGGGTGTAATGCCTAACATTAGAATATCACTCAGCCCCTTATGTATATCCCGATAGGGTGTATTCATACTAAACTCGATTAAAGCATAGCGGCTGTCGTTGAGGGTTGGGATTAATTTCTTTTCTAACTTCTCAACAACATCTGGCGTATAGTAGATTTCTGCCCCATAGGCAATGATTAAGTCATCCGCAACTTCCTTAGCCATTTGTCGCACCTTCAGAAAGTTGGTTGCGATTTTTTCTTCAGAAGTTTCGAACATCCCTTTTCGTCTATGTGAAGTGGAAACAATTGTTCTCACTCCTTGACTATAGGCCTCTCTAAGTAGTTTTTTACTCTCTTCTATCGACTTTGGACCATCATCCACATCAAAAATGATGTGCGAATGGATATCTATCATGCTACTTGCCCTCCATCACATCTTTAATAGCAGCTTTAGCAGTAGCTAAACTGCTATCGTCAATTTCCATCATGTAGAGGTTGCTATCTGGCATAGCATAGGATGGAAGATCAGTTCTACCAGTTCCTTTCAAGTCTTGAGAGTTAACCTTATACTTACCACCACTATCCAGCTGGGTATTGATCAAATCCATCATGGTTTCTAGTGGCATATTGGTTTGCAAAGAGTCTTGTAATCCTTTGATGATGTTATCGTAGTTTTTTAAAGCCTCAGTCGACGTCAACTTCTGAATAATAGCAACAATGACCTTTTGCTGGTTCCGACCACGGTCACGGTCTCCATCTGCTAAAGAGTAGCGTTCGCGGACAAAGCCAAGGGCCTGTTCCGAATCTAGATGAACATTACCTACAGGAAAATGGTACTTACCATGTAAAGAAGTGAAATCCTGTTCATTATAGACATCAACACCACCTAAAAGGTCAATCAATTTCAAGAAAGAAGTGAAGTTCAAACGAACATAGTAATTGATCTCAACCCCGTATAGGTTTTCCAAAGTATGAATTGACGAGTCCACTCCATAGATTCCAGCGTGGGTCAATTTATCTTTTTGATTGTTTCCTCCATCCGCAATTGGAACATAGGAATCTCGAGGAGTTGTAGTGAGAAGGATTTTCTTGGTATCTCGGTTCACAGTCATTAGAATATTCACATCAGAACGAGATACTGAACTGATCGGTCCATAGGTATCAATTCCACTGACATAAATGTTAAATGTCTGATTTTTAGATACCTTTGGTGCCGCAACATCCTTGGTTAGTTTTTTTGTATAGATTTTCTTAATTTTTGAAGCATAATCTGGATACTCTGCTTCAATGATATTTTCAAAGACACTGTTTAACACTATCGCCTTGGCCTCACCTGAAACCAAGCTCTTGTAGGATGCTAGATAAGAAGCACTTTGCTCAACCGTCAAGTCTTTACTCTGTGTCGTCTTAATATCTGCCATCAACTTTTGGATATTATCATTATCTGTTTCAGTCGGACCTGTTACACTATCCAACTGAGTAACATTGTTGATTTCACTGTCTTTTAAAACGACCACACTCATCGAATACTCTGAATAGTTTGATGTCGCATTGATGTGATTGGTCAACCCTACAAACTGATGAAGTGCAAAGAGCGAGACAGAACTGACTAGTACAGCAAGCGTCAAAAAGAAAACCGTGAATTTCTCGGCTTTTTTATAAACTATCAGTAGAGTTGCAATTACAATAGAAATTAGAATTAAAATCGTAGCCAGAATATTGAGATATCTAAAGGCTAGGATATTATGTTTAAAAATCAAGAACAACAAAAAACCACTCAATAAAAAATAAATGGCTAATAAGAATATATTAACATTTCGCTTTGCGTTTCCTAAACGAGCTCTCTTTGAGCGTCTACTCATGATAATCTCCTAAACCTTCATAATTAAAACCATTATATCATAAACTAACAATTAATGCCATTCATTCGTTATAGTTAAGTATTTTTATTTATACCTTTTTCCCCAAAAAAATTTAGTCCATTTACTCATTTTTAGTTTAGCAGATACAAAAACAAGGCTCCTTAATAGGCAACCTTGTTCTCATCTTATTTTACGTGGTTTTCAAACTCTTTTTGACTCTTTTCAATAGCCTTTTTACTTTCTGCTTCCCACTTAGTCTTGGCTTCGTCAAATTGTTTCTTGGTAACAGGGTCTTTTTGTAATCTCATGTACTTATAATTATTTCCGTCACCCTTGATTCCCACTAGGGAGTATGCACGTGTAAACGGAGTTACTTTGGTTACAGAGGCTGTCCCACCATTTGACATAGCAGACATGACTAGAGAATTGTCAATCATCCAAGCTTGAGCTTCAGCGTATTTCTCATAACGCTTAGCGACATCTTTATTCTCAGCATCTGCTTCTTTCAGGAGTTGTGTATAGGTATCGAGTCCCAAACTCTTAATGAGCTCTTGGTCTTCCTTGGCATCAAGACCAAAAATCTTGATATAGAAGCCAGTTTCAGCATTGAAGGGGTCTAGATAAGTTGATGGATCCTGGTAATCACCAACCCAACCATCAAAGTTTAGGTCGTAGTCACGAGCTGCTGGATTTGGTGCTAGGAAGGCAACATTTCCAAAGTCATCTGTAGAAAGCTGTTGAACATCAATGACGATATTGTCAGAACCTAGTACTGTTTCAAGGGTTTGTTTAACCGAGTTCATACCAGAGACCGCATTTTTATTTGTCTGATCAACAGGGACATCCAAATGGATTGGGAAAGTCACGCCTTGGGCTTCCAATTCCTTTTTAGCTTCCGCAAATTTTGCTTGGGCCTTTTCCTTGTTAAAGTAAGCATCTTGAGCGTCTGCCAAATTGATACCTGACCACTCAGTTCCGTAGTTCACAAGCTTAGAGGCTGTTACTTCTCCAAAGGTCTTATCTCCCACCTGAACAAATGTTGGGGGAACCAGAGTATTACGAAGGGTTTTGCTCGCTGCTTCTTCACCGTTAGATTGAGCAGAGTAGGCTGTTCGATCAATACCAAAGTTGATAGCCTGACGGAAATTTTTATTTAAGATAGCTGTTTGAGCTGATTTCTTTTGTTCGTCCGTTATTTTAGCGGTATGATTATAGGTTTTGCGGTTGACGTTAAAGTTAAAGTACCAAGATGTCTTGTCTTGTAAGCTATAAACGATATTGTCTTGGTATTTTTCTTTTGTCTTAGCATAGTTCGAACTATTTGGATAGACTCCTGCAATCGAGTAAGCACCATTTTCAAAGTTTCGAATGGTCATCTCCTGATCTGACCCATCAAAGTAGGCTAACTTAACTTTTTCAATGGTTACTTTGTCATGGTCATAATAATGTGGATTCTTCACATATTCGATCGAAGATTTTGATGTGAAATCTTTTAACAGATAGGGGCCGTTATAAAGAATACTGTCTGGTGTCAAGGTACCAAAATCTTTATCCTTTGATTTCAAGAACTCTTCGTTGACTGGGAAAAGAATACTATTGGTTGTCTTAGAGTTCCAATAAGGTTCTGGTCGTGTCAAAGTGTACTCAACCGTATAGTCGTCCAAAGCTTTGATACCAACAGTTGAAAAGTCATTAGTCACACCCGTCACATAGTCATTCAATCCCTTGATTGAATTTTGGATCAGATCCATGGCTTGCCCCTTGTTGTCAGCGGCATATTTGATCCCAGTGACAAAATCCTGAGCTTTGACTGAAGCATATTCCTCACCATCAGCCGTATACCACTTGGCATCTTTTCTAAGCTTGTAGGTATAGGTCAAACCATCTGATGAAACAGACCAATCCTCCGCAAGAGCAGGTACGAGGTTCCCATAGCTGTCATTTTCTAACAAACCATCTACGAGATTGGTAATAACGGCAGTGTTATCCGCATAATAATCTATAAGATAGTTAAAAGTTGTCGGATTCGCACTAAATGTTGATGAATAAGTGCTAGTATCTGTGTTGGACTGTCCACATGCCGAGAGCAAAATCCCTGTCGCTAAGACAAGACCTGTCCCAATTAGTCTTTTTTTCATTTTGATCATCATTCACTCCTTTATGTCACTTTTTATAACATAACTATATTTTATCAAATTTTTCCAAAAATGTAAAGTTACTGCTTTTATGACAACTGGTGTCTCTAAACAAAAAAGGAAGCACAGTTACCTGCAACTTCCTTTTCTTTTATAGATTACTTGACGTGTTTTTCAAGTTCTTTTTGGTATTTGGCATTTGTTTCGATTTTTTCTTGTTGCCATTTCTTGAAGGCTTCTTCGTATTCTTTTGCAGTCACAACATCATTTTGCAACTCCAAACCTTTGAACACAAATGGGTCTCCCTTGATTCCGACTTGAGAGTAAGCTTTTGTGAATGGTACAGTTCGGCTAACAGTTGGAGAACCACCTGAAGAAGCAACTGGAATCAAGAGCGAGCTATCAGACACCCAAGCTTGAGCTTTGGCGTATTTTTCATAACGCTTATTAAGGTCGCTGGTTTCAGCTGCAGCATCATCCAAGAGTTTCTTGTATTCGTCCAGTCCAACTTGAGCCATCACTTCTGGATCTTTTCCGCGAGTGATTCCCAAGTGTTTAAGGGCCGATCCCTTCTTGGCATCAAGGATGTTGAGGTAGGTAGCTGGGTCTTGATAGTCTGGTCCCCAACCAGTTCCGTTCAAGTCATAGTCTTTTTGAGATGGCACCTTGGCTTGAGACGTAATGCTAATTTTTTCATTATCTGTCATTTGAAGGACATCGACAATGACATTTTCAGTACCAAGCGATGATTCGATTGACTGCTTGAGTGAGTTGGTTTGTTGAACTGCGATTACATCTGTTTGTTCAACCGGGATATCCAAATGGATTGGGAAGGTAACTCCCTTGCTCTGCAATTCTTCCTTGGCTTTAGCAAAGGCAGCCTTAGCTTTTTCAGGACTGTAAATCGTATCCTTTCCATCTGTAAGGGCTACATCTTTCCACTGGTCTCCATATGAAACAAGCTCTGCCTGCGCCAACTCTCCAAAGGTCTTTTCACCAACTTGAACGTAGTCATGTGGCACTAGGCTGTTACGGATAATCTTGTTCGCACCTTCTTCACCATTCAACTGAGCCGTGTAAGAATGACGGTCAAGGGCAAAGTTCAGCGCCTGACGGAAGTTCTTGTTAAGAAGAGCTTCTTTCGTTGAAGTTTTTTGAGCCTCGTCTGTTTTAGCTGTTTTATTGTAAGATTGGCGGTTTACGTTAACAGTGAGGTAGTAGCTTGTCGCTTCTTGTGGACTGTAAACAATCTTATCTCCGTACTCTTGTTTAGTTGACTCAAAGTTTGAGCTTGTTGGGAAGAGTCGGGCTGTTGTATAGGCACCTTGTGTAAAGCTACGAATCAAGGATTCTTGGTCTGATCCATCGTAGAAGGTTAGTTTAATATTGTCAATCTTGACATTGTCCTTATCCCAGTAGTTTGGATTCTTTTCATATTCAATGGCTGATTTTGAAGTCAATGATTTCAAGAAATAAGGACCATTATATAGGATACCTGATGGGGTTGGTGCACCGTAGTCGCTCCCTTTAGAATTCAAAAATTCTTCATTAACCGGAAGCATGGTTGCAGTTGTGACCTTAGAGTTCCAGAAACTCTCTGGTTTGTTGAGCGTGTATTCTACCGTATAATCATCAACAGCCTTAACTCCTACGGTAGAGAAATCATTGCTCTCACCACTGACATACTCTGCCAAACCTTTGATAGAATCCTGAATCAAAGAAAGGCCATCTGATTTCCCATCAGCAGCATGTTTAAGCCCAGTTACAAAGTCTTTGGCCTTAACTTCAGCGTACTCTTCTCCATCAGAAGTATACCATTTTACACCCTTACGAAGTTTGTAGGTGTAAGTCAAACCATCCTTTGAAACAGACCAGTCTTCTGCAAGTGAGGGAATTAAGTTCCCATACTTGTCATTTTCCAAAAGACCATCAACAACGTTTGCTATAACGTCAGAGGTTGAGCTCTTGCTCGTCACACTATAGTCCAAAGAAGATGGATCCATAGCGTAGACATAAGAGAATGTCTTGGGAGCATCAGCTTTCTTTTCACTTTGCCCACAAGCAGTTAACAGTAGGGCTGCACTCAAAACAGCACCTGCTCCTAAGAGCCACTTTTTCGATTTCATAAGTAATCTCCTTAAAGATAGTGTTTTCACCATTATACCCTATTTTTTCATAAAAGCAAGACTTTCGCCAGATTTTTTAGAAAATTCTAACAAATATTTTTCAAAGACTTTTCTACATATTTTTTAGTAAAAGACCCTCAAGTGTACTGCACCCCAAACGCCTTTTTACCACTTTCAAATTTTTAGGGAGTTCCCCAATCCCCTCTTCCTACAATTTATTTTTAGCTCTTTTTCTTTACAATAATAATATTTTATAGTATAATGTAAGCGTATACATAAAAAGATTAATTCAGTAGGTGAACTAATAGAATTCATCACTTTAGTTTTTCGATTCCAATTTGTTTATAGAAAGGAGAATTCTTATGATATATACAAAATTGGTGTTGTTTATTACCTTTCTTGTAATAAGCTTGTTACCTGATAAGATTTTTGGAAAAAATAAAAAAATTTGGAAAATAGTTCTTGCAATATTGATGGTGGCAACAGCATTATCATTTATGTACTAAGTTATTTTAAGAATGTAGGGAAATAAACCCTACATTCTTTCTTTTTAGCTTTTTCCTGTATCACAATGCATTATTTTAAAATACTATATCTTATATTTGTTTTTTGAGTATAAAGGAAACTGTCCCAAGAAGCGTGTGGAGTTTACAGTATCAACATTTCCGATGATATCAATTTTCTTGACTTCGCCTACTTTCACACACTACCATGTATATCATCCGTTTTGATTATCTCGCACTTTTATCGCATATAATCTTTCAACTTCACCAAATTTATAACAAGTGAAAGCTATGTTAAACCAGGCCTTCAGTGAGGATCATTACACAAATACGATTCTCCATAGCGATCAAAGTTAGCAATACCAACATGATTCTTATCATCGGTTTCTAGAGAATAAGGAAATTCAGCCATCCATGTCGCGCAAGGGTAACAGCCCAGACAACGGTATGATGGAGTCCCTCTTTTGTATTTTGAAATCGGAGATGTTTTTACGGTTATGAGAAGCACTTTAGTTCTTTAGAAGACCTTGAACAAGCAATTGTGAACTACATTAATTACTACAACAACAAACGAATCAAAGTTAAACTAAAAGGACATAGCTCTGTTCAATACAGAACTAAATCCTTCGGAGAAATAAATTGTCTAACTTTTGGGGGTCCGTACAAAGCATCAAAGGCTTGAGGTTCACTTATTTTAATCCGTTAGTTCCACACAGAAGGCATCCCATGGAGCCAAGGTTTGTTTTTCAACTGCTTCTTTAGCAGTAGTGTTTTCAATCAAGATTGACTTAACTCTTCCTTCTACTGCTAAGCCTTGTTTTTCATTGGACAAGTTAGCCACAACTAAGAAACGTCGGTCTCTAACTTTACGAATATAGGCAAAGACCTTATCAACCGTATCAAGCAATTCAAAGTCAGCGCGAATCAGCCAACTGTTTTCCTTGCGGATTTGAACGAGTTTTTGATAAGTATAGAAAATTGAATCTGGATTTGCCAGTGCTTCTTGAACGCTGATTTCTTCGTAGTTTGGATTAACTGCCAACCAAGGTTGACCTGTTGAGAAGCCAGCGTTTTTACTCTCATCCCATTGCATCGGGGTACGGGCATTATCACGACCAATGACACGGATGCTGTCCATGATTTCTTCAATCGGAACGCCTTTTTCAAGAGCCTCACGCGCATAGTTAAGGGATTCAATATCTTCTACTTGGTCCAGTGTTTCAAACGGATAGTTGGTCATCCCAATCTCTTCACCCTGGTAGATATAGGGAGTCCCTCTCATAAGATGAAGTAGGATTGCAAAGGCTTTGGCGGATTTTTCACGGTATTCTTGGTCATTTCCCCAGATAGAGACGATACGAGGAAGATCATGGTTGTTCCAGAAGAGGGAATTCCAGCCGTCTTCAACTCCTAACTCTGTCTGCCATTTGTTAAAAATCTCTTTTAACTTCCCTACATTTAACTCTTTTTGGTAGTGCCACTTAGGTTGCCCTTCCTGATACTGAAGACAGATGTGTTCAAACTGGAAGACCATAGACAATTCTTGTCCCTTTGGATCAGAGTAGAACTTAGCAATCTCGGGCGTTGCTCCCCAGGTCTCCCCTACTGTCAAGAGATCCTTATCTCCAAAGGTCGCCTGATTCATTTCCTTGAGATAGGGATGGAGCATAGGACCGTTATTGACTACTTTCTCATCAGGAATTTTTCCAATCATGTCAATAACATCCATACGGAAACCACCAATTCCTTTATGAATCCAGTAGTTCATCATCTCGTAAATTTTCTGGCGAAGTTTTTCGTTCTCCCAGTTGAGATCAGGCTGTTTCTTGCTGAAAAAGTGGAGATAGTATTGACCAGACTTTTCATCGTATTCCCAAGCAGACCCACTAAAGATAGACTCCAAATCATTGGGCTCATCCCGCCAGATATAGTAGTCACGCTCGGGGCTGTCAGGATTTTCACAGGCCTCGACAAACCAAGCATGTTCATCTGAGGTATGATTGACCACCAAGTCCATGATAATTCGAATGTCACGCTTCTTGGCTTCCGTGATCAATTTATCCATATCCTCCATAGTCCCAAAAATAGCTGCAATTGCTTGATAATCGGCAATATCATAGCCATTATCATCCATAGGACTGTCATAAACGGGAGAAAGCCAGATCGCTGTGATTCCTAACTTAGCTAGATAGTCCAACTTACTAGTAATTCCTGGCAAATCACCAATCCCATCTCCGTTGCTATCCATAAAACTCTTTGGATAGACTTGATAGACTACGGCATTGTGCCACCATTTTTCTTGCATCTTCTTACCTCATTATTTTAATAATCTATAATCTATGATAGCGCTTTTTAAAACTTAGTACAAGCGTTTGCCTAATCTTTTTAATTTCTTTTTTGACTCCATAGTTTCCTATCTTCCAATTTTTTATTATAATAGAGGTCAGAGGTAAAAAAATGAAAAAACAAGCTTTTAGTTCTGAACAATATTTAAATCTACAACGCGACCATATCTTGGAGCGCATTAACCAATTTGACGGCAAGCTCTATTTGGAGTTTGGAGGCAAAATGTTAGAAGATTTCCACGCTGCTCGTGTACTTCCCGGTTATGAGCCTGACAACAAGATCAAGCTCTTGCAAGAATTGAAAGAGCAAGTTGAGGTTGTGATTGCCATCAACGCAAGCAACATCGAACATTCCAAAGCACGTGGTGACCTAGGCATTTCTTATGACCAAGAAGTTCTTCGTTTGATTGACAAATTCAATGAACTGGGAATTTTTGTTGGTTCTGTTGTCATCACACAGTATGCTGGCCAACCTGCTGCAGATGCCTTCCGCAACCAGTTAGATAAAAACGGGATTGATTCTTATCTTCATTATCCAATCAAAGGATATCCGACTGATATGGACCACATCATTTCTCCAGAAGGCATGGGGAAAAACGACTACATCAAAACCAGTCGCAACTTGATCGTCGTAACTGCTCCTGGACCTGGTTCTGGAAAATTGGCCACTTGTATGTCCAATATGTACCACGACCAACTCAATGGCATTAAGTCTGGTTACGCTAAGTTTGAAACCTTTCCAGTCTGGAACCTTCCCCTTCATCACCCAGTCAATTTGGCCTACGAGGCTGCAACCGCAGACCTTGATGATGTCAATATGATTGACCCTTTCCATCTCCAAACCTACGAAGAAACCACTGTCAATTACAACCGTGATATCGAAATTTTCCCAGTTCTCAAACGTATGTTGGAACGCATTCTTGGTGAGTCTCCATACGCTTCACCAACAGACATGGGTGTCAACATGGTTGGTTTTGCTATTACAGATGATGAAGCTGCTGTCGAAGCCTCTAAACAAGAAATCATCCGACGCTACTATCAAACTGTTCTTGATTTTAAAGCTGAAAAAGTCGGAGAAACTGCTGTCAAAAAAATCGAGTTGCTCATGAACGACCTCGGTATCACACCTGCAGACCGTAAGGTTGCTGTCGCAGCACGTCAAAAGGCTGAAGAAACCGGTGGCCCTGCCCTAGCCCTTGAATTGCCAAATGGGGAAATCGTAACTGGTAAAAACTCTGAACTCTTTGGTCCTACAGCAGCCGCCTTGATCAATGCCATCAAAAAATCAGCTGACATCGCTAAGAAAGTGAAACTAATCGAGCCTGAAGTCGTTAAACCAATTCAAGGTCTTAAAATCAATCATCTAGGTAGCCGTAATCCGCGCCTACATTCAAATGAAATTCTCATTGCCCTTGCTATTACAGCCATGGAAAATCCTGACGCAGCACGTGCAATGGAAGAACTTGGTAACCTCAAAGGTAGCGAAGCCCACTCTACCATCATCTTGACCGATGAAGACAAGAATGTCCTTCGCAAACTAGGTATCAACGTAACCTTTGATCCTTACTACCAATACGATCGCTTGTATCGCAAATAAAAACTCAAACCTCTCCTTTCTTGGAGAGGTTTTCTCTCTATCTCAAGAGCATCCTTTATGATATAATGAAAGAAGAAAACTGAAAGGATTTACCATGTCAAAAGAAGTTATTGTCGAAAGTTTTGAACTAGACCACACCATTGTTAAAGCACCCTATGTTCGCTTGATTGGGGAAGAAACAGGGCCGAAGGGAGATGTCATCTCCAACTTTGATATTCGCTTGGTGCAACCAAATGAGGACTCTATCCCAACCGCTGGCCTTCACACTATCGAGCATCTCTTGGCCAAACTCATCCGTACCCGCATTGACGGCATGATTGACTGCTCGCCCTTCGGTTGCCGTACTGGTTTCCACATGATTATGTGGGGACGCCATACTAGCGCTGAAATTGCAGCCGTTATCAAGGACTCGCTCAAGGAAATCGCTGAGACTACTACTTGGGAAGATGTCCCTGGAACAACCATCGAATCTTGCGGAAACTACAAGGACCACAGCCTCTTTTCTGCTAAGGAATGGGCGAAGCTCATCCTGGAACAAGGAATCTCAGATGATGCCTTTGAGCGTCATGTCATCTAAACACAAAAGGAACCAGCTTTTTAGCTAGTTCCTTCTTTTTTTATTCTCAAAATCTTGTGTTAGGCTTTTTCACGAATGACCAAAACGCCATCTTCCATATCTGCGTCCAGATGTTTGGCATCTAGATGATCCAAGTGGAAGTCTGTCACCTTATCACGAATTTGTTGTTCAACCACGCGACGGAGAGGACGAACACCCATAACTTCGTCATAGCCTTCTTCTGTGATAAAGTCCTTAGCTGCTTGGCTAACTTCAAGGTCGATTCCTTTCTTAGCCAAAGTTTGGTTGACTTCAGCCAACATCAAGTCCACAATCTTAGAAAGGTCTTCCTTATTCAAGTGTGAGAACTCGATAACAGCGTTAAAGCGGTTAAGGAACTCTGGACGGAAGAATGGTTTCAAGCGATCCATCAACTCTGGTTTGTCCGCATCTTCTGTCAAGTTGGCTTCATAGCCAAAGCCAGCATTTGATGTCGCGATAATGACAGTATTCTTGAAGTTCACTGTATTTCCTTGACCATCAGTCAAACGACCGTCATCCAAGACTTGGAGGAGAAGTGTAATGACTTGAGGATCCGCCTTTTCAATCTCATCCAAGAGAATGATAGAGTAAGGATTACGACGAACACGTTCTGTCAAGGTATTGCTATTGTCATCATACCCCACATAACCTGCTGTTGTACCAATCAATTTAGAAACAGCTGTTCGGTCACTGTATTCAGACATATCCAAACGGATGATCGCATCTTTAGTACCAAACATATCGAGCGCTAATTGCTTAGCAAGTTCTGTCTTACCAACCCCAGTTGGACCTACAAAGAGGAAGCTACCGATTGGGCGATTGCCTTCATCAAATCCTGCACGGTTACGACGAATAGCACGAGCCACTGCTTCTACTGCCTTGTCTTGGCCGATTACCTTGTGTTCCAAGCGATGAGCCATATCTTTCAAACGTTCGATGTCTGACGCTCCCATTTGTGATACCGGAATACCTGTCATTCGCTCTACAGACTCAGCCACATCGTTGATGCTGGCAGTCACTTTCATGTCTTCTGTGTGATTTTCGACTTTTTTCTCTAATTCTGCAATGCGAGTTTTGGCATTAAGAGCTGCTTCAAAATCTTCTGCCTCAACTGCTTTCTCTTGCTTGTCTTTTTCTGCCTCGATTTCCCGTTCAACAGCATGAACATCTGTTACTGGATGTTGAGCTGCCAAGTGAGCTGCCGTTACATCGACAAGGTCGATAGCCTTATCTGGCAAGCTACGTTGAGGAATGTATTGGACAGAATAATCCACTGCTGCTTTCAAGACTTCATCTGGCAAGATGACATTGTGGTGTTGTTGATAGAGGTCACGAATGCCTTGAAGGATTTTAAAGGTATCCTCTGCTGAAGGAGCATTGACCTTGACTTCGTTGAAACGACGAGCAAGGGCTGCATTCTTCAAGATAGTGTTACGGTATTCGTCTTGAGTTGTTGCCCCAATAACGGTCAACTCACCACGGGAGAGAGCTGGCTTGAGAATGTCCGCAAGACCTTTAGATCCACTGTCTCCACCAGTGCTACCAGCACCGAGGATTTGGTGAATTTCATCAAAGAAGAGGATAATATTTCCTGCTTCTTTCACTTCGTTTACTAGATTTTGAACGTTTTCTTCAAAGCTACCACGGTATTGAGTACCAGCCTCAAGACCTGAGATATCAATGGAAATGATTTCCTTGTTCTTGATGGCAGCCGGAACATCTCCATTCACAATAGCTTGTGCTAGGCCTTCGACAACGGCTGTCTTACCAACACCTGCATCTCCGACAAGAACAGGATTGTTTTTGGTACGACGTGAGAGGATTTCAGATGTTTCTTGAATTTCCTTGTTTCGTCCAACAACAGGATCCAACTTGCCTTCACGAGCTTCCGCTGTCAAGTTACGACCTAGTTTAGCAAGGACACCGTCTTGTTTCATACCTGAAGCGTGTTGTTGCATTTGCGCATCAGATTCTGCATTTCCTGGTAATTGCCCCGTTGCACGATACTGAGCAAATTCCTCAGGTGTCACTTCTCGTCCATTAATCAAGTAGCGACGGTTTTCAGAACTGTATCCTCGCATACCACCCATCAATTGGTTAAATAAATCATCCATGTTGTTAAAGTTATTAAAGTTGTTGTTCATATTCTTTACCTCGTTTATTGTTAAATATTTGCGATCTCTGATATTGACTATCTTTGACCTTTGTTTTAAAAATTTTAGACTAGCTAACTAGCTACTCTACGTATAATTTCTGGTTTTTCTTTTTTAAATAAGGCTTTTATCATCTTCTTTTCAAAGTCTGTTAGATTAAACATAGGCCTCACCCCTTTCTTGGGATTCTATAGCTCATTCTCAAAGACTAATTTCTTGAAAGTGAGCTATTTAAGGAATTCAGTTTCCTTATGTTTCTACTATACCACTTTGGTCAGTAAAAGTCAATAACTTTTTTGACTAAATTTGACTATTTTTAAAAAATTTTTTGAAGCACAAAAAAGCCCCTAGAAAACGAATTTTCTAGAGACTTTCTCTATCAAGTTTAAGAGAGAAGTAGAATTCTCACTTACCAAGTTTCATGTTTCATATTTCTTCTACGAAAGCTTAAGCTTTACGTTTTACGAAGAATACCAATCCACTCAATGCCAAGACTACAAATCCAATTGCTGAGAAGATAGATGTTGCTTCACCTGTATTTGGAAGTTCAGCTTGACCTTTTTCCTCAGTTGCTGGAGGTGTTGGTTTTTGATCCTCAGTTTGTTCTGGGACATTTGGTTTTGTTCCTTGATCATTTGGTGTTGGATCCGGTGTTGGATCTGGATCCGGTGTTGGATCTGGAGTTGGTTTTGGATCTGGAGTTGGCGTTGGATCTGGAGTTGGCGCTGGATCTGGAGTTGGCGCTGGATCTGGAGTTGGTTTTGGATCTGGAGTTGGCGTTGGCGCTGGATCTGGAGTTGGGTTTGGATCTGGCGTGTAGATGTTTTTGAAGACACTACCTGCTGGGTATTCAACAGCCGCCTTCAAGGCGTTTGTTGCTGCATCTTTGGTTACTGTTACTTTTACAGTCTTTTCTGTATCGTAAGTAATACCAGTTGCTCCAGCATTCACTTCTTTTACAGTATAAGTATGAACACCTTCTGCATCATAGTTGATTACATTAAATGTTACTTTTCCAGCTTGGTTTGTTTTTGTATCTAGTTTGTTTGTATCTTCATACAATTCAAATTGGAATTCACCATCAACCAAAGCACGACCAGTCAATTCTTTCGTAAACTCAAGTGTTGCTGATGTAGCTGCTGGAGCCGGTGGAACTGGTGCTGTATAAGTGTTGGTGAAGACACGTTCTGCATCCGCAGCTTTTACAGTCGCAATCAATTGACCTTGACCGTTATCTACTACATTCACTTCCACTGTGTAGGATTCAGTTGAATAAGTCACACCTTTTTCGTCACCTTTTACTTCGGTAATGGTATAAGTGTGCTCGCCTGCTTCGGTGTAGTTGACGTTGAAGACAACTTCGCCTGAAGCAGTGTTCTTAGCTGTAGCCACAACGGCATCTTTTTCTTTCAATTCGAAAGTGTAAGCGTCAGCTACAAGCTCTTTACCTGTAATCTTCTTAGTTGCTTTGATTGTCGCATCTGTTGAAGCGGCTTTATAAACGTTTGTGAATGGACGTTCTGCATCCGCATCTTTTACAGTCGCAACCAATTGACCTTGACCGTTATCTACTACATTCACTTCCACTGTGTAGGATTCAGTTGAATAAGTCACACCTTTTTCGTCACCTTTTACTTCGGTAATGGTGTAAGTGTGCTCGCCTGCTTCGGTGTAGTTGACGTTGAAGACAACTTCGCCTGAAGCAGTGTTCTTAGCTGTAGCTACAACGGTATCTTTTTCTTTCAATTCGAAAGTATAAGCATCAGCTACAAGTGCTTTACCTGTAATCTTCTTAGTTGCTTTGATTGTCGCATCTGTTGAAGCGGCTTTATATGTGTTGGTGAAAGTTGGCTCTGCTGAAGTGACAGAAGCTTTCAATACACCACCTTGGAATGCTGCGGTTACAGTAACTTCCTTGCCTTCCTCATCAAATGTGATACCATCGATTGCTTTTGAAGTATCTTCTTTGATGATGTAGCGATAGGTTCCTGCACCTTTCAATTCGATATTCTCAAAGGTAATCGTTCCGTCAGCTTTTGATTTCGCTGTAGCTACTGGAGTCTTCAAGTTCTCTGCTGTGTATAAGTTGAAAGTAAACTCATCTGCTTTAGGAAGTTTATCTGTACGACCTTCTACCACTTTCTTAGCAGTCACATTGAATACAACTGGAACTGGTTCATCTGTAAGATTAATAGTAGAACCTGCTGCTCCGAGTTTAACTGTATACTCTTTCTCATCTAGCTTATAGCCAGCTGGAGCTGTCTTCTCTTTAATCCTGAAAGTTTTACCTTTCCATTTCTGATCATAAGTTCTAGTCAGTGCTACTCCTTTTTCATTTGTAGTCACTTCTGTTGTTTCACTTGCATCATCTGCTGCCGTTACAGTATAAACTGCTCCTTGAACAGGTTCAAGAGTGAAGGCATCAGTCTTATGAATCTTAATTTGGTAAGCTGTAGAAGCCACGATAGTCCCTGAAATCAAGGAAGTCGCTTCTGATTTCATGCTAAGAGCTCCTGGACGACTTGTATTTTGAGCCAGTTTTGTTCCGTCTGCTAGAGACAAGGCTGCGATATTTGCTACTTTAGTACCATCATTTGGAGTTGTTGTATTATAAGTAACAAAGTAAGATGTCGTTCCATCTTTAAAAGTTATATCGAATGAAGTATAGTTTTCATTCCACGAAACAGTATAGTCTTGTCCCTCAGTTAACAATACTGCATCATCTGGAACAGCAGAAGTCCCAACAGTGATATTTGCCTTGTAAACTTTTAGAGTCTCAGGAATATACTGTGCGGGAGTGTAACTAGTATCATCATTTGGTATAGTATCATGTAATACAATGTTTTGTCCCAAGTCTTGTTTCTCTGTATTTACACGTACCCGCCAATTTGAAACAGCATCTCCCTTGCTAACCGAACCAATCTCAGCTAATCTAGGAGAATTCCAACTTTCAAGGGCAGCACGACCCCCAATTTTAGCGTAATTTTCAGTACCAACTTTGGGACCATCGATTGTTTTTGATGAATAAATGTGAGTCACTTCTTGCTTCAATGAGGATGAATTAAAGTTAATGCGGGTTTTATTCTGATCTTTTAAGAATCTAAAAGAAACAGAAAAATTCCCTGACACATCCTTTACCTTATCTCCACCAGTTTTCTCTAGATATTTATCCAAATTTTTCAAGGTGATTTTTGCTTTCCCACCTTGATCAGTACCATTTGAAGTCACTTCAGCTTCTCCAATAGTAACTTTTGTTGTCGGATCAATTAAATCCTGACTCCCCTCATAAACTGCCATAGGAGCAGGTATATCAAAGGTAAAATAATCTCCATTATTCAGATCTTCATTATACTGTTTGAGATCAAAGGTCACGCGAAGCTTATATGCTAAATTCGTACGAAGCGAGAAATCTCCTTCTGAACTCACATTTTGCTTAGTATCTGAAGCATCTAACAGATCAATTCCTGTAATTACTTGTGTCAATTCTTTTGAAACAGGATTATCTGCTTTAACAATGCCTACCAAAACAGATGCTAGACCTAAAATAGCAAAAGCTAACGCAGAAAATTTAGAAAGCATTTTTAACGCTTTGCTTTTCAACATTTCTTCTCCTCTTTTCTATATGAAATTTTTATTTCTAATCTCCCTAAGAGATTAGATCATACCATTTTGACAACCCCTATCACTACTAGAGTTTATCTATTTTATTATAACATTTCAATACAATCTATTCAAGTTTAATTACTTGAAAATAGGTTTTTATAAGATTTTATTATATTTTTCTTTTAAATTTCAACACATTGTCACCATAATGAACAAAGTCTCTCAGTATTTTTCATATGATATATCGAAAATTTAGTTTGTAGATATAGAAAGAAAGCCAGTCCTATAGACTAGCTTTCTTTCTATATTCTAATTAAATCTTAGCTCAATGCGTCATCCATTGAAAGAACTTCGTGGAAGACACGTTGTGTCAATTCAGTTTTTTGTTCTGGAGTGAGGTATTTAGTGTTTACACAGTATCCAGAGATACGTACGATAACGTCTTCACCTGACATAATCTTTTCGTAAACATCGTTCAAGTCCATAACGTTCAAGTTAACGTGTTGTCCACCGTTTTCGAAGTAACCATCAAGGATTGTTACCAAGTTATCAACTTGTTCGTCACGAGTCTTACCAAGAGCACGTGGAGAAACTTGAGTTGTCAATGAGATACCGTCAGCTGCGTAACCAAAGTCTAGGCTAGCAAGTGAGTTCAAGTTTTGCAACCATCCACCTTTAGCTTTGTTAGATGGGTTAGCACCTGGTGAGAAGAACTCAAGTTTAGACAAGTTCACAGAACCATCTTCGTTGAGGTATACACCTTTGTGGACTGGTGAGTTACCAGTTTGTTTAGAGTAAGCAACGTTAGATGTGATAGTCAAAAGTGATACTGTAGCTTCAGCGTCTTTATAAAGCTTGTGGCTACGTAGACGAGTTGTGTAAGCTTCGATCAACCATTCAGCCAATTCGTTTGAACGAGGATCATCTTCACCCCAACGTGGGTATTCACCGATTGTTTCATAATCGTAAATATAGCCATTTTCATCACGGATTGGTTTAACTGTAGCGTACTTGATAGCTGACAATGTATCAACAGTGTTAGCAAATCCACAGATACCGAATCCCATGTTAGCGCGTTGTTTAGTTGGCAAGAAGGCCATTTGAACAGCTTCGTAGTTGTACTTGTCAGTCATGTAGTGGATGATGTTCAAAGCATCTACGTAAGTGTCAGTCAACCAGTCAAGAGATTTTTCGAAGTTGGCTTTAACTGATTCGAATTCAAGAACTTCGTCACGGATAGGATCGATGTCAAATACCTTATAGTCTTTGTGAACATCGTCGTAACCACCGTTCAAACCAGTAAGAAGAGCTTTAAGAACGTTTACACGAGCACCGAAGTACTGGATGTTGTGGCGTTGATCTTCGTTTTCTGGGTCAAGTGGAGATACACAACATGAGATACAGCTCATTTCTCCGTATCCGTCTTTAGCCATTGTTGTTACACCTTCGTATTGGATAGAAGAGTGTTTGTGGCTCATGTGCATACAGTAGCGACGGAAGTTGTATGGCAATTTGTCAGTCCAAAGAACTGTCAAGTTTGGTTCTGGTGAGTTACCGATGTTGTCAAGAGTGTTCAAGAAACGGTAGTCCATCTTAGTAACACGGTGACGACCGTCATTACCCATACCAGCCATAGAAGTTGTGATGAAGGTTGGGTCACCTGAGTACAATTGATCATAAGATTTTGTACGAGCAAATTTAACTGTACGAAGTTTCATAACGAAATCATCAACAAATTCTTGGATTTCTGATTCAGTAAATGTACCACGAGCAAGGTCACGTTCTGCAAAGATGTCCAATACGATTGGCACACGACCTAGAGATGTAGCAGCACCGTTGATCACACGACAGACAGCCATGAAAGCAATGTTAACCCATTGGATTGCTTCTTTGACGTTCATCGCTGGTTTGCGAACATCAACCCCGTAAAGGTCACCCAAGCGAACAACTTGTTGCAATGCTTGATATTGAAGGTTGATTTCTTCACGAAGACGAATTGTTTCTTCATCGATTTCTTCGATTGAGTTCCAATCGTTTACTTTTTCTTGCATCAAGTAGTCTGCACCGTAAAGAGCAAGACGTGCGTAAACACCAATGATACGTCCACGTGAGTATGCATCTGGAAGACCAGTTACAGTGTGAGCGTGGCGAGCACGACGGATGTTTGAAGTGTAGGCACGGAAGATACCGTCGTTAACTGTTGTTACGTATTTAGTGAAGATTTCGTGAACAGCCGGATCTGGTTCGTATCCATTTTCTTTCAAAGTAGTTTCAGCCATACGGATACCACCTTTTGGCATGAAGTTCAATTTGAAAAGTTCATCATTTTGGATACCAAAGATCACTTCGTTTTCTTTGTCGATAAATCCAGCAGGAATATCAGCAATAGATGTTGGACGAGTGTCCATTGGGAAACGAGTTTCTTCGTAGTGTGCTTTTGTTTCTTCTACGATTTTTTTAATGTGAAGTGAACGTTCTGTTGGTCCAGCAAGGAAACTTTCATCTCCATCATAAGGTGTGTAGTTAGCTTGAACGAAGCGAGAAATACTTGCTTTTTCTTTCCAATCTACGCCTTTGAAGCCTTCCCAAGCTCTATCAAAAATGTCTTGTGCTTCAACAACTGTCTTAACAACCATGTTAATGTCCTCTTTTTTCTAGCAACAGTCATCTGTTACATTCTTGAGACAAGTATACCATACAGTAACCGATTTCAACAAGAGAAAACCGGCATTTTAAACGCTTTCTTTTATAATACAGTCTCTTTTTCGTTCTTATCTGTATTATATTTTTGAAAGTCAGGTTGGACTTTCCCACTTTTTCAGAAAAAAAGGTATAATAAATAGAAAACGACACTAGAAAGGGATTGGAATGCTCATATTTCCATTGATAAATGATTTGTCCAGAAAAATCATCCATATCGACATGGATGCCTTTTTTGCTGCGGTGGAAATAAGAGATAATCCTAAGTTAAAGGGCAAACCTGTCATTATCGGAAGTGACCCCAGACAAACAGGTGGTCGAGGTGTAGTTTCTACCTGTAGCTACGAGGCACGAGCTTTTGGTGTTCATTCAGCCATGAGCTCTAAAGAAGCTTATGAACGTTGTCCCCAAGCTGTCTTTATCTCAGGAAATTATGAAAAGTATAAGACTGTAGGACTTGAGATTCGAGCTATTTTTAAACGCTACACTGATTTGATTGAACCTATGAGTATTGACGAGGCCTACTTGGATGTGACAGAAAATAAACTCGGTATCAAGTCAGCCGTCAAAATAGCTCGTCTCATCCAACAGGATATCTGGCAGGAACTACACCTGACTGCTTCTGCAGGTGTTTCTTATAACAAATTCCTAGCTAAAATGGCTAGTGACTATCAAAAACCACATGGTTTGACAGTGATTCTTCCAAATCAGGCCCAAGACTTTCTCAAACAAATGGACATTGCTAAATTCCATGGCGTGGGCAAGAAAACAGTTGAACGCCTTCATGAAATGAGCATTTATACTGGCGCAGACTTATTGGACGTCTCAGAAGTTACTTTAATCGATCGCTTTGGCAGACTCGGTTTTGACCTTTATAGAAAAGCTCGTGGTATTCACAATTCTCCGGTCAAGTCCAATCGCATCCGCAAATCAATCGGGAAGGAGAAAACCTATGGTAAGATTCTCCAGGATGACGAAGATATCAAAAAAGAGCTAACTCTACTCTCTGAAAAAGTAGCTCTCAATCTCAGCACGCAGGACAAGGCTGGAAAAATCATTATCCTAAAAATACGATATGCTGACTTCTCCACTCTGACTAGACGAAAAAGCCTCCCACAAGCTATACAGGACGCTAACCAAATTGCGCAAACCGCCCTTCAACTCTATGAAGAACTAGCTGAAAAAGAAAAAGGTATCCGTTTACTAGGAATCACAGTGACAGGATTTTAAAAAGCTTGAAGGAAACTTCCCTCAAGCTTTTTTCTTATACAAATAAACGCACAAAACTATAGAGCAACAAGACACTACCGAGTACGATACGGTATTTACCAAAGAGTGTAAAGTCGTGTTTCTTCACATAGCTTGTCAAGAAACGAATGGCAACCATGCTGACTACAAAGGCAACACCCATGGCAACCAAGAGCAAGAACAGTTGTCCAAAACTCAAAAGTTGACCTGCTTTAATAAATTTGAAAATCTTTAAAGCGCTGGCTCCGAACATAACAGGAATTCCGAGATAGAAGGTAAACTCTGTTACGACAGAGCGACTTGTTCCATTCAACAAACCACCAACGATAGTCGCACCTGAACGGCTCGTTCCTGGGAAGAGGGCGAGGACTTGGAAGAGCCCAATGTAAAGAGCTGTTTTATAAGGCAACTTGTCTAACTCTGTTACTGTTGGTTCAATGGCTTGGGCCTTATTTCGTTTTTCGAGATAGATAAAGGCAACCCCATAGATAATCAACATGACCGCAACTGAAACCATGTTATGGAAGTTGGCATCAAACCAATCATCTAATTTAAAGACTAATAGCAAAGGCAAGGTCGCAACGAAGACTTTTGACCACAATTGCCAAGTTCTACGAACTTCGACTTTAGTTTTACCAGGTTTGAAGGGATTAAGCTTGTTGAAGTAAATGACCATAACTGCTAAAATGGCACCAAGCTGAATGACAACATTAAACATGGACATGAAGGCTTCATTTTGGTCCTTGTATTGTACAAATTCTTCAACCAAGATCAAGTGTCCTGTACTTGAAATGGGCAACCATTCTGTAATTCCTTCAACAATTCCAAAAAAGATTGACTTCAAAATTTCAATAAAATACATACATTACTCCTTTTTCTGTCCTCTATTATAGCACAATTTCGGATGTTGCGATAGATTTTTTAGAAGGCGCCGATGCTACCACCGCCTCCGCCTCCTGAGAATCCGCCACCCGAACTTCCACTTCCAGAAGATACAGAGTAGTTGCTAGCTGTATTTGCGACAGCTGTGTATTGCTTGATTTGTGCAGTTGAGGCATGGAACTGTGTGTGCCAACCATAGGCTATATAAAGATTCAAATCTGGATTTTCAAGCTGAATATGGCGGACTTTCATTAACTTGCTCACCTTCTTGGCATAACCAAAGAGAGTCGCATAGACCAGTAGACGATTCCAAAGGACGATGCTCTCTAACTCGGCTTGATCCAGATGAGCGATATCCCGAAGCATATTTTCAAAACTCGTCCAGAGATAGAAGATCTCCGCTCCTTCCTCTGTTAGAACTCCATCGCGATAGGCTCCTCGCGTGGCAAGATAAACCCAGAAACTAGCCCCTAATCCTGTCAATCCTAAGAGTAGAAATGGGATTGAAAAGAAGCCATGTGTTTTCCAACTATAGTAAAAGAAAAGTAGACCACCTAGAGCCGTTATAGCTGAACAGACCCGCATCCCAAGAGCAAGACGGCGTTCCTCACTTGTCAAGGGACGATAATAGCTTGGAATACGAAGTACATGGACCTTATCCTTGACACAAGACTGAATGCGTTGTAGTCTTCTTTCAAAGGAACGCTTGAGGTGCATACCTGTTTCTCGGATATGTTTTTCATCTGACTCTTTAGCTCCATGGTACAAGCCAGATGAGACTTGGTAATCAGGAAATAAATCCGAAATAGCCAGTTCTTTCTTATTCGATAGGGTCATGCGCAGACATTCCTTCTCAAAATTGGATAAGCCTTTTTCACTGATAATTCGTAGATAAGGTTCATCATTCCCTTGAAAAATAGATAAATGGCCTCGATCGACTAAATCCAACAAGGTTGCTTGAATCAAACGTTCAAAAGTAAATTTGCCAAAACCTGATTTGTTTAGGGGATTGACTTCCTCTAAGGAAGTTGAATACACTGCTTCTGCTAAAACCATTGGAGGCAAATCCATCGGTGGTTCATAAAGCCTGTGATCTTTTGGAAAGACCTTTTTAATACTTGTACTCTGACGAAACATCCTATAGAAGAGAGGAACTAAAAGCAGGAGACTCATAAAAATGACGGGAAACACCCATTTCATCAAAATCTCACTTTGCGCTTTTTCTGTCGCTATATTGCTTTCAATCCGGTTAAAATTGGTTAAACGTTCTTTCTCTAATCCTTGATCTGGAGCTTCTGCAAAAGTACTTCTCGGCCAGTAAGCATGTAATTCGATTTGACTCTTTCTAGGAAGGTCTTTCATCTTGACATGATAGAGATTATTTGCTTTTTCAACACTAGAGTCCCTTAAGAGTTGGCCTGCATGAAAATAGAGTTTCTCTGCTGGAGTATCAGAGCTAACCTTAAACTCAATTTCTTTGATGTCTCCAGTACTATCTGTCAAGGGTTGCCAATTTAGCTCTGCGATATCCTTATATAAGAAGAGAAGATTTGTTAGTTTCCAGGTAACCGTTACCCGAACAGTATCTCCGGCATATCCAGCATTGTAAATTTTTACCTTGTAGCCGTCCTCTTCCTCCATAGTATAGTAGGAAATATTTTGCACAATTTTTCCATTTTTAGAGACCTGAACGGTCGGGTCAGAATCAATATCAAATTCTTCTGGCATTTTCCCAGCTTTTCCGAGTCCAACTAACTGACCATTATAATCATCTCCAAAGCGGTAGGTAATTGTTTCCTTAAAAATTGCAGTATTATCTGCATGAATATTCAAATCACCCTGATAGGATAAGATATCAAAGTCTACTGCAAAAACCAGGCTCGGTATAAATAATAAATAAGCAAATACCAAAGCCAACAGCCATCTTTTTTTCATAATCAATTCCCTTTCAATCTTTTTACCATTATATCATTTTTTATAAGTAAAGGCTTACTTGTATTGAAAATCTCGCTATTTTTAGATACAATAGAGAGAGTCATTTTTAGACTAGAAATAGGAGAAAACATGAAAAAATTATGCTTATCTATCCTTGCTAGCCTAGCCCTTACCTTAGGACTAGTTAGCCAAGTCCAAGCCGACGAATATTTACGCATCGGGATGGAGGCAGCTTACGCTCCCTTCAACTGGACCCAAGACGACGATAGTAACGGCGCCGTCAAAATCGACGGTACCAACCAATATGCCAACGGCTACGATGTTCAAATTGCTAAAAAGATTGCCAAAGACCTAGGCAAGGAACCATTGGTCGTGAAAACCAAATGGGAAGGACTTGTTCCAGCCCTTACTTCTGGCAAAATCGATATGATCATTGCCGGTATGAGCCCAACCGCTGAACGCAAACAAGAAATTGCTTTTTCAAGCAGTTACTATACTAGCGAACCGGTTCTATTGGTAAAAAAGGACTCTGCCTATGCAAATGCCAAATCTTTAGAGGACTTTAGTGGGGCAAAAATCACGTCTCAACAAGGTGTTTATCTTTATGACCTGATTTCCCAAATTCCAGGTGCCAAAAAAGAAACTGCTATGGGTGACTTCGCTCAGATGCGTCAAGCTCTGGAGGCCGGTGTTATTGATGCCTATGTTTCTGAACGACCTGAAGCACTGACCGCTGAGTCTGCTAACGCAAAGTTCAAAATGATCCAACCTCAACCAGGTTTCAAAACTGGCGAAGAAGATACAGCTATTGCCATTGGACTTCGTAAAGATGACAGCCGCATCAGCCAAATCAATGCGAGCATCGAAACCATCTCTAAGGATGAGCAAATGGCCCTCATGGATCGTATGATCAAAGAGCAACCTGTGGAGTCTACAACAACAGAGGAAGAAAGTAGTTTCTTTAGCCAAGTCGCTAAGATCCTTTCTGAAAACTGGCAACAACTCTTGCGTGGTGCTGGTATCACACTCTTAATCTCCATTATCGGAACCATCACAGGTCTCCTTATCGGACTTGCGATCGGGGTCTTCCGTACCGCTCCACTATCTGAGAACAAGGCAATGTACGCCCTACAGAAACTAGTCGGTTGGATTCTCAATGTCTATATCGAGATATTCCGTGGTACACCGATGATTGTTCAATCTATGGTTATCTACTATGGAACTGCCCAAGCTTTTGGTATCAACCTTGACCGCACACTAGCTGCTATCTTTATCGTTTCAATCAATACGGGTGCCTACATGACAGAGATCGTTCGTGGTGGTATCCTAGCAGTAGACAAAGGACAGTTTGAAGCTGCAACTGCTCTTGGTATGACCCACAATCAAACCATGCGTAAGATTGTCCTACCTCAGGTTGTCCGTAATATTCTACCTGCTACTGGTAATGAGTTTGTCATCAATATCAAAGATACCTCTGTATTGAACGTTATTTCAGTTGTTGAGCTTTATTTCTCAGGAAATACTGTAGCAACACAAACCTACCAATACTTCCAGACCTTTACCATCATCGCCGTGATTTACTTTGTCCTCACCTTTACCGTGACCCGTATCCTACGCTTGATCGAACGTCGTATGGACATGGATACTTACACTACAGGTGCTAACCAAATGCAAACGGAGGATTTGAAAAAATGACACAACCAATCCTTGAAATCAAACACCTCAAAAAATCCTATGGGCAAAACGAAGTGCTAAAAGACATTTCTCTCACCGTCCATAAAGGAGAGGTTATTTCCATCATCGGGAGCTCAGGAAGCGGAAAATCAACCTTCCTTCGTTCGATTAATTTACTAGAAACACCTACAGAAGGAGAGATTCTCTATCGAGGAGAAAATGTATTAGAAAAAGGCTATAACCTCACCCATTATCGTGAAAAACTCGGTATGGTTTTCCAATCTTTCAATCTCTTTGAAAACCTGAATGTTCTCGAAAATACGATTGTTGCCCAAACAACTGTACTCAAACGCGATCACTCTGAAGCTGAAAAAATTGCCAAAGAGAATCTCGAAAAAGTTGGCATGGGAGAACGTTACTGGCAAGCCAAGCCTAAACAACTCTCAGGGGGGCAAAAACAACGCGTGGCTATCGCCCGCGCTCTCTCCATGAATCCTGATGCCATTCTCTTCGACGAACCAACATCTGCCCTTGACCCAGAAATGGTCGGTGAAGTCCTTAAAATCATGCAAGACCTGGCTCAGGAAGGATTGACCATGATTGTCGTAACCCACGAAATGGAGTTCGCCCGCGATGTATCTCACCGTGTCATCTTTATGGATAAGGGCGTCATTGCTGAAGAAGGCAGACCTGAAGAACTCTTTACAAATCCTAAAGAAGACCGGACAAAAGAATTTCTTCAACGTTATCTCAGCTAATAAACAAAGACTGCATTTTTTATGCAGTCTTTTTAGTTTGTAATTGTAAAGAAAAGGCAGACTCGACTCAGGAATCTGCCTGTGATCACAGTTTAATCTTCAAATTTTTCATGATTTTTTTCATAGAAATCGATTAAACCAAGAGCTGTTTCAAATGAAATATTTTTAACTTTTGCGCGTCCTTGTGCTAGAGCAATGATAGACATTTCACGCGCATTCGTTTCTTTAGAGATACGGTAGCCTGTGATTTTCTTATCACGAACCCAGCCAACAACTGCTTCTACTTTTTCAAAGTTCGACTTAGCCATGTTCTTCTCATAAATTATTCTTACAATACTTAATTGTATACGTTTTTATTTCGTTTGTCAATAAAAAAACATATATTCGTCGTAACTATATTATTCTGCATATTTTTATTTGGCTTTTAAAGCCGATAATATATGAGTTCTTATGTCCTCAACTCCATTAGGATTTGCTGGTAGGAAGATTGTATTATTACCCTCTTTATCTGCAAAGTTATTCAACGTATCTAAATACTGGTTCGTTAATAGGATAGACATGATTTGTTCTTCAGTTAGCTCAACATTGGCTCCCTTTAACTCTTGGATAGAATCAGCTAGTCCGTCAACAATTGCTTTACGCTGCTCTGCAATCCCTACACCATGTAGGCGATCTTTTTCTGCTTCTGCTTCTGCTGCGGTCACGATTTTAATCTTATCTGCTTCAGCAAGCTCTTGCGCCGCAACTCTCTTACGTTGAGCCGCGTTAATTTCATTCATTGATTGTTTTACTTCAGCATCAGGTTCAACCTTAGTAATCAGCGTTTTGACAATGATATACCCATATGTAGACATTTCTTCAGCCACTTGTTTTTGAACTTCTAAGGCGATTTCATCCTTCTTCTCAAACAACTCATCTAGGGTTAGCTTTGGTACAGATGAACGCAAAGCATCTTCAATATAGGATTTAATTTGAGCTTCTGGACGCATCAATTTATAATAGGCATCTGTGACGTTGTTTTCATTTACTCGATACTGAGTTGCTACATTCATCGTTACAAATACATTATCTTGCGTCTTTGTCTCTACAACAATCTCACTTTGCAACAAGCGTAGTTGAACTCTTGCTGCAATCCTATCAATTCCAAAAGGAGCTCGTAAATGAATACCACTATTGCTCAACTTTTGGTATTTACCAAAGCGTTCTATGATAGCGACAGATTGTTGTCGAACCACATACACAGAACTAACCATAATCACTGATGCAATCACCACTAAAAACAATAAAACAAGTAAAATTTGTAAAACCATGGGAATCTCCCCCTTTCGTCACCCTCATTATAGCACCATCATCATTATTATGCAAATAATATGATAATAATTTTATTTTAGCTTAAACTAACATATTATACAACGTTTCGTTCCCATTCAAATTAATATAAGATGGGTCAAACTTTTCCATTCGATGAATCAATCCAGCATAATCATGCTTATTGGCAAGAGCTACCCCAATCAATACAGGGCCTGTCCCCTTGCTTGCTCGTTTGATATATTCAAAACGAGTGATGTCATCATTTGGCCCCAAAATGTCATTTACAAACTCTCGTAGAGCTCCTGGACGTTGTGGGAAATTCACTACAAAGTAATGCTTGATTCCATCGTAAATCAAGGCACGTTCTTCCATCTCTGGCATGCGGTTGATATCGTTATTTCCTCCAGAAATAATACAACAAATCGTCTTGCCTTTGATATAGTCTGATAAAACTTCTAAGGCTGCAACGCTGGCAGCACCGGCTGGTTCTGCTACAATACCTTGTTTGGAATAAAGATCAATCAAGGTTTCAGAAATCAATCCCTCGTCCACCCCAATCAGCGTTTCAACATTCTTACGGGTTGCTTCATAGGTCAACTGTCCAACTTTCTGTACAGCTATCCCATCAGCAAACTTATCAATTTCTTTGAGTTTAACTGGTCCCCCAGCTTCAAAGGCAGCTTTCATAGAGCGAGCACCATTAGCTTCTACCCCAATCACTTCAATGGTCGGGTTGGTTTCCTTAATATAAGTAGAAACACCGGCAATCAATCCGCCACCACCTACTGGTACAAGTACTGTATCAAAATCAATAGACTCTTTACGGGCTTCTTCAAGAATTTCATAGGCTACAGTCCCTTGGCCAGCCTGAACATGCGCATCATCAAAAGGATCGATGAAGGTGCGGTTTTCTGTCAGTGTAAATTCTTGTGCTGCCTTAGCAGAAGCATCAAAGGTATCCCCAACCAACTTGATTGTCACAAACTCTCCACCGAAAAAGCGAACCTGCCCAATCTTTTGTTGCGGTGTTGTGATGGGCATAAAGATCGTTGCAGGAATCTTCATCTCATTACAAGTATAGGCGACACCTTGGGCATGATTTCCCGCAGAGGCACAGACTACACCACGCTCACGTTCTTCTTTTGATAGTTGAGAAATGGCATAGTAGGCTCCACGAATTTTAAAAGAGCGAACTCGTTGCGCATTCTCCTTTTTGAGATAAATCTTTGCTTGGTATTTTTCTGATAAATAATGATCATATTCTAGTGGTGTATCAACTACTACACCACTCAAAACTTTGTGGGCTTTCACCACATCTTTTGCACTTAGCATTGTCTCCTCCTCAAATACTTTTCAAGATAAAAAACGAGTTAGGTACCCCCAACTCGCCTTCTGTCTCTCTTTACAAGAATTAATTGTAGATTTTGAATGCGTCGTCGTCATTTTTACCAACGAAAGGCATTGCTTTACGCAATTCTGCACCAACTTTTTCAATTTCAAGGTTAGCTGCTTGTTCACGGTAAGCAGTTAATTTTGGACGACCCGCCTTGTAGTCATTTACAAAGTCATTTGCAAATTTACCATTTTGGATATCTGCCAAAACAGCTTTCATGTTTTCTTTCACTTGCTCAGTAATCACACGTGGACCTGATACATAGTCACCGTATTCAGCAGTGTTTGAAATAGATTGACGCATTTTCTTGAATCCACCTTCATAGATCAAGTCAACGATCAACTTCATTTCATGAAGAACTTCAAAGTAAGCCAATTCTGGGGCATAGCCTGCTTCTGTCAAGACTTCAAAACCTGCTTCGATAAGGGCAGTCAAACCACCACAAAGTACGGCTTGTTCACCAAACAAATCTTCTTCAGTTTCTTCTTTGTAAGTTGTTTCAAGCAAACCAACACGAGCTGCCCCAACACCTTTACACCAGTCCATAGCAATATTTTTAGCATTTCCTGTAGCATCTTGGTAAACTGCGTAAAGAGCTGGCACACCAAATCCTTCTTCGTAAGTACGACGTACCAAGTGTCCTGGTCCTTTAGGAGCACACATGAAGACATCTACATCTGCAGGAACTTTGATAAATTCAAAGTGGATATTGAAACCATGAGCAAATCCAACTGCATTTCCAGCTTCCAAGTTTGGAGCGATTTCTGCTTCGTACAATTCTTGTTGGATTTCGTCTGGTGCCAAGATCATGATAACGTCAGCCAATTTAGTTGCTTCTGCTACTGTGTAAGTGTCAAATCCGTCTTCTTTTGCTTTGTCAAAAGATTTACCTGGACGCACACCGATGATGACATCACGACCTGAATCACGCAAGTTTTGCGCATGCGCATGTCCTTGTGAACCAT
Organism: Streptococcus oralis; assembly: GCF_965111685.1. GTDB lineage: Bacteria > Bacillota > Bacilli > Lactobacillales > Streptococcaceae > Streptococcus > Streptococcus oralis_B. The sequence continues at coordinate 1,669,486 of NZ_OZ217340.1, forward strand.
AACCGATTACGGCGATTTTTTTACCGTCAAGCGCTGCTACTTTAACATCTTTTTCGTATTCCATTTGAACTGCCATAGTTTTCTCTCTTTTCTATTTTTTATTGCCTTATAGGCTGATTTAACAAACTTAAGTTATTTTTTATACTCATTGAAAATCAAAGAGTATTAGTCGCGGGTAAATCCAGTTGCACCCGTACGAGCGATATTTTTAATACCATATGGTCGAATCACTCGCAATAAAGCTTCACTCTTTTCAGCATTTCCCGTCATCTGGATGGTGATTGAGCTTGGAGCCACATCTACTACCGTTGCACGGAAAGGTTGGATAATGGCCAAGATTTCTGCACGCTTTTCAGCAGGAGCAGATACCTTTACCAAGATAACTTCTCTTTCCAAGTGTGGTTGATCTGTGATATCTCGAATGCGAATCACATCAATCTGGCGATTGAGCTGTTTAATGATTTGCTCTACTTCATCATGAGAAGCTACATCAATAATGATGGTGATACGTGACACATTGGGGTTCTCTGTCGCACCAACTGAGATACTCTCAATGTTGACTTGACGACGAGAAAGGACACCTGTAAAACGATTCAAAACTCCTGAACGGTTTTGCAATCTAGCTGTTAACATTCTACGCATGGAACTTCACCCCCAACATCTCATGATTGCTCTTACCAGCTGGTACCATCGGTAAGACCTGTTCCTTACGAGAAATGTCCACCTCGATAAACATGGGCACATCCTCTAGAATGACTTCTAGATCCTTCTCTATCGTCTCTGGATTATCAAATTTATAGTTTTTGATGCCGTAAGCCTGCGCCATCAGCTGGAAGTCAGGAAGTGTATCAAAGACTGACTCGGAAGTTCTACCCTCATAGAAGGATTCCTGCCACTGGCGAACCATTCCTAGTGAGTGGTTATTCAACATCACGACCTTAATCGGCACCTTATAGATGTTTAGGATTGCTAGTTCTTGGTTGGTCATTTGGAAGCCACCATCGCCGACAAAAAGGATAACCTCTTTTTCTGGATTTGCAATCTTGGCTCCAATAGCTGCAGGAACTCCAAATCCCATGGTACCCAAACCACCTGAAGTGACTAACTGACGCTCATTTTGGTAAGGATAATACTGAGCTGTCCACATTTGGTGTTGACCAACGTCTGTGACAACAATGGCATCTCCATTCGTCAACTCACCGATTCGTTCAATAACGGCCTGAGGTTGAACCACACGTTCTTTCTTATCATAAGAGCGAACGCGGTTCTTGTCTTTAGTGACTTTTTCAATCCATTTTTCAGTATTGTTATGAACAGTTGGTTCTGCTAACAGCATCTGCAAGGCTTTCTTAGCATCCCCCACTACAGGAATATCTGCACTGATAATCTTACCAATCTCGGCTGGATCAATGTCGATATGAGCAACCTTGGCATTTTTAGCAAAGGTCTTAGGATTTCCGGTCAATCGGTCGTCGAAACGACAACCAATACTAATCATAAAGTCTGCTTCAGTCATTGCAATGTTGGCCGCGAAAGAACCGTGCATTCCTCCCATTCCTAGGAAGAGCGGATGACTCGTTGCAATGGTACCTTGCCCCAAAAGACTGGTGACTACTGGAATTTGGTAACGCTCAGCAAATTCATTGAGCTCCTTAGAAGCTTCTGCATAGCTGATACCACCACCTACTAACAAAACAGGTTTCTTGGCTTTTGACAATTGCTTCAAGATTTTCTTGATTTGCATGTCATTTGGATCAAGCGTCGGTTGATAACTTGGTAAATTCACCTCCGGTGAATAGATGAAATCTGTCTCTAGAGCTGATACATCCTTTGGCAAGTCAATCACAACTGGACCTGGACGACCAGTCGTTGCGATATGCACGGCTTCCGTAATGATACGGGGAATGTCAGCCGTTTCACGGACTTGGTAATTGTACTTGGTAATGGGCATGGTAATACCCACGATGTCCGCCTCCTGAAAGGCATCTTTCCCAATCCCTGCACGCGCCACCTGACCTGTAAAGACCAAAAGGGGAACGCTGTCGCTCATGGCATCTGCAATTCCTGTAATGGCATTTGTTGCTCCCGGTCCACTCGTGACGACGGCAACGCCCAACTTTCCAGTTGATTTGGCATATCCTTCAGCTTCGTGCAAACAACCTTGCTCATGACGTCCCAAGATGTGGCGAATACCTTTAAAATTGTATATCGCATCATACAAAGGTAAGACTGCACCACCAGGATAACCAAAAATGGTATCAATCCCTAAGTCACGAAGTGTTTCCAAAACCAGGTCCGACCCCGTCTTAGGAGATTCTAAACTGATTTTCTCCATTGTTCCCCTTTCTCTTCTCTTAAAAAAAATAGCTTGTTACTATCATACCATTTTTTCAAAAATTTTCAAGACAAAAGAGTCAATTTTCTGAATTTTCTATCTAAAAGTGTATTTATGAATCTTTCCCTCATTTTTATTAAGTTTTCTACGGAATTAGGAACCTTTGTTTACTTTAATTTATCGAATTAGAATATTTTCTTTCTGGATAAAATTAGTAATTCTCACACTTAGCGAGCAAATTTGTATACTATATTCAGCAAAAATGAATGGTTAAAGACAAAAAAAGAAGCCACTAAGTGACTCCCTTTTAGAGCGAGGACTGATTAGTCTTCACCTTTGTTTTTCTTAATGATTTCTTCTTGTACTGACTTAGGTACATCTTCGTAGTGGTCAAATACCATCATGAATGTACCACGTCCTTGAGATGATGAACGAAGAACTGTTGCATAACCGAACATTTCAGCAAGTGGAACGTAAGCACGAACGATTTGGCTGTTACCGTGTGCTTCCATACCATCTACACGTCCACGACGAGCAGTTACGTGACCCATAACATCACCAAGGTTTTCTTCTGGAACAGTGATGGTTACAAGCATCATTGGCTCAAGGATAGCTGGTTGTGCTGACTTAGCAGCTTCTTTGAGGGCAAGTGAAGCCGCAATCTTGAAGGCAGTTTCAGATGAGTCGACATCGTGGTATGAACCATCGTAAAGTTTAGCTTTAACGTCAACCATTGGGTAACCTGCAAGAACACCGTTAGCCATAGATTCTACCAAACCTTTTTCAACCGCTGGGATAAATTCACGAGGAACCACACCACCGACGATTGCGTTTTCGAATTCGAATCCTTTACCTTCTTCGTTTGGAGTAAATTCAATCCATACATCACCGAATTGACCTTTACCACCAGACTGACGTTTAAAGAATCCACGTGCTTGAGTAGAAGCGCGGAATGTTTCACGGTAAGATACTTGAGGAGCACCTACGTTCGCTTCAACTTTAAACTCACGACGCATACGGTCAACAAGGACGTCAAGGTGAAGCTCACCCATACCTGAGATAACTGTTTCACCAGTTTCAACATTTGTTTCAACGCGGAATGTTGGGTCTTCTTCAGCCAATTTTTGAAGGGCGATACCCATCTTATCTTGGTCAGCTTTAGATTTTGGCTCAACCATCAATTGGATAACTGGTTCTGGAACGTTGATTGACTCAAGGATGATTTTAGCTTTTTCATCTGTCAATGAGTCACCAGTTGTTGTATCTTTCAAACCAACGGCAGCAGCGATATCACCTGAGTAAACAGTGTCAATTTCTTGACGGCTGTTAGCGTGCATTTGAAGGATACGTCCGATACGTTCACGCTTACCTTTAGAAGTGTTCAATACGTAAGAACCTGATTGAAGAACACCTGAGTATACACGGAAGAATGTCAAACGACCTACGAATGGGTCCGTCATGATCTTGAAGGCAAGAGCCGCGAATGGCTCTTCGTCAGATGCTGGACGAGTTTCTTCTTCATCTGTATCTGGGTTGATACCTTTGATTGCTGGGATATCAAGTGGGCTTGGAAGGTAGTCGATAACCGCATCAAGCATCAATTGAACACCCTTGTTCTTGAAGGCAGAACCACACAATACTGGGAAGAATTCAACGTTGATAGTTGCTTTACGGATAGCAGCTTTCAATTCTTCGTTAGTGATTTCTTCACCTTCAAGGTATTTCATCATCAAGTCTTCATCAGTTTCAGCGACTGCTTCAACCAATTTTTCACGGTATTCTTGAGCTTGGTCAAGGTAGTCAGCTGGAATATCTTCTTCAAGGATATCTGTACCAAGGTCGTTAGTATAGATTTCAGCTTTCATCTTGATCAAGTCGATGATACCACGGAAGTCATCTTCAGCACCGATTGGCAATTGGATTGGGTGTGCGTTTGCTTGAAGACGGTCGTGAAGTGTGCTTACTGAGTAAAGGAAGTCAGCACCGATTTTGTCCATTTTGTTGGCAAATACGATACGTGGAACTCCGTACTCAGTTGCTTGACGCCAAACTGTTTCAGTTTGAGGCTCAACACCTGATTGTGAGTCAAGAACAGTAACCGCACCGTCCAATACACGAAGAGAACGTTGTACTTCGATTGTGAAGTCCACGTGTCCTGGTGTGTCGATGATGTTTACGCGGTGGTTATTCCATTGAGCTGTTGTCGCAGCAGATGTGATAGTGATACCACGTTCTTGCTCTTGCTCCATCCAGTCCATTTGTGACGCACCTTCGTGAGTTTCACCGATTTTGTGGATTTTACCAGTGTAGTAAAGAATACGCTCAGTAGTTGTTGTTTTACCGGCATCGACGTGAGCCATGATACCGATATTACGAGTTTTTTCAAGTGAAAATTCGCGTGCCATGAGGTTTGTTTCTCCTATTTATTTTAATTTCTATTCTATTATAACACGATTTTAATAAAAACGGATAGGCAGGACCTACCCGTTCTCAATGTTTATCTTGTTTTTGTTGGTTTCAACTTGTAGACAAGTTGAATTGAACTCGGGCTAGAAGCTTAAGTTAGCTGAGTTGAACTCAAGCTAAAAGTCTGGAGAAAAAGATGAATCTCATTGGTTGCAGTCGCAACCTTCTTCGATTCCCTATTTTCTCTTGGACTTTCTTAACGCTTTCGCATCCTATATTACCAACGGAAGTGTGCGAAGGCACGGTTAGCTTCAGCCATACGGTGAGTGTCTTCACGTTTCTTAACTGCTGCACCAGTGTTGTTCGCAGCATCCAAGATTTCTTTTGCAAGACGGTCTTGCATTGTGTGTTCACCACGAAGGCGAGCGATGGTTACCAACCAACGAAGTCCAAGTGTTGTACGACGTTCTGGACGAACTTCAACTGGGACTTGGTAGTTAGATCCACCAACACGACGTGCACGTACTTCAAGTACAGGCATGATGTTTTCCATAGCTGTTTCAAATACTTCAAGTGCATCGTTACCAGTAGCTTCTTTGATTTGCTCAAAAGCACCGTAAACGATTGAAGCAGCTGTACCACGTTTACCATCAAGCATAACGCGGTTGATAAGACGAGTAACTAGTTGTGAATTGTAAAGCGGATCTGGCAATACGTCACGTTTTGGAGCTCTATTTTTACGACTCATTTCTCTTTATCCCCTTTCCTTATGCTTTTGGACGTTTAGTACCGTATTTAGAACGGCCTTGTTTACGATCGTTAACACCTGCAGTATCAAGTGCACCACGGACGATATGGTAACGTACCCCCGGAAGGTCTTTTACACGTCCACCACGAAGAAGCACCACGCTGTGCTCTTGCAAGTTGTGTCCGATACCTGGGATGTAGGCAGTAACTTCGATAAGGTTGCTCAAACGTACACGAGCGAATTTACGAAGGGCAGAGTTAGGTTTTTTAGGTGTCATTGTTCCCACACGAGTTGCAACACCACGTTTTTGTGGTGAAGAAACGTTTGTTTGAACTTTTTTATGACTGTTGTAACCAACGTTCAAAGCTGGTGATTTAGATTTTTCTACTTTTGATTTACGCGATTTGCGAACCAATTGGTTAATTGTAGGCATCTACATTCTCCTGTGTTTTTTTATTTTTGGTGATGATACACTTGGTGACAGCTACCATCTGTGTGTACTTTTGCAACATTTGTCAGCACGTCCCTGTACACTTTTGAGAGACCAAAAGTAAAAAGTACCGTCTATTATTGTAACACAATTTTTCCTTCATTGTCAAGATATTTTTCATTTTTATTCTGATCTTTTCACTCTTTGACACTAGCTTTCACCGCTTTTCTAAACCAGAAAAGGAGGCAATTTGCCTCCTCCTTTCTAGTATGGATTTCCTTTGATTCAAGTTATCGTTTCGGAATTTTTTAACCCTTCTTATCAAAGCCAACCAGATTCTTTTGCAATGTTGGCTGCCTCTGTTCGATTACCAGCATCTAGTTTCGAAAGAATATTGGTGACATAGTTTCGGACGGTTCCATTTGATAGATAAAGCTGATCCGCGATTTCTTGATTAGACAAACCTTGAGCGATTCCCTTTAAAACAGCGATTTCTTGCTCTGTTAACGGATTGGGGTGCGTCATCACCACTTCCATCAATTCAGGCGAATATTCCTTGCGTCCTTCGAGAACAGTGTGCAAGGTTTGCATGAGGTCTGCAATGCTTCTTTCTTTCAAGACATAAGCATCCACTCCAGCCTTGACCGCACGTTCAAAATATCCGGGACGTTTGAAGGTCGTCACCACAACCACCTTTGTTTCTAGCTTTTCTGCTCGTATCCACTCCAAGACTTCGAGGCCTGTCTTAACAGGCATTTCTACGTCAAGAATGGCGATATCTACGGGCTCCTTTTCTAAGAGTTGGATTGCTTCTTGGCCATCCTTGGCTTGTAGGACAGACTCTACATCTGGTTGAAAGGTAAGCAACTGGCACATCGCATCTCGCAACATACTTTGATCTTCTGCAACAAGTAGTTTCATCTTAGTTTCTCTCCTTATAAGGTAGTCTAACCTGCACTTCAGTCGGATGTTTCTGACTGATCACCTTTACCTCTCCTGAAAAAGGAAGGACACGGTCTCGAACGGTATGGAGCTCATCCCCTTTTAGAGAAGCAAAGCCACAGCCATCGTCTCTCACTGTTAGAATGAGTTCTTTCCCAGTTCGTTCTAATTTCAAGTAAGCTTTGGATGCTTTGGCATGTTTGATGATATTGGTCACTAACTCAAGCAAAATCATGGAAGCTGTTGACTCCAATTCCTGAGTTAAACTAGCAGTATCTAGTTGATTAGCTATTTCCACCTCAATTCCAGCAATTTCTAACATCTTTTTCATAGTCTCTAGTTCTGATGTCAAAGTTCTAGACTTAAGATTTTCCACAATGGTTCGAACTTCATTCATGGATTCTTTACTGATCTGATGAATTTCTTTTAATTCTTTTTCCACTTGAGGATAGGCCTGCATTTGAAGAAGCTGGAGGGCAAGGTCCGTCTTCACACTCAACATGGCAAAGGTATGGCCTAGACTGTCATGAAGATCCTGACCAATACGACTGCGTTCATTTTCAGCCAAGAAAAGATTAAGCTTGGCATTTTGTTTCATCTTTTCTTCTTTTAACTCTTCTGCCATCCGAATTCGATAGAGACCAAAAGTCAAGGCATCAGAAAAGACAAAAGTCACCAAGAAAAAGAGCAGTTGCCAGGGACTAACTTGATCGACCATATAAATCCCTGTCAAAATTAACGGTTGCAAGACAATAAAACTAACAAAACGCCAAGAGTGAAAAGAAATCTCATCCAACTCATAATTGAGAAGATTGGATAAATAAAAGATAAACCAAGCAAAGCTAGCATTCAGCCAGACGGAACTGTAAAAAATGTAGGCAAGCATGATCCACCAGGCCAGCCACTGCACGGTTCGATTCTGACTGACTAAAATCGAATAAAAAGCTAGGACAAATAGTAGAGTCCATAACAAGGTTAAAAGCGGGTACTCTCCAACGATGACACCCGCTATAGGAAAGATGATAAACACTGTTGAAATATGAAACATATAATGAGTGTTTTTTAATTTTTCCAACATAGATTTATTTTACCTCGATCCGTTTTTTCAGTTGAATGACCAATACACCAAAGAAAACTGTATAACCTAGTACAACCAAGGCAGAAAGAATATTAAATTCATGGTGTTCCAAATAAGTAGAGACAACCTGCATCAGTTGATAGGTTGGGGTCAGTTTGCCAATAGATTGGAGCCATTCTGGGAAGGAATCCAAGGGGAACCACAGTCCACCTAGGACAGCCAAAGCAATATAGGCAATATTTCCAACAACCGTCATCAGTTGAGCACTGGGTAGCAAGCTCACCAATACCCCCATGCTGATAAAGACCACGCTTCCGACCAGCAAAATAGCACCGATTACCAACCAGTCAAGCCAAGGTAGCGTAACTCCACGGACAAAATGACCAACTGAAAAGACAACAATAATTGATAACAAGAAAGTCAGTAGGGTACTGAACAGTTTTGATACATAATATTCTACCATAGATACGGGAGAATGTTGAATCAATTTTTGCCAGTTGTTTGTCTTATCAGACTCGAGTGTGCTTGGGATACTGAAAAAAGCACTTGACATGATACTAAAGAGCGTCATGGCAAAAAGATAGGCTTGAAGAGCAATTTCTGGAATATCTGACCCTGACATCATACCAGAAAAGATAAGGTAAAACACACTTGGAAGTCCGATGGATAACAAGTAGTAGACTGCTTGCCGTTTCATCAGAATGATTTCCACTTTCATGAGACTTGTCATATTTTTCATCGTCAATCTCCTTTAGTCTTGAGTCGTTTCGAAGATACTGTCTAAGAGAGTTCGATTGCGAACTTCAATTTCTTCGATCATGCAGCCCTGTTCTTGCAAGACTTTCCATACCTGGCTGGCTTCTTTGGTTGTGAAGGAAAGAGCATTTTGCTTGATTTCAAGCTCTTGAATCTGGTCCAAAGTGCTGATAACTTCCTGATAAGTTAGTGGTACCGTAAAATGTTTTTCTTGTTCTTCACCACGCATAGCATAAGGCGTCGTATCGCGAATCAATTCTCCCTTGTGGAGGACCAAAATGCGGTCAGCCGTATGTTCTACCTCTTCGATATAGTGGGAAGAATAGACAATGGTGACACCATTTTTCTTTAACTGATTGACAATTTCCCAAAAATGCTGACGTGTCGAGGTATCCATGGCAGCAGTTGGTTCGTCCAAAAATAGAATTTTCGGACGACCGATTAAAGCCAACACGAAAGAGAACAAACGTTTTTGCCCACCAGACAACTTGCCCGCTAGCTGATTTTTCTGCTTGTCTGAGAATCTCAGCAAGTCATCAATTTCTTTGTCTGAAAGACTGTCAGGATAAAGTGACTTGAAAAATGATAAAAGTTCTTTCACTTTCAAGTCTTGAACCACCGTATTTTCTTGAGGCAAGATAGAAATAAGCTGCTTTAAACGAGGATCTGTTGGCGCAAATCCTTGAATGGCTATCTGACCTGAGCTCATGAACTTGTCGCCCAAGAGGCAATCAATCAAGGTTGTCTTCCCTGCTCCGTTAGGCCCGATCAAGGCGACACATTCACCATCGTTGATTTCAAAAGAGATGTTCCGCAAGATCTCCTTGTCTTTTATTTTCTTACTCAATTTCTCAACTTTAATCACAGTCATGAGATTCTCCTTTCAACCACTTCATTCCCATAGGGAAAACAACGAAAATCATAAATCCAAACCCCCAAGCACCACGAATAAATTGGCGAAGCAAGGTTTGGTCAAACCAACCAGTAAACATTTCCACTAACCATACCAAGAGTGACAGGCCGATAAAGAAATAGATGATTGCTTTTTTCATTCCTCAAACTCCTTTTTCACATCTCTGACTAATTTCAAACCCTCTCTGACAAGCCAAGACATCATTCCAAAGCCAGCAAAGAGCTCCCAAGGAAAATGGTAGAAACCCTCGTCCAATCCTGAGAACATGAGATAGGTCATAACTCCTGCTGCTACTAAACTCACTGCGACAATCATTTTATTTTTCATTTCTTCTTCTTCCTCCATTTCATACTTCAATTATAGTCTTTCGAAGTTAGCGGAGCTAGATGCTTCTGTCACTAGGAAATATGACAAATGTCATAAAAAAAAGAAAGTTGCAAAATCAACTTTCTTTTTAATCGATTAAACTTTTATTCCACACTGAAAAGATATGGGTATACAGGTTGTTGACCTTGGTGAATCTCTACTTCAACATCTTCAAATTCTTCTGCAATTTCTTGGGCAATTTCATTGGCAAGTTCTTCGCTTCCGTCTTCACCGACATAGAAAGTCACGATTTCACTGTCTTCGTCCAACATATGTTTCAATGTTTCTATCAAGGTTTGGTGCATGTCAGGGTTTGACACGAGGATTTTCCCATCAACCATACCAAGATTGTCATTTTCATGAATTGCTAATCCATCGATAGTTGTATCACGAACGGCTGTTGTTACACTACCGCTGATGACATCACCAAGGGCTGCAGTCATACGTTCTTTGTTTTCTTCGATTGATTTGCTTGGATCAAAGGCAAGAAGACTGGTCAAACCTTGAGGAATTGTACGTGCTTCTACAACAACAGCAGGTTGTTCAAGCACTTCAGCCGCAGACTGAGCTGCCATAAAGATATTTTTGTTGTTTGGCAAGAAGATGATGTTGCGAGCATTGACCTGTTCAACAGCCTTGATAAAGTCTTCTGTTGAAGGGTTCATCGTCTGACCACCTTCGATAACATAATCCACACCTTGAGCACGGAAGATATCTGCTAAACCTTGACCAGCTACTACTGCGATAAGAGCATACTCTTTTGTTTCAGCAGGCTTGTTGCCTTGGGTCGCTTCTTTTTCAACTTGCGCCTCGTGTTGGTTACGCATGTTGTCCACTTTGACCTTGATCAAGCTACCATATTTGAGACCTTCTTGCATGACAAGACCTGGATCTTCTGTATGGACGTGAACTTTGACGATTTCATCATCATTGACAACAAGTAGAGAGTCGCCTAAGTCATTCAAGTAGTTACGGAATTCATCGTAGTCAAAGTCCTTAGAATAAGTTGGACCTTGTTTGAGAGCTACCATGATCTCTGTACAGTAACCGAAGGTAATATCCTCAGTTGCCACATGCCCTGCAACAGACTTGTGGTGCTCTGCATTGATCATTTCACTCATGTTGGCAGGAGTCGCTACAAAGTCTTCAGAAGCACTGTATTCACCAGTAAGAGCTGAAAGGAATCCTTCATAGATGAAGACCAAACCTTGACCACCTGAGTCTACCACACCAACTTCCTTAAGGACTGGAAGCATTTCTGGAGTTTTAGCAAGGGCTGCTTTAGCTCCTTCCAAGGCTGCACGCATAACCTCAACGGCATCATCTGTCTGTTCCGCTTTTTTCTTGGCACCAATGGCTGCACCACGTGATACAGTCAAAATTGTTCCTTCAACTGGTTTCATAACCGCTTTATAAGCTACTTCGACACCGGATTGGAAGGCAAGAGCCAAGTCTTGACCTGTTAATTCATCTTTTTCCTTGATAGCCTGAGAGAAGCCACGGAAGAGCTGAGAAGTGATAACCCCTGAGTTCCCACGCGCACCCATCAAGAGCCCTTTGGCAAGAATACTCGCTACTTCTCCAACTGTAGAAGCAGGCTTGTCTGCTACTTCTTTCGCACCATTTTCAATGGTCATTCCCATGTTTGTCCCAGTATCTCCATCTGGAACTGGAAAGACGTTCAATGAATTGACATATTCTGCTTGCTTATTCAAACGAGTTGATGCAGCCTGCACCATCTCTTGGAATAAGCTGGTAGTAATTTTTGACACGATTATTCTCCTACAACTTTGATATTTTGAATGTAGACATTCACAGTCTGAGCAGTAATTCCTAGTTGGTTTTCCAAACTAAAACGAACGCTCTCTTGGATGTTTTTTGAGACTTCACTAATCTTTGTTCCGTAGCTCAACACGGTATAAACATCAACTGCAATGCTGCCATCCTCGGCTGCTTTTACGACAACGCCTTTTGCATAATTTTCCTTACCAAGAAGGGCTTGAAAATTATCTTTGAGGGCATTTTTACTAGCCATACCGACCACACCAAAAATCTCAGTTGCTGCACCACCTACAACGGTTGCAATCACTTCATCTGTCAGTTCGATTTGACCATCTTTTGTATTAATTTTTACAGTCATTTTTTTTACCTCAAATTGTTGATACTCTATTTTATCATATTTCAGCCCAAGTGTAAAAGCAGAATGCTGTATCGGCGGATATTTACTCTATTTTTCAAATGGTTTTATACTTAGAGCAAAAGAAAAAGACCAGTTAGGTCTTCTCATTTTTATTAAACGCGTTCAACTTTACCTGATTTCAAAGCACGAGCTGAAGCCCAAACTTTTTTAGGTTTACCATCGATAAGAACAGTAACTTTTTGAAGGTTTGGTTTTACGGCACGTTTTGTTTGGTTCATCGCGTGTGAACGGTTGTTTCCTGATACAGTCTTACGACCTGTAAAGTAACATACTTTAGCCATTGTGTTTTCCTCCTATTAGATCTAATATAGCGGATGTGCTAGCACCACATACCGTATTATGTTATCACACTTTCTCTATTTTGGCAAGGAAATTCGGAGACTTTTTTTTTATTTAACGTAAACAACTCCAAGTTTACCAAAAGCAACTTCCCCACGAATAATCAAGGTTTTGTTTGTTGGCGCTACAGGAGCATCTGCCTTAGCTGCACCAAAGGAGGTTTCTACTTTCAAATCGACACGCCAGTGTTGTGGAACATAGACGGTTGCATTCCCGAAGGCCACTTCAATATTTAAAGTTGCAAAATCACCTAGCATCTCTGCATTATCATAGTAGATTTTAGCATCCCCAAAAGCGACTTCCACTTGGTCATCTACGAGATCTTGATCTTGCTTATAGAAGGTCCCGCTACCAAAAGCGACTTCCTTATCCGTGACGACTGTTTTTTTTCCATTGTACCACCATTTTTTTTCATTCCAAAACTTACTTGAGTGAGTGAGATAGCCAAAACCTAGCACTGCTAAGATGCTAGCCCAAATAAGAGAATGATTGGTAAATGGTAACAAGTCATAAGCGTAATTTGCAATGATGAGCGCCAGTAATCCTGTAAAAACTGCCGAAGTGAGATGGCGTCTAAGGATGGATTCAATGGACTTATAAGCCAAAAAAACAATTCCTAGCAAAGGCCATATCTTGCCATTCAAAGAAGGAATTCCAAAATTCCCTTGCAGCAAGATCCAAGCTGCTAAAACCAATAAAACAATACCAAATGCTTTCTTTTTCATGTTTTTTACCTCATATTTCTTAGATTTTCTTTTAGGAGGGATTGGTAATGTCGTGAGACATGAACCTCCTTATGCGTCTGATAAAAGGAAATAGTGCCAGTTCCTGAAAAGGACTTGTCCACTGAGTAAATCTGACGGATGTTTGCAATAGTTGACTTGGAAACTCGACTAAAATAGCGAGGCAAGATAGACTCCAACTCATAGAGCTTGAGGCGAACCTCATAAGCTTCCTTCTGGTTATGAGCGTAGATCTTGCTCCCTTCCGTTTCAAAGAAGAGAATTTCTGACAGGTCTAGATAATATTCACCTGTCCCCTTGTAAAAAGTCAACCTCGGAGCTGTCGACTCCTGCAAGAGCCGTTGCAAATCTGCAATTTCATCTGTCAAAGCAGGGGTCTTGATGACAATTTCAGTTTCTTCTAAATTGCCGTCAATCTCAATTCGTAACTTCATCACATCTCCTTTCTGACTCTACTATATCAAAGCTAAATTAGGAAAACAAGGGCAAAAAAGCAAGTGGTCAATTTGAAGCAGTAAGTGGTTGTCAGACTAGCTTGACTTACATGTCAGAATAGGAAGAAAAGGAATCCCCACACCAGACCACAGGCATACCCAACGAGCACATCCTTGGGATAATGAACACCACCTAGTACTCGGACCAATGCTAAGAGTCCTGAGCAAATAAGCAAGATTGTTCCGATCAAAGTCCAAGCATGGAAACAGGCCATAGAGATGATAGTTGCTGAAAAGACATGGCGACTGGGCATAGACTGTCCCGAACTATCCTTGTCAAGAAGGGGACTAATGTCCCAAGTTTCGTAGGGGCGAGGGTGATTGATTTTCTTACGAAAGAGGGACAAAATGACAAAACCTGTAGCAGGGACAAGCAAATAGACCCCAACTTGCTGACCAAGTCCTAGTTGCAGGTAAGTGGTGACTAGCAAGGTTAGGTAGACAAGGGGCATGGCCACTGTCATTAAGCGATTATAACTGCGTAACAGAAATAAAAAGGTTGGATGGCTAGTTAGTTTGGAGCTAATGTTTCTATACCATTTTTGATAATTTTTCATTTATTCTTCTCATTAACACTTTATTTTTGCCTAGAAGTGAGGCGCTTGTCTTCTAGTATAGTGCAGAAAAAGAAGGCCGTCAAGCCTTCTTTTGGTTTATTCTTCTGCTTGGTCTTCTGTGAATTGGCTGTTGTAAAGATCCGCATAGAAGCCGGCTTGGCCCATCAATTCTTCATGGTTACCTTGCTCGATGATATTGCCATCTTTCATGACAAGAATCAAGTTGGCATTACGGATAGTTGACAAGCGGTGGGCAATGACAAAGGAAGTTCTGCCTTCCATCAAGCGGTCCATGGCTTTTTGAATCAACTCCTCTGTCCGTGTGTCAACAGAAGAGGTCGCCTCATCTAAAATCAAGAGTGGTGCGTCCTTGAACAGGGCACGAGCAATGGTTAAGAGTTGTTTTTGTCCGACAGACAGGGTCACTGTATCGTCCAAGATAGTATCGTAGCCGTCTGGTAAGGTCATGATAAAGTGGTGGATTCCCACAGCCTTACTAGCTTCCATCATTCGCTCATCGCTGATACCCGTTTGATTATAGATGAGATTTTCCCGAATGGTTCCTTCAAAGAGCCAAGTATCTTGCAAGACCATTGAAAAGGCATCATGCACTTCCGAACGCTTCATGTCCTTAGTATCCACGCCATCGATACGGATACTTCCCTTATCAATCTCATAAAATTTCATCAAAAGATTGACAATAGTTGTCTTACCAGCACCAGTCGGTCCGACAATAGCGACCTTTTGACCTGCACGAGCTGTAGCTGAGAAGTCATGGATGATGGTGCGCTCTGGTGTATAGCCAAATGACACCTGATCAAAGACTACTTCACCCTTCATGTTGGTTAATTGTCTTTCCTTATGAGATTCATCTTCCATTTCCTCTTCACCTAGAAACTCAAAGACACGCGTCATAGCTGCACTGGCTTGTTGCAAGCTCGTAATCCCTTGAGCAATTTGTGATAAGGGTTGTGAGAAGGTACGAACATAGACCATAAAGGCTACGATAATCCCGATACTGATATGCCCCTCTAGCGCTAAGGCAGCACCAACGATGATGACCAAAACATAACTAAAGTTTCCAACAAAGAACATGGCTGGCATCATGATACCAGAGATAAACTGAGATTTCCAGATACTGTCGTGCAAGTTTTGGTTTAAACCTGCGAATTTCGCTTTGGAGGTGTCTACTGCGTTGTAGCTCGTTACAACATTGTGTCCCGAATACATTTCTTCTACGTAACCATTGACGGCTGCTAGATTATTTTGTTGGGCTTTAAAATAACCCTGTGACTTGGCCATAATTACGGAAACTGCCGCAAAACCAACAAGCGTAGAAACAACCGTTACCAGAGCTAAAATCCAGTTCATGCTAAACATGGTCACCAAAACAGCAATCAACAAGAAGCTGGCTGAGATAACTGTTCCGAGACTTTGGTTGAGAGATTGCGCCGCCGTATCCACGTCATTGGTCACGCGCGAAAGGGTGTCCCCTTGAGAATGACGGTCAAAATACCCCAGTGGCAAGCGATTGATTTTTTCAGCGATTGCTGTCCGCAAGCGTTTTGAAAAATGCTGAATGTTGGTTGAAAAGATATAGGCTTGTGTATAGTTAAGGATAATACCAATCACATATAGAATGACCAAAAAGCTAGCAATACTTGACACAGCTTCCAAGTCGATTCCTGTCATCAAGCCATCTGAAATCAAGTTGGTAATTTCCTTAATCTTAGTCGGTCCATAAACCGTGATGATACTAGAACATACAGCTGCGATAACCGCTACGAGTAGGGGAAGTTGGAGACCTGCTAGAAAAGGTCTAGAGTGTTTCCAAAAGGACGTTTTCTTATTTTCCATGTTCCAATTCCTCCTTCGATAGTTGTGAGTAGGCAATTTCTTGGTAGACTTCGTTGGTTGCAAGAAGTTCCTTGTGGGTGCCTTGTCCCACGACTTTACCTTGATCCAATACTAAGATCAGGTCGGCATCCATGATGGTAGAAATCCGCTGTGCTACGATGAGCTTGGTCATAGATTTTGTTTTCTCTGCTAGCTCTTGGCGCAAGATCCGGTCTGTCTTGTAGTCCAAGGCTGAGAAAGAGTCATCAAAGATAAGAATCTCTGGCTTACGAGCCAAGGCACGCGCAATGGCCAAACGCTGTCTTTGACCTCCTGAGAAGTTGGTTCCGCCTTGGGCTACTTCAGAGGCCAGACCTGCTTCCTTATCCTCGATAAAGTTTTTAGACTGGGCTAATTCCAGAGCTTGCCACATAGCAGCTTCGCCTAGAGGAGTTTCTTTGCTCTTACCAAAATCTAGATTGTCCTTAACATCTCCTGAGAAGAGGACTGCTTTCTGCGGAATATAGCCAACCTTATTGCGCAAGTCTACCAAGTCGTAATCTTGCACATTAACACCATCTACTAGAATTTCTCCCGCGGATACATCGTAAAAACGAGGTAGTAGGTTGACTAGAGTAGATTTCCCAGATCCAGTTGATCCAATAAAAGCAACTGTTTGACCTGCTTCGGCTTTAAAAGTAACATGTTCCACAACCGCTTCTGAGTTTTGAGAGTAGCGGAAGGTTACGTCACGGAATTCCACTTGTCCTTGAACTGAAGAATTTGCAGCCTGTGCTTGACTCGGATTCTCAATAGAAGGATGCAAATCCAATACTTGATTGATACGTCCTGCAGAAACCAAGGTACGAGGAAGAACGATAAAGAGTGCTCCCATGAGAAGGAAGCCCATCACGACCTGCATAGCATAGGACATGAAGACCACCATATCACTAAAGAGTGGCAGACGTTCTGCCAAACTTGCATCGTTGATGATATAGGCACCAATCCAGTAAATGGCTAAGGTCAAACCGCTGGAAATCGCCATCATAATAGGGTTCATAATCGCCATCAATCGATTGACAAAGAGATTGAGACGAGTCACCTCATCATTGGCTTCTTCAAATTTCTTATCTTGGTAATCCTCGGCATTATAAGCACGAACAACCCGAATCCCTGTCAAACTTTCGCGAGTGATGCTATTGAGTTTATCTGTCAATTTTTGAATGACAGATTGTTTTGGAAAGGCTAGAGTAATGAGAACAGTGGTCATCAAGACATTGACAATGACGGCCACCACTACTGCCCAGAGCCAGTATTCCGACTTCCCAAGGATTTTTCCAATGGCCCAGATGGCCATGATAGGCCCACGAGTCACTACCTGTAAGCCCATAGTAAAGAGCATCTGAACCTGCGTAATATCATTGGTCGCTCGAGTCAAAAGACTGGGGATTGAAAAACGTTTGATTTCCGTTTGCGAAAAATCTAGAACACGATTAAAAATATCTCTTCGCAAGTGAGTCGTGTAAGACGCTGCAACACGAGAAGCAAAAAATCCAACTGTTACAGAAGACAGAAAGGCTAGGAGAGATAAGCCCATCATCTTGGCAGCAGGAGACCATAGTTGTCCTAACTCCGTACCCGGTGTTCCAATCAATTCTGTTATTTCTGAAATATAGGTCGGCACTTCTAACTCGAGATAGACCGAGAAACAAGTGAAAAGAACAGTGAGTAGGATCATCCCCCACTCTTTTCCTGTAATATGTTTAGCGAGTTTCTTCATTCTCTCCTCCTATTCTTTCTACATTAGCCTGTAGTTGTCCTAGAACTTCTTCAAAAACGGCTAGCTTTTCCTTTGAAATTCCTTCCAGTAGGCTACTGGCAATACGATCAAAAAGCGCCTTAACTTCTTGCATCTGAGATCGTGATTTGTCGGTCAAACGAACAAGTTTTGCTCGTTTATCACTTGGACTGGCCTCTAACTCGACCAGACCATTTTGTACCATACGCTTGACCAAGTTGCTAGCAACTGACTTGGTGATATTGAGTTCTGTCTCAATATCCTTGATAAGCGTTAATTCTTGATCATGCTCACGACGATCTAAAAACTGCAGGACCTGTCCTTGCGGTCCCCCCATAAATTCAATACCGCAACGTTTGGCTTCTTTCTGCAACATCAGGTGGATCTGATACCCAAAACGTTTAAAAATCAACAACGATTTGTCCATGATTGCTCCCTTCTCATGATTTTATATAGTTCTCTGGAGAACTAATTTAGTTTTCATGAGAACTATTTTACCACTTACAGAGAATATGTCAAGAAAAAAGTTTCCTAGAGAACTATTTTTTGATAAAAAATCCCAAGTGAGCTTCTCACTTAGGATTATGTTTTCTAGATTAAATGTCTATCTTGCAAGTTTTAGTTTTGCTTCAAAATCATTGATCACCTTTTGCAGATTGAGCCTGCCTCTGTAGATGCCATAACCAAACAAGAGCATGGCTAAGACACCCAGAAGGGCTAGGACAATTCCTGCAATCAGTGCTAATAGATTAGTCTCATGAAAGAAGTAAATCAGAACAAGACCGATACTGGCAATGACAAAGAAGAGACTAAACCAGCGTCCTAGATTTTCAATCATATGCTTCTGGTAGTGAATTTCTGTTTCATAACCTTGAATCAATTCTTGTTCTGTCATGATTTTCTCCATTCTTTATTTTAGTCAAACAAATTGATACTAGACTAGCAGCATATCGGACTTACTGCCAGTCTGAAACTTGAGTAGGAATTAGTATTTCAGTTGAGGATCAAAGATGCCCAGTGCTACACCAATCAAAGCAATGACAACCAAGAGGAGCATAACAAGGTTTGGTGATACTTTTTTCTTGGCCATCAGCCACCAGCAAAGGGTGATAAAGCCAGCTGTTAAGAGACCTGGATAAACACCGTCAATCTTTTCTTGTAGCTTCAAGAAGGCTTCGCCATCCGCATTTTTCAGCTCAAATGAAGTCGTTACAGATACCCAAGTTGCAGCAACTGCCCCGATAACCATACCACCAATGACACTGATTGCCTTACGAAGGGCCTGTCCTTTAGGTCCTACAAGGAATTCTACCGCCTTGTCCCCTAATTCATAGCCTTTGAAGTAGGCAAAGCGCATCCCGCCATAGATGAGAACATTCCAAACAAGGATATAGAAGAGAGCCCCGATAGGATTTCCACCTTTCGAGAGGCCAAGGGCAATCCCCAGCAGAACTGGAATTAAAGTTCCGACAACCAAAGAGTCACCGATACCTGCGATAGGCCCCATGAGACCAGCACGCATACCATTAATAGTTTCTCCATCAACTGCATCACCATTGGCACGCGCTTCTTCCAAACCAGCTGTAATCCCCACTACCAAAGCTCCGAGCTGAGGTTCTGTGTTGAAGAAAGCTGTATAGGTCTGCATAGCTTCTTTCTGCTCTGCTTTGTCTTTGTAGAGTTCTTCCACAATTGGTAGCATAGAGGTCAAGTAACCAAAAGTCTGCATGTGCTCTTGGGAGAAGCAAGTCAAATGACCATAGTACCAATGGTGGAATGATTTCGCTAAAGTCTTTTTAGTTATTTTCTTTCTTTCAGCCATCTTAGATATCCTCCTCATCGTCATCAAAGTCAGCCCCACCAGCCGGCGCGGTCACACGAGCTGATTTGATTACTTCCAATTCATAGTAAATTACTGCAAAAATCAATGAAACAACTGCACTGGCAACCAAATTAAGACCAAGTGACTTAGCCAAGGTGAAGCCCACAAAGAATGGGATAAAGTCAGCAGCCTTGGTAACGATTTGTTTCAAGAGAATGGCAATACCTACACATGGGAGAAGAGCTCCGACTGTAAAGAGGGATTTCATGATGAAGCCATCCATTGGCAGGTGAGTCTTCATCAGCTCAACCATATCGGGGCCAAACTTAGTGATAAGCATTGTTGGAAGGAAAGAGAAGACAAAGTGGGAAATCCAAGGATAAACCCAGTCAACAGCGTAAAGCTTTTTAAATTCGCCTTTTTCAACGGCTTCCCAACCAATGTGCTGCCATATCAGGTTTGTAGTGGCTGTTCCATAGAAGAGAACTGTACCGATAGTACCAACTGCTGCTCCGATTGGTGCAGCTGCTGCAGCGATAGCAGATTCAGACGTGATTCCTTTAGAATGAACAAATAAGATTGCGAGAGGAATCCCAATGTAAGAAATTGCCCGCACATCAGCAGAAACTGTACCACCTGGTGTTACTAGAGCGATGTAGAGAACCTGAAGGGCTACCCCAACCATAATCCCTGTTTGTAAGTCTCCGAGAATCAGCCCGCTAATCAAGCCCCCGACCAGAGGACGTCCCAAAGTGTAGTTACCAATACTAGAACCACCCATACCAGGCATAGAAGCTAAACTAGCGAAAAGACCCAGTAAAGCGGCTTGCAGCCAAGAAATTGTCATAATAGACTCTCCTTTTTATTATTATAATTAAAAACCAAATTTAGACTTGAAATCGCTCCAATAACCGATGGAAACATCTGGTAGAAGCTGGAATTTGACTTTGTAGCCTGCTTTTTCGATCGCCTCAATCGCTTCTGCCTCTTCCTGGGTAATGGACTGGTTATTCCCCAGCTTAATAGCTCCAGGACGGTCATTAGCAGGGCCAATGATGATTTCCTTAACATCACCAGGTACAAAGCCTTGGTCCACTAGGATTTCTTTCATGTCCACAGGATTTTTCGTAATGAGGAAATAGCGGCTGTCTGACTCTGTGACCTTGCCTGATTTTTCCTTGAAAGCTTCCTTGGTCCAAACAAAAGTCTTCTTGTCAGAAGCTCCCTTGTAGGCCTGAATCAAAACCTTGTTTCCTGCTGCAGCATTATTTACTGCAATCAAGCCATCACAAGGGTATTCCTTGGCCCAGCGAGTGACTGTTTGACCGTGGATCATGCGGTCGTCAATCCGTACAAATGATACTGTCATCTTTAAAATCTCCTTTTATCTTTTAGAATGTATGGCGGAAGTACTAAATGTCGTCTTCATCTTCGTCAGCTGCATCACTTACGACTTCAAATTCCTGCAAAGCAGCTGTAGCCTCGGAAAGGATAGCCTGAGCTAGCTCTTTTCCGTCTAATATGTCTTTCATAACCAAACCAGTCAATCCCATGGTCAGGTTCAAACCACCCAAGATAACTGCTGAGTCGAGCTTACCCATGTCAGCTAAGACACTAGCTGCTGTCGTCAGAGGACTGCCTCCTACAATATCAGCCAGAACTAAGACACTGTCATCAGCGCTTAAGCCAGCCAAGGCCTGAGTAAAATTAACTGCAAAATCATCAACTGACTCGCCTTCCTGAAGACCAACCGCAATGACCTGATCCGTCTTGTCTCCGGCAAACATCTTTAAGGAACTCTGCACGCCTGCAGCCAGTCCCCCATGGCTGACCAGTACAAGGTATTTCATCTTTCCTGCCTCCTTTTTCCTTCTAGCTCTTAGCCAAGTAAGGCTTTAAATGATGAAGGATTTATTGATGATTTTATTTTACAAATTTTGAAACCGATTTCATATTGTCAAATGTCATTTTGCCCAGATGACATTTGTTAGGAAAAATATGACATTTGTCATATTGGTCTAGGCAGCTGTGCTTTTTTCTGACTTAATTAGAAATAAAAAAGAAAGCAGATTATTTTCCGCTTTCTATTTCTCTTTGAATGCTCGGCAAGGCACTGTCAATCTCTTGATTCTGCATAGCATTTTGAATCAGATAGTCCATCCTGTCCATGGTATGACGGTCTACTTCAAGACTGATGTCAATGATGGAGCGATTCATCATGTGGTCTAACCTCTCAGAAGTCAAGGAATCCAGGCCAAAATCATCTGCCTGTAAGATTTCTCTGGCCTGTTGACTTTTCACCACAGATGGTAAGACTGAGGTCCCCTGCGATTTTTCAAACAAAGCCTGCTGGCTTTCTTTATCCTGTGACAGCAAGAGCATAAATTCCCAAGCCAGCTTCTCTTGCTTGGAATTGGAAGACATGGCAAAAAGCGAGGTCTTGATCTGTGTTCCCATCACCTGACTATTGGCTGTCGGCATCGGGATACAGGTCCAAGAAAAGCTGGAATATTTGGCAACATGGTAAGGGTAAGGCTTGTAGGTCCGATACTGGGCCAGACTCATAGGATAGAAGGCCACCCGTCCCTCATCAAAGTCATTAGAAGTCACCTTATAGTGTTGGCTGAGCATATCTAGCTTGCTCATAAAGGTCAAGGCTTGGTGCATCTCTGCGCTGTCTACATTGATACCGGATTTATCGATAAGATGGCCGCCGTAAGCTACCAGAGCCTGCTGCCAAGTGTAATCTGTTATACCGTACTGATCCACCACACCATCGCCATTGGTATCCTTGGTTACTTTCTTGCAAATCTCATAGAAATCCACCAGGGTCCAGCCCGACTCAGGAATGCTAATTCCTTCTTTTTCAAGCAGGTCTTTATTGACACACATCATAATAGGATTGCTCTCAACTGGAAGGGCATAGCTGACTCCCTGATATTGCCCAGCCTCATAAGCCACTGGATAAAAAGCCTTTCGCTCATCATCCGTTAGGAGGGTATCCAAGGATTTAAGCGCGCCAGTCGAAGCCAACATACTAAAGTCGTTTTCTGGTACCATAAAGAGATCTGGCTGCTTGCCTTTCAAGACTTCCTCTGCCAGCCAGTCAGCATAATCATCCTTGGGAATACCGCTTTCGTAGACGACCTTGACATGAGGATGCGTCTTTTCAAATTTTTTAATCAGGCTGTCCAAGACCTTGTTTTCGCGGCTGTTAGGCACATCCCAGCTAGAGCCAGCATAGATCCCGATACGCAGGACTTTTTCCTGAGCTGAATCCCAAAATACAAAAGCCAGAGCAACAGATATAATCAAGACAACCAGCAGGGACAAATTTCTCAATCTCCACTTCATTTGTCGCTTTCCTTACTAAAATCTCTCTGGGTGACTCCAGTCTGTACGGCCCAGATAGCCAGTTGGGTCCGGTCACGCAGGTTGAGCTTGGCTAGGATACCCGACAGATAATTACGGACTGTCCCTTCTGATAGAAAGAGTTTGGCTGCAATTTCCTTATTCGAAATCCCAAAGCCAATCTGCTGGATAATCTTCCACTCCGTCCGGTTCATGTCCTCCACATTTTCCTCTGTCACTGTGATGGCAAAGTTGGACTGGGCCATCTGTGAAAAGATTTTGAAGACCTTGGTGGCAATATTGGGATTGATCATAGCTCCGCCTCGATAGACTGTTTGAATAGCTTCATGAAGCTCTTCTGTCGAAACCCCTTTAAGAATATAACCAGAAGCACCGTATTTGAGAGCTGAGAAGATAAATTCATCATCGTCAAAGGTCGTTAGGATGATAATCTTGACATCTGGATACTGCTCCTTGACAGCCTTGGTACAGAGAACACCGTCCATGACTGGCATGCGAATATCCATCAAAATCACATCTGGGCGCACCCGATGAAGCTTTTCCATCACTTCCTTGCCGTCTCCGACCGTCCCGACTACCTCAATATCTGCGTGGGCAGACAGAATGATTTGCAGAGACTCGCGAATCAAGGCCTGATCGTCTGCTATTAAAACCTTAATCATGTCTTCCTCCTATTTTTGGAATTTCGATATGCGTGTAGAAACCGTCCTGATTTTCAAAGCGGACGCTTCCGCCAATAATCATTAGGCGCTCCTGCATCTGCTTGAGGCCATAGCCATAGTGGAGTTCATCAAAGCCAACACCATCATCCTGAATGGTCATTACATAAGCTTCTTCTTCCTCTAGTAGCTCAATCCAGATAGTCTTGGCATGCCCATGGCGGACAGAGTTGGTAATCGACTCCTGGATCACTCGGAAGACAATGTCTTCCTTGGCAATATCCAAGTCAATATTATCCCATTTGTAGAGGAGATGAATCTCCAAGTTGGAGATAGCTTCATACTCACGGGTAATCTTAATCAGAGCTTCCTTCAAAGTGTTATTTTCCAGAGCTCCCGGGCGCATCTTATTGAGCGAGCCTCGGACGTCACGGATACCATCTCGAACGACGACTGAGACATTATTAAGCTGCTCCTTAGCCCGATTGGTATCAATATCAACCAATACCTTGACCGCATCAATACCCGCTGAAATTCCTGTCAGGGCATGGCCTAATGTATCGTGAATCTCTCTGGCAATCCGCTTCCGCTCTCGATCTTCTGCTATTTTCTCAGACAAAGCCAGGTAAGAGTTCAGCTCGCGATTGGCTTGAAAAGCCATGCGAAGCTCTTCCTCAATACGATGGCGCTCCGTAATAGCCGACAAGATATAGAATAGCAAGGAAATCATAAAAACGACAATATTAAGCGAGTAGAGAAAGTTCTTGCCAAATAAGAGCAGAAAGCGTACAGACTCAGGATAAAAACGAATATAGGTATCCAAAGACGGCAGATTGATAAAGAGCGACATGAGGTTATAGTTGGACAAGAGCAGCATGCCAAAGCTCAAAATAATGAAAGAAAACCAGTACTTTTTGTCCTTGGAAGCATTGAACTCCTTAGAGCCATAGAAAATATCCGCAAACACCAAGAGAATCAAGCCATTGTAGGACGAGTGCAAGACGGAAAAGATGACCAGCATGAGCAGGATTTCAATAATGGTCACCTTGTCATAGACGGACAGCTGATTGGGGTGACGCTCCCGATAGTACATGACTAAAAGCAGACAGGCATACAGACTAATAGATACCCAGAAGATTAGGCTAGGAGAGCCCGGAATGGCATCCAAACGCTCCAAAAGCGAGTGACTGAAGCCCTTAGCCGCTACATAGTTGGTCGCAAAGAGATAGATGGATGCATTATAGACAATGGCAAGCAGATTGATGACCATTAGGGCTATTTTGCTGTAAAAGATACTTTTTTGAGGTCTCATTATTGCCACCCTGTAACTGTGTATTGACTGATATTATCTCTATTAACCAGATGAACAGGAATCAGGTATTGGCTGTCGTAGGATTTCCCCTCCTGCATCAGCTCAATTACTTGCGCCACCTTGCGTCCCATCTGAATGGGCGATTGAGCCACGGTTCCCTCTATATCACTAGTCGTAGCCAAAAAGTTTTTGATATCAGGCGATCCATCCACGCCGTAGATGGAGATTTTCTTATCAAGACCTTGATTTTTAATAGCTGCTAAGGCGCCGATAGCTGCCCGATCATTGAGCGCCATGACTACATTAAAGTCCAAACCTTCGTCTAAGGCACTTTTTACTTGCGGCATGCTTTCCTCTGTCTGACCCAATGTTTCTTTCTGGGAAATAATCTTGTAGCTAGGCTGTTTTTCAATCGTATCAATAAATCCCTGAATCCGGTCCATGGCAGAGACGGCATTGCGGTGCTCTAGAAGGAGAATATTAGCAGAAGGCAAGCGCTTCATCATGTCCTGGGCAATCAGGACGCCTGCTTGGTAGTTATCCGACACAATAGTCGTATCCACTTTTACATCCTGACTGATAGGCGCATCCACTACGATGATTTTAATCCCAGATTTCTTGGCCTTTTGAAGAGAGGAAATAATGCTTGGACTATTGCTTTTTACCGGATTGATAACAATGACATCAACCTTTTCTCGGACAAAAAAGTCAATCTGCTGGCTCTGCTTGCCCTCATCCAACTCAGGATCCCGCACGTAAAGCCGGCTGCCCTGCTGGTTGGTTTTCTTCTCCAGCTCCGCATTTAATGTCTTATAAAAATCATTATTCATGGTCATGTAGGTTGCCCCAATCTTGACCTGCTTCTCACCTGGCATAACGCCCTTGAAATAAACAAAAAACAAAGCAAAAATAAGCAGAATGAAAAGCGGCCAGAGAGCCTTCTTCTGATAATGCTGAACCCGTTTTTTGACATTAGCTGCTACCATTTCCCCCCCTATGCCGTAAGCGCCTTTATGAAACATATAGGATTATTATATTACAAAACCGCCAAAAAGCAAAATCTTTCCAAAATGACTATCATAAAAAAAGCGAGACAGAATCTAAAAATTCATTGATTTTTGATTCTTGGTCCCACCTCGGCAATCATAATTAAACTTTTAAAAGCTTGAGAGAAATAGAATTCAGTCAAACAGATCTTGCATCTTACAAAACTGAATGCTGATTTTTTAGAGCTAGGTCATTTCCCACTCTTTGCTTCTTGCTTAAAAGGGAAGTTCCTCTTCTTCCAACACTAAATCTGCCAATTCACCTCCGCTGTCATTTTCACGCAGAGCACGCTGGACGCGACTTCCAGGAGATGGAAGCTATGACAGAGCACCTCTGTCACATAATGAGTCGCCCCTCCTTCTCGTAGCGACGAGTCCGCAACTCACCATTCAGGGAAATCAAGCTGCCCTTACTTGCATAGCTGGCTAAAGTCTCAGCTAGGCGTCCCAGACAACCACATTTACAAAATCCGCTTCACGCTAACCGCTCTGAGATTGGTGGTACGAGTTAAAAGACTGGGAATAGAGAATTTCTTAATCTCTGTCTGCGAGTAGTCTAAAACTCGGTTAAAAATATCACTTCTTAGCCTACTAGTATAAGAAGCAGCCACTCTGGACGTAAAAAATCCAACTGCAACTGCGGACAAGAAGGCCAGAAAAGACATTCCCACCATCATACCTACTGGTTGCCATAACTCATCTAAATTAGTTTCTTTAATTCCCAACAAATTCGTGATTTTCGAGATATAGGTCGGTACTTCCAACTCCAGATAAACCGAAAAGCAGGTGAAGAGAATGGCTAGTAGGATCATCCCCCACTCTTTTCCTGTAATACGTTTAGCAAGTTTCTTCATTCTCTCCTCCTATTCTTTCTACATTAGCCTGTAGTTGTCCGAGAACTTCTTCAAAAACGGCTAGCTTTTCCTTTGAAATTCCTTCCAGTAGACCACTGGCAATCCGATCAAAAAGCGCCTTAACTTCTTGCATCTGAGATCGTGATTTATCGGTCAAACGAACAAGTTTTGCTCGTTTATCACTTGGACTGGCCTCTAACTCGACTAAATCATTTTGTACCATACGCTTGACCAAGTTGCTTGCAACTGACTTGGTGATATTGAGTTCTGTCTCAATATCCTTGATAAGCGTTAATTCTTGATCATGCTCACGACGATCTAAAAACTGCAGGACCTGTCCTTGCGGTCCCCCCATAAATTCAATACCGCAACGCTTGGCTTCTTTCTGTACCATCAGATGAACCTGGTGTCCAAAACGTTTGAATATTAACATCGGCTTGTCCATAATTGCTCCTTCTCACGATTAAATATAGTTCCCATGAGAACTATATTATCATTTTCAGAAAAGATGTCAAGAAAAAAAGTTTTCATGAGAACTATCTTAGTTTAAATTGACATTAGGCAATATTTTTTCTATAATAAGCACTAACTACTGTGGATAGAAATCCATTCACTCGATGAAGGGAGAAAACTTTCAAATGAAACCAGAAGAACAAAGAGTTTTAGGAATCTTAGCAACTATTTTTGGAGCCATCGCACTTTTAGGATCCTGGATCCCGTTTATTAACTATCTATCATTTTTCATCGCCATTGTCGCATTTATCTTGGGGATTATCGGCCTTATCGTCAACCTCAAAAAACAAAAAACAATGGCCATTATTGGAACAGCTCTGTCAATTGCTTCTATTGTACTTTTCTTTACGACCCAGATACTTTACGCTAATATCTACAAAGATTTTGCCAGGGAGTTTAACCGTTCCTATAGAGAGGCAAGCTCCTCAATGGAACGCGAAGAAGAAAGCGACTTGACAGATGATAGCGCTTATTCCATCCCTGAGGAGGAAGAAGACGATAACTTCTCCTGGACCCAAGAACAGTTCGACGCCTTAATCGAAGGCGACCTTGACAACAAAGGAAAAGGTGGTACCAACTACAAGGATATTATTAAAAAACACGGACTACCAGACTCCGAGTTTGACTCCACTATCGGAGGGTACGATACGAGAAAAATCACCTATATCTCTATTGGTGACAAGATCAAGACCGTTACCTTAACTTTTGCAAAACAGGACAATGGACAGCTCTTGCTCGTCCAAAAACATGCAGTCGGTCTAGGTCTAGAAAAAAGCAAACAACAAAACGATTCTGAAACCAGAGTCTAATTTCAAATATCAAAAAAACGAACAGCTAGTAAACTGTTCGTTTTTCTATTAGAATCCATCTACGTTTGTGTAGATCTTTTGTACGTCTTCGTCGTCCTCAAGAACGCTGTAAAGTTTTTCAAAGTTTTCAAGGTCATCCCCTGACAATTCCACTTCTGACTGAGGAATCATTTCCAATTCTGTCACTTGGAATTCTTGGATACCTGACTCACGAAGAGCAACAATAGCCTTGTGAAGGTCTGTTGGAGCTGTGTAAACAGTGATTGTTCCTTCTTCTGCTTCTACATCGTCCACATCAACATCTGCTTCGAGCAATTGCTCAAAGACTGCGTCCGCATCTTCACCTGCAAATACAATAACACCCTTATTGTCAAAGAGGTATGAAACCGAACCTGAAGCACCCATGTTTCCACCGTTTTTACCAAAAGCTGCACGAACATTGGCTGCGGTACGGTTGACGTTTGAAGTCAAGGTATCAACGATCAGCATAGAACCATTTGGTCCAAAGCCTTCGTAACGACCTTCTGTAAAGGTCTCGTCTGTGTTTCCTTTTGCTTTATCAATCGCTTTATCGATAACGTGTTTCGGCACTTGGGCTTGTTTAGCACGGTCGATAACGAATTTCAAAGCTGAGTTTGATTCTGGATCCGGATCACCTTTTTTAGCTGCTACATAGATTTCTACACCAAATTTTGCATATACTTTAGAGTTAGCTCCATCTTTAGCCGTTTTCTTAGCTACGATATTGGCCCATTTACGTCCCATTAGGAATCTCCTTTTTTCACATTTTAATCTTTCTTATTATAACACAAGTTTTTTCGATTTTCACTAGAGGAAATGGATTTTCTTTCTTAAATCCAGCTAGGATTATCCTTTAGCTGCCAAGATTTCCTTACCTTCTTTTATCAAGGGGTGACGGAAAAGAGAGAAGAAAAGTTGGATAGTCATCACAATCCAGAGTAGCGGTTCACAGAGAATAACACCTGTATATCCTGTCCAAGGAATAATCCAAGCTACGAAAATAATTTTCCCAAACAACTCGATAAAGCTAGATACGAGGGGCAAAAGTTTTTGGCCTAGTCCCTGCAAGCTATTTCTATAAATCAATAAAAGACTTAAAAATGGATAAAATATAGAACTGATACGTAAGTACAAGCTCCCGTTTTCTACCAAGTAGCTGTCTGTCGAACTTGCTAGGAAAGGAACTAGGCTAGGACTGGCAAAAAATAGGAAAATACAGGCAAGGGCTGCCCAAGACATACTCAAATAGCTCCCTAAACGAAGACCTTGGACAATACGTTCGGGACGTTTTGCACCAAAGTTTTGAGAGATAAAAGTCGTCATCGATGCTGAAATAGCTGTCATTGGTAATAAGGCAAAGGCCATGATTCGCCGTGCTGCTGTTTGAGCACTGATAATGACTGCACCAAAACTATTGACAGAGGATTGCAAAATGACACTCCCGATAGAGACGATTGACCCCATCAGACCCATGGCTAGTCCCTGCTCCAAGAAATCCACATAGAGAGCCTTATTCCATTTGAAATGTTTGAGACCCGGAAGAAGCTCTGGAACACTCTTACGGATATAATAAAAACAGAGAACCGCTGATAACCCTTGTGAAATGATGGTAGCAAGCCCCGCAGATTGAACTCCCAGATGCAGTTGCGTAATAAAATACAAATCCAGGATCACATTAACCAAAGCAGAAAAAATCAGGAAGCCAAGAGCTGCGAGACTGTCTCCAATGGACCGCAACAATCCCGCAAAGAGATTATAAGCGAAACTGACGCCTACACAAGTCACAATCATAGAAATATATTGATAGGATTGGGGAAGGATTTCTACAGGGGTATCCAGGTATTGCAAGAGTGGATACAGACCGACAAATCCCATCAGCATGACCAAAATACTGAGAAGCCATCCTAAAATCCAAGTTGCTGCTACTGCTTCTTTAATTTTAGTGAAGTTACGAGCCCCATAATAGCGGGCAATGACAATCCCCATCCCATTGCCAACACCAAGCGTAAAGCCTATAATCAAGTCAAAAATGGCAGTTGTCGCCCCTACTGCTGCCAAGGAATCTTGACCAAGAAAACGCCCAACAATCAAGACGTCAGCTGTATTATAAAGCTGTTGGAAAATATTTGACAGCAAGATTGGAAAGGCAAAGCTTAACATCGCAGGAAGAATGGGACCATGTATCAAGTCCACGGATCGTTTCTTATTCATAAAGCTATTATATCAGCTTTCTAAAGGAGCGACAAGGCTCTGTCACTGAGTTTGCAATCAATTGCTTACAGAGAGACAATTTGCTATAATCAAGAAAAGGAGGTCATTTATGAGTTTGACCAGTCAATTAATTACCGATGTATTTCCCGATTTGGATAAGGTTGAAAAGCTAAACAAGGAAGCTTTCCCTGAAGAAGAACGAGTCCCTCTGTCTGAGTTCTTGCGCTATCAGGACCGAGATGATGCCCACTTCTTTGCCTTTTATAACCAGGAAGAGTTTGTCGGCTTTGCTTTCTCTATTTCCAATCCAAAGGCCTTCTATATCAGTTTTTTTGCCATCATGCCCCACCTGAGAAGCCACGGATATGGAAAAGAAATCATCGAAAAGCTGACCGATTTTTACCAGCGAACCATGTTATTGGAAGTCGAGCGATTGGATGAAGAATGCGATAACTTGGAGCAGAGAAAGGCCCGCATGGACTTCTATCGCCAAAATGGCTTTAAATCAGCCAACGCTTTTCTAGAGTACGATGGTTTGAGTTTTGAAATTCTTTACCGTGGCGACCATTTTGACGAAGAGGCCTATCGCGACATCTTCCAAAAGTTACAGAATGAACATTATTTTGACTTTCATATAGAGTATCGTCGTTTTAGTGACCATTAAACAAGACTTATCCATCTGGTGAAGAAGCTCTCTTTTTCGATAGAAGCTACATATAAAAACGCAGGCAATCTACGATTACATGCGTTTTTTATTTTCAACTGATCAGAATAAACTTTTTATTCTTTCTATGGCTTAAGCTTCTGCATTGCCTTCTGGAAGAAGGAAGTAGAGAACAGCATAAGCTAAGATTCCAGAACCACCAAGTAGGGTGAAGATAATCCAAAGTGCACGAACAAGTGTGTGGTCCATGTTAAAGTAGTCAGCGACACCAGCACAAACACCAGCAATCTTTTTATCTTGTACATTACGAACAAGGCGTTTTTCCATTATAGTAGTCTCCTTTTTATAGAATGTTTTAATTTTATCATCAAATTAAAAAAATTGCAACAGTTTTTTTAATTTTTTTGATTAAATACTCTTTTATTACGCTTTTAAGGCTTATGGAGACTTAATAATTAAACATAAAAAGTAGAGAAGGACTTCTCCGCTTTTATTTTTAATCTTCAATTTCGATTTCAAGTCCGTCACCTAGGTCAAGCGTTACTTCTTGGTTAGGTGCTAAATCTTCTGCGACAGAGGTAGGAGTTGACCCTTCTTCATCTTCAATCAAGCCATATTGAACACGAACTTGATGATCAATAGCATCAAAAATCTCTGGGTGATCCGCCAAGTATTTCTTAGCATTTTCAGATCCTTGTCCGATTTTTTCACCCTTGTAAGAGTACCATGCTCCTGCTTTTTGGATAATATCGAGATCACTTGCGATCTTCAAGAGCTCACCAGTCTTAGAAATTCCTTCTCCGTACATGATTTCAACAAAGGCTTCCTTAAAGGGTGGAGCCACCTTGTTTTTCACGACCTTGATCTTGGTCTCCTTACCGACATTGGTATCTTTTTGGTCACCAGTTCCTTTGATTTGTGTGCTTCCACGAACATCCAAACGGACTGAAGCGTAGAATTTCAGAGCACGTCCACCAGGAGTTGTTTCTGGATTTCCAAACATGACCCCAACTTTTTCACGCAATTGATTGATAAAGATGGCAATTGTTTTAGTTTTATTGATAGAAGCACCAAGTTTACGCATGGCTTGGCTCATCATACGAGCTTGCAAACCAACATGGCTGTCTCCAATGTCCCCATCGATTTCTGCACGAGGTACAAGGGCCGCAACTGAGTCGATAACGACAAGGTCAACTGCACCTGAGTCAATCAATTTCCCTGCAATTTCAAGACCTTGCTCTCCTGAGTCTGGTTGTGACAAGAGCAGCTCGTCGATGTTCACACCAAGGGCTGCAGCGTAGGCTGGATCAAGGGCATGCTCCGCATCGATAAAGGCAGCGATACCTCCTTCCTTCTGCGCTTGCGCAACCGCGTGAAGGGCAACCGTTGTCTTACCAGATGATTCTGGTCCATAAATTTCGATGATACGTCCCTTAGGATAACCACCTGAACCAAGAGCAATGTCCAGAGCCAATGAGCCTGAGCTCATCACTTGAACTTTTTGCTCCGCGCGCTCACCCAAACGCATGATTGAGCCTTTACCAAAGTCTTTCTCAATCAATTTAAGAGCATCGTTCAATGCTTTTTCACGATCAGCCCCAAATTTTTTCCCAATTTCATCTAATTTTTTTGTTGGTTTTTTCGCCATTTTGTTCTCCTATATTCTACTGGTCCTTAGACCTATCTTTCATTATACCAAAATTTAGTCACTTAATAAAGCCTTGCGAACTAGGTTAAAGGCATGCATAACCGCGATGTGACGAACATCTGCACGACTCCGTCCGGCAATATTAGCCTTGATAACCTCTGTCCCTTTTGCATGTGCCAGTCCAATAAAAACTGTGCCAGCTGGATGCTCCTCCAGGCTATCTGGTCCTGCCACACCCGTTAAACTGACTCCGTAGTCAGACTGAGTCTTGAGTCGTGCCTGCTCTGCCATTTTTCGAGCCGTAAACTCAGAAACGACTCCGTACTCTTTCAGCTCTTGCTCGGAAATATCCAGCATCTTAGACTTTTCTTCTAGGCTGTAAGTAACAAAACCGCCATTAAAGATAGCTGAAACACCTGAAAAGTCTGCTAAAGTAGCCTGAAAGAGACCTGCCGTCAAGCTTTCTGCCGCAGTAATGCTTTTCTGTCTCTTCTTTAGCTCTTCTACAACGACACTTGCTAGGCTGGTTTCTTCCCCATATCCATAACAGATGTCTCGCAGAGAAATTCCCTCAAAAGTCTGACGATCCAAGATTTGATTTTCTAGGATATCCAGCACTCGATCAGCCTTTTCTTGACTGACTGCTTTTGTGGACAAGCGCAAGGTCACTTCTCCTGTCTTGGCATAAGGCGCCAAGGTCGGATCTGTTTGATGGTCAATCAAATCCGCCAAAATGGTCACCAACTGACTCTCACCAATCCCAAAGAAACGAAGCACTCGTGAGTATAACTTGCTACCAGTCATTAACTTGGGTAAAAGTTGATTTAAGACCATGGGTTTCAACTCACTTGGCGGTCCTGGAAGGACTACGTAGGTCACGCCATCTACTTCCGACACCCCTCCTACTGCTAAACCTGTCTCATTTGGCAGTGGAGTTGCCCCTTCTATAATTTGGGCTTGGCGCTCATTATTCGGTGTCCGAGTATAGTCAGGTCTATGAGCAAAGAAGATATCTAGCTTCTCTTGCGCTTGAGGGTCAAACACTAGATCTTTTCCTAAAAATTTTGCCAGAGTTTGTTTGGTCAAATCATCCTCAGTTGGTCCCAAGCCTCCTGTCAAAATCACAAGATTGCTACGTTGACTCGCAATCTCAAGCAAGGACAAAAGACGAGCTTCATTATCCCCAACAGCTGTTTGGAAGTAGACGTCTACCCCGATTTCGGCTAGTTTCTCTGATAAAAACTGAGCATTGGTATTGACAATCTGCCCTGTTAAAATTTCTGTTCCGACAGCAATAATTTCTGCTTTCATGTTTCCTCCTACTTATCTATTCGAATTTTTTTGAAAAAATCGCAGGAAATTTCCCACGATTTGATTCTTTTCTTATTCTGCTTCTTCGTTTGAAGCGTTAGTACTGGTTGAAGGCGCTGTCCGACCAAAGGCTGTTTCGTACAGTACCGCATTGGTTTCCAATTCTGTCACTGACTCTTTACCTAGTGAACGACGCAAGAGATTTTGCATCTCGAGCATATGTTCTGAAGTGACAATCTGATAAGAAATTCCCTGTAGCTCAGCATCTTCCCCACGCAATTGATGCGTTTCGATATTCTTGAAAGAATCTTGATAGCCGAGCAATTGTGGAATACTCTTGGCTGAAAGATCTACGTTGGTCTGCATATTGTTGCTCAATGCTTTGAGGATGCCTTGATAGTGGCTCACACTGTTTAGGCTCAAAACTTTCTCAACGATTTTTTGAATGACTTCCCGTTGACGTTTTTGACGACCATAGTCTCCTTCAGGGTCTTGGTAACGCATCCGTGAATAAACCAACGCTTCCTCACCATTCAAGGTTTGTTCTCCAACACCGATGGAGATCTTATTAAACTCTTCTTGGTCAGCAATCGAAATTGGGAAACCAAGTGTATTGTTGACGGTGATCCCACCAACCGCATCCACCAATTGTTGAAGCCCCTGCATGTTAACCATCACATAGCGGTCAATATGGATATTCATCATCTTTTGAATAGTAGAAATTGCAAGTTCCGCACCACCATTAGCATAGGCCGCATTGAGTTTGGCTTCCTGAACTTGGCCATTTCCAGTCTCAATCTTGGTCAAAATATCCCGTTCCAAACTCATCATAGTGGTTTTCTTTGTTTTGGGATTAACAGTCAGGAGAATCATGGAATCACTATTTCCCGCCCACGGGTCTGTACGTTCCACGTTTCCCGTATCTACCCCCATCAAGAGGATGGTCAGAGGCTCCGTCGCTTCGATAACGTTAGTTTCTTCCCCGATTTTTTTGTAAGTCTTTTTACTTAGGGTTTCTGTTCCCTGTTGGTA
This sequence comes from Streptococcus oralis, assembly GCF_965111685.1. Taxonomy (GTDB): domain Bacteria; phylum Bacillota; class Bacilli; order Lactobacillales; family Streptococcaceae; genus Streptococcus; species Streptococcus oralis_B. Next base: position 1,704,701 of record NZ_OZ217340.1, read on the forward strand.
GATGGTATAGCCATAAACCGCTACACCTACAACTGTTACTGCTAGGAAGCCTAGCACCATTCCAATTAATTTTTTAATCATCTTGTTATTCATTTATCAGCTTGCCCATAAGACAAACATCTAAAAATATCCCTTCTGCTAAATAGGCTCCTCTTTCTTGTAAGCCTTCTGTGATAAATCCCATTTTTGAATAGAGGTGGATAGCAGCATCGTTTCGTTTTTGTACACTAAGTTGCAAACGGCGCAAGACACCACTGATTTTAGCCCACTCGATGCCTTCTTCTAGAAGTATGGTAGCCAAACCTTGGTTCCAAAATTTCTTTTGAATCACCAAAAAAACATCTCCAATATGCCGAACCCTTAAATGTTGGTCCGCTGTGATATTTAAGACTCCTGCAATCTCATCATTCAGTAAGGCGAGGAGAGTAATTTGATTCTCTGAAGCAGCTTGTTTTTCGATAAAAAGAGCCATTTCAGAAGCTGTCATCATAATGCCATTTTCATCCAAGCTAGTAAAATCTGTCTCTTGACCGACACAATCTAAAAATACAATTAAGGCTGTAGCATCTGAAATCACTGCCTCACGAATACACAACTCATACTCCATCTTGAAACTCCTTGATGAGTTGTTCAGCCCGAGAGCCATGAGCCGTAAAATGAAGAAAACGACCCTCAGCTTCTTTCAAAATTTCCAACTCCAAGTAAGAATCTGGTAAATCTTCACCCAAAAGATGCCCCCACTCAATAACAGTCACACCACCACCAAAGAGAAACTCATCCAAGTCAATAGAATCAGCATCACCTTCGATACGGTAGACATCCAAGTGGTAAAGTGGCAAACGCCCTTCGTACTCTCTGACAATGGTATAGGTTGGACTTTTAATCATCTGACGGATATCCAAGGCCTTGGCAAGACCTTTTGTAAAGGTTGTTTTACCCGCCCCCAACTCTCCAGTCAAGATCAGAACATCGTCTTTTTGAAGCAAATGACCTAATCTTTCACCGAGAGCTAGAAGCTCTTTTTCATTTTTTGTGTGCATGCTACTATTATACCAAAAAGTTTTCTTTTATGTGAATTTTCTTTATAGACTTACTATAATAATTTTGAAAAATTCTCCTCCACTTAAAAGAATACAACTATTGAAAAAACAAACAGGATATCCCGAATCAGGTGGCCGTAAAAGGAGATTTCTCTTTGGATACATTTTGGAAAAAGGAAACGTGCGCATAGAAAACCGACACTGATATAAAGGAGGATCGAGGAAATCACTAAGGGATTCCTCAAGAAAACCATCGTAGCTAGAACGGAAATGACGACTGTTTTCTTTTTATTTAGGTGATTTTCTATATCGCGAAAAATTTTATCAAAAGGTAAGAAAATCAATAGGTCTACTCCTAGCAAGAAAAAGAAGGAGGGTAAAAAGAGGTCAACCAATTCCTGCTGCAATTTGCTAGTGGTTTGGATGCTTTCTGAGAGAACCAGGCAGGTTGCCAGAAGATTGACTACCAAAAGGAGGCCATAAATAAGACCCACTTTCTTTTGAACATGCAAAATACTGTGCCTGGACTGGTCTGCTGTATGGAAATAATTTACCCCAGCACACAAAACAGAAATTCCTACTATAAAAATCAAAAAATAAGCATTGGTCTGTTTTAAAGATAAAAAGGATTCTTTCCACAATAGACAACTACTAAAACTAATCTGGATGACTGCAATCAGTAACAATAGGCGAATTGATTTTACCATTTCTTTTCCCTCCCTATATGGGATTATACCTTGTGAGGAATTTGAAATGATTGTTACCGCCTCAAGTGTCCTTTTTTTGTGCTCAACTGACCAAAAAACAGCTCTGCTGTGCACAGAACTGTTCTTTTACCAGTCTAATCCTTAAACCAGAGAGCAATTTCACGTTTTGCAGAAGCTTCCGAATCGGAGCCGTGAACTACGTTTTGAATGGCTTGATTGTCTCCTGCAGCCTTGGCGAAATCTCCTCGGACAGTTCCTGGCAGAGCTTCTTCTGGACGAGTAGCCCCCATCATGATCCGCCAAGTTTCAATCACTTTCGGACTTGATAGAATGCCCACCACTACTGGTCCTGAAGTCATAAACTGACGGATAGCAGGATAAAAACTTTTTTCAACCAAGACTTGATAGTGTTGATCAATAAAAGCTTCTAATAATGCTGAACGTAACTCTAATTTTTCGAGTTTGAAACCTCGTTGTTCCATTTTTTGCAGAATTTTGCCAACCAGCCCTCTTTTCACACCATCTGGCTTAATGATAAAGAATGTTTGTTCTATATGGACACCTACTTGGCATTTTAGTTCTTCTATTCTACCATATTTGATGAAAAAGTGGGAAAATTTTCTGAAAAAACAAAGAGAACTCAAAGGTTCTCTTGTTTGCTTTTATTCTACTGTTTCTTCAACTTGGATTTCCACAACTTCCTCTACAGGAGTAAGTTCTGCCTCTTCTTGTTCAGGAGCCAGATATTCTGCGTCATTGATTGCCTGTGGTTCAAGGTTACGGTAGCGAGCCATACCAGTACCTGCTGGGATGATCTTACCGATGATAACATTTTCCTTAAGTCCAAGGAGATGGTCTTTCTTACCACGGATGGCTGCATCTGTAAGGACACGAGTTGTTTCCTGGAAGGAAGCCGCTGACAAGAAACTGTTTGTCTCAAGCGAGGCTTTGGTGATTCCCATAAGGACTGGGCGACCTGTCGCTGGGACTCCACCGGCGATAAGGACATCTTTGTTCGCATCTGTAAAATCGTTGATGTCTAAAAGGGTACCCATGAGAAGATCTGTATCACCTGGATCCATGACACGGACTTTACGGATCATTTGACGAACCATAACCTCGATGTGTTTGTCACCGATTTCTACCCCTTGGCTACGGTAAACTTTTTGGACTTCACCGAGAAGGTAAGTTTCAACTGACAAGACATCACGAACAGCAAGGAGATGTTTTGGTTGGATAGAACCCTCTGTCAATGCTGCACCACGAGAAACTTGGTCTCCAACTTCAACACGCATACGTGCTGTAAATGGAACGACATATTCTCCTTCGCCAGTTTCACCCTTAACAAAGACTTTCTTGGTACGAGTTGATGCATCTTCTTCGATGGCTGTAACCTCACCCTTGACTTCAGTGATAACCGCTTCCCCTTTCGGATTGCGGGCTTCAAAGATTTCTTGGACACGAGGAAGACCCTGAGTGATATCGGTATTTGAGGCAACCCCACCCGTGTGGAAGGTACGCATTGTAAGCTGTGTACCAGGTTCCCCGATAGATTGGGCAGCGATTGTACCAACTGCTTCACCAACTTCAACCGCATCACCAGTCGCCAAGTTGATACCGTAACAGTGACGGCAGACACCATGACGAGTGTTACATGTAAATACAGAACGAATAGTGACTTCTTCCACACCAGCATTGACAATTTCACGCGCCTTGTCTTCTGTAATCAACTCATTTGGCCCAATGATAACTGCACCAGTTTCTGGATGTTTAACAGTTTTCTTAGTGTAACGACCATTGAGACGTTCTTCGAGTGACTCGATCATCTCTTTTCCTTCTGCGATAGAGCGGATCAAGAGACCACGGTCTGTTCCACAGTCGTCCTCACGGATGATAACGTCTTGGGCAACGTCAACCAAACGACGAGTCAAATAACCCGAGTCGGCTGTCTTAAGGGCCGTATCGGTCATACCCTTACGGGCACCGTGAGTTGAGAAGAACATTTCGAGTACTGACAAACCTTCGCGGAAGTTTGAAAGGATTGGCAATTCCATGATACGCCCGTTCGGAGCAGCCATCAGACCACGCATACCGGCAAGCTGTGAGAAGTTTGAGATGTTACCACGGGCTCCAGAGTCCATCATCATAACGATTGGGTTCTTAGGATCTTGGTTGGCAACCAAACGTTTCTCCAATTTTTCACGAGCCGCACGCCATTCAGCGGTAACTGCATTGTAGCGCTCATCGTCTGTGATCATACCACGACGGAATTGTTTGGTGATTTGTTCTACACGTTGGTGTGATTCTTCGATGATTTCAGCCTTGTCTTCAACGACCGGGATATCGGCAATACCCACTGTCAAACCTGCAAGAGTTGAGTGGTGGTAACCGAGGTTCTTCATGCGGTCAAGTAGGGCAGAAGTTTCTGTCGTACGGAAACGTTTGAAAATTTCAGCGATGATATTCCCAAGGTTTTTCTTCTTGAATGGAGGGTTGAGCTCAAGATTGCGAATAGTTTCCTTGACATCTCCACCCAGTGGCAAGAAGTACTTAGCTGGAACACCTTCTGTTAAGTTAGTATTGGTTGGTTCTTGCAAGTAAGGCAGACCCTCTGGCATGATGTCGTTGAAGAGGATTTTACCAACAGTTGTCAGCAAGACCTTGTGTTTTTGCTCTTCAGTCCATGGTTTGTTGAGGCTGTCTGTTGCAATACCAACACGTGAGTGGAGGTGAACATAACCATTACGGTAAGCCATAACAGCTTCGTCACGGTCTTTGAAGACCATTCCTTCACCTTCACGACCAGCTTCTTCCATGGTCAAGTAGTAGTTACCCAAAACCATGTCCTGAGATGGAGTAACAACTGGTTTACCATCTTTCGGGTTCAAGATGTGTTCAGCAGCTAGCATGAGGATACGAGCTTCCGCTTGGGCTTCTTCTGAAAGCGGTACGTGAATGGCCATTTGATCCCCGTCAAAGTCGGCGTTGTAGGCTTCACAGACAAGTGGGTGCAAGCGAAGGGCCTTACCGTCAATCAAGACTGGTTCGAAGGCTTGGATACCCAAACGGTGAAGGGTCGGTGCGCGGTTCAAAAGCACTGGATGTTCTTTAATCACTTCTTCGAGGATATCCCAGATACGTTCATCTCCACGTTCCACCAAGCGTTTCGCTGCTTTCACGTTTTGCACGATGTCACGGGCAACGATTTCACGCATGACGAATGGTTTAAAGAGCTCGATTGCCATTTCACGCGGCACACCACATTGGTACATCTTAAGAGTTGGACCAACGGCGATAACGGAACGTCCTGAGAAGTCAACACGTTTACCGAGCAAGTTTTGACGGAAGCGTCCTTGTTTACCTTTAAGCATGTGGCTCAATGATTTGAGTGGACGGCTACCTGGTCCTGTGATCGGGCGACCACGACGACCATTGTCAATCAAAGCGTCAACCGCTTCTTGAAGCATACGCTTCTCATTTTGAACGATGATACCTGGTGCATTCAACTCAAGCAAACGAGCTAAACGGTTGTTACGATTGATAACACGACGGTAAAGGTCGTTCAAGTCAGATGAAGCAAAACGACCACCATCCAACTGCAACATTGGACGAAGATCTGGTGGAATAACTGGAAGGATGTTGAGAATCATCCATTCAGGTTTGTTTCCAGACTTGTAAAAGGCATCCAAAACATCCAAACGACGGATAGCTTTGACACGTTTTTGTCCAGTAGCTGTTTTCAACTCTTCTTTGAGTTCAGCAATTTCTTTTTCAAGATCTACTTGTTTCAAGAGGTCTTGGATGGCTTCGGCACCCATCTTGGCAACGAATGATCCATAACCATACTCACGCAAGCGTTCACGGTATTCACGCTCTGTCATGATTGACTTGTGCTCAAGTGGTGTATTCTTCGGATCAATCACCACATAAGCCGCAAAGTAGATCACTTCCTCGAGGGCACGAGGGCTCATATCAAGGGTCAAGCCCATACGACTTGGAATCCCCTTGAAATACCAGATGTGAGATACAGGAGCTTTCAACTCGATGTGCCCCATGCGCTCACGACGAACTTTTGTACGCGTTACTTCAACCCCACAGCGGTCACAAACAATCCCTCTGTAACGAATGCGTTTGTACTTACCACAAGCACATTCCCAGTCTTTTGTAGGACCAAAGATGACTTCGTCAAAGAGTCCTTCACGTTCTGGTTTCAAGGTACGGTAATTGATTGTTTCAGGTTTTTTGACTTCTCCATAAGACCATGAACGGACTTTGCTTGGAGAAGCTAGGGTGATTTGCATACTTTTAAAACGATTTACATCAACCACTATTTCTTCCCTTTCTATTTTAAGTGAACTGCTTATTCTTGTTCAGCAGCTTCTTCTGTTGCTTCCGCTTTTGTTGCTTTTTCAGCTTCTTCAGCTTCAAAGGCTGCTTTAGCCTCTTGAGCTGCTTTTTCGCGGGCTTTTTCAAGGTCATCTACGTGGATGACATCTTCGTCCATTCCTTCATCCAAGTCGCGAAGTTCCACTTCTTGGTCATCTTCGTCAAGGACACGCATGTCAAGACCAAGAGATTGCAATTCTTTGACAAGAACTCGGAAGGATTCTGGAACACCTGGTTTTGGAATTGGTTTTCCTTTTGTAATGGCTTCATAAGCTTTCAAACGTCCGTTGATATCGTCAGACTTGTAAGTCAAGATTTCTTGAAGAACATTTGACGCACCATAGGCTTCAAGAGCCCAAACCTCCATCTCACCGAAACGTTGTCCACCAAACTGAGCTTTACCTCCGAGTGGTTGTTGTGTAACGGTTGAGTATGGTCCGACTGAACGCGCGTGCAATTTATCATCAACCATGTGGTGGAGTTTGATCATGTACATGACACCAACTGATACACGGTTGTCAAACGGCTCACCAGTACGTCCATCGTAAAGGATTGTCTTAGCATCGCTGTCCATACCTGCTTCTTTAACAGTGTCCCAAAGGTCTTCCGAACTTGCTCCGTCAAAGACTGGTGTTGCGATATGGATACCAAGAGTACGAGCTGCCATACCAAGGTGGAGTTCCATAACTTGACCGATATTCATACGTGATGGCACCCCAAGTGGGTTCAACATGATATCGACTGGAGTTCCGTCTGGAAGGTAAGGCATGTCTTCTACAGGAACGATACGAGAGACAACCCCTTTGTTTCCGTGACGTCCGGCCATCTTATCTCCGACCTTGATCTTACGTTTTTGAGCGATGTAGACGCGAACCAGCATGTTAACACCTGATTGCAACTCATCTCCATTTGCACGTGTAAAGATCTTAACATCACGAACGACACCATCGGCACCGTGAGGTACACGGAGAGAAGTGTCACGCACTTCACGAGACTTGTCTCCGAAGATAGCGTGCAAGAGACGTTCTTCAGCTGAGAGGTCTTTCTCACCCTTAGGTGTGACTTTACCTACAAGGATATCCCCTTCTTTAACCTCAGCACCGATACGGATAATACCCATTTCGTCAAGGTCTTTAAGAGCATCTTCACCAACGTTTGGAATTTCTCGAGTAATTTCTTCAGGCCCAAGCTTTGTATCGCGGGTTTCTGATTCGTATTCTTCAAGGTGGACAGATGTGTAGACATCGTCTTTGACCAAGCGTTCGCTCATGATAACGGCATCCTCGAAGTTGTAACCTTCCCATGTCATGTAGGCAACGATTGGGTTTTGTCCAAGCGCCATTTCACCTTTTTCCATAGAAGGTCCGTCAGCGATAAAGTCGCCTTTTTCAACGACATCGCCAACCTTAACAAGTGTACGTTGATTATAAGCAGTACCTGAGTTAGAACGACGGAATTTTTGGATGTGGTAAACGTCTAGCGAACCATCTTCACGACGTACTTCTACCTTATCAGCATCTGCGTAAGTAACTTTACCACCATACTGAGCAATCACAGCAGCACCAGAGTCATGAGCCGCTTGGTATTCCATACCAGTACCAACGTAAGGTGCTTTGGGATCAATCAAAGGCACAGCCTGACGTTGCATGTTGGCACCCATGAGGGCACGGTTGGAGTCATCGTTTTCCAAGAAAGGAATACATGCAGTCGCAACGGCAACTACCTGTTTTGGTGACACGTCCATGTAGTCAACTACTTCTGCTGGATACTCTTGGTTGACCCCTTGGTGACGTCCCATAACCGTTTTCTCAGCAAAAGTTCCATCTTCGTTCAGACGTGAGTTGGCCTGCGCAACAGTAAATTCATCTTCTTCATCTGCTGTCAACCAAACGATTTCGTTGGTCACAGCACCTGTTTCACGGTCAACCTTACGGTATGGTGTTTGAACAAAGCCATACTTATTCAAGTGTCCGTATGATGACAAGTTATTAATCAAACCGATGTTTGGTCCTTCAGGCGTCTCGATTGGACACATACGACCATAGTGAGTATAGTGCACGTCACGGACTTCATATCCAGCACGGTCACGCGTCAAACCACCAGGCCCCAAGGCCGACAAACGACGTTTGTGAGACAACTCAGAAAGCGGGTTGTGTTGGTCCATGAACTGTGACAACTGTGATGAACCAAAGAATTCTTTAACCGCAGCTGTTACTGGACGGATGTTGATGATTTGTTGCGGCGTCAAAACTTCATTGTCCTGAACAGACATACGCTCACGGACATTACGTTCCATACGAGAAAGACCAAGGCGAACTTGGTTGGCAAGCAATTCACCAACTGCACGGATACGACGATTTCCAAGGTGGTCGATATCATCCACACGTCCGATACCTTCAGCCAAGTTGAGGAAGTAGCTCATCTCAGCAAGGATATCTGCAGGAGTTACAACACGAACCTTATCATCTGGATTGGCATTGCCGATGATGGTTACAACACGGTCTGGGTCCGTTGGAGCAACAACCTTGAATTTTTGAAGGACAACCGGTTCTGTCAAAACAGCTGCATCGTTTGGAATATAAACGATCTTGTTCAAGTCGCCATCCAAGTGACTCTCGATACTTTCAATCACGCTACGAGTCATAACGGTACCAGCTTCTACCAAGATTTCACCAGTTTCAGGGTCTACCAATGGCTCCGCAATGGTTTGGTTGAGCAAGCGTGTTTTAACGTTGAGTTTTTTATTGATCTTGTAACGACCAACAGCTGCCAAATCGTAGCGACGTGGATCAAAGAAACGCGCTACAAGCAAGCTACGTGAGCTTTCAGCTGTCTTAGGTTCACCTGGACGAAGGCGTTCGTAGATTTCTTTCAAGGCTTCGTCTGTACGAGAGTCCATTGGATTCTTGTGGATATCTTTTTCAACGGTATTGCGAACCAATTCGCTGTCACCGAAGATATCAAAGATTTCATCATCACCTGAGAAACCAAGCGCACGAACCAAGGTCGTAAACGGAATTTTACGGGTACGGTCAATACGAGTGTAGGCGATATCTTTTGAATCGCTTTCAAGTTCCAACCAAGCTCCACGGTTAGGGATAACCGTTGAACCGTAGCCAACTTTACCGTTTTTGTCTACCTTGTCGTTAAAATAAACACCAGGAGAACGAACCAGCTGAGATACGATGATACGTTCACCACCGTTGATGATGAAGGTTCCCATCTCTGTCATGATTGGGAAATCTCCAAAGAAGACTTCTTGGGTCTTGATTTCGCCAGTTTCCTTGTTGATCAAGCGGAAGGTTACAAAAATAGGTGCTGAGTAGCTAGCATCGTGGATACGTGCTTCTTCGAGCGTGTATTTTGGTTCCTTGATTTCATATCCAACAAATTCCAACTCCATAGTTTCTGTGAAGTTTGAAATTGGCAATACATCTTCAAATACTTCCTTAAGACCGTGATCTAGGAAATCTTTGAATGAATCAGTTTGAATTTCAATCAAATTTGGTAAGTCAAGAACTTCTTTGATTCTTGAAAAACTACGACGGGTACGATGTTTCCCGTATTGAACGTCATGTCCTGCCAAGATGATTCTCCTTTGTAAATAAATTTCAAGCCTTGTCAATCAGGCTTTTCTAATCGTCATATGGTTTTTAAAAACCCCTATCACCGTGTCCCTTTGACAAATTTTCAGAATCTTTAAATCTTTGTTACAAGCACTCAAAAACCTGAAAAAAAGCACAAAAAGAGCAGCTAAATCTGACTTTTTCAGAAGATTTAACTGCTGTGAGCCTTGTCTGGACAATATTTCAGACAAAACCTACGACAAATGATTACTCATATTATACCTTATCTAGCCAGATTTTTCAAGGTTTTTTTACTACTTTTTAAACAATCTTTTCCTATATATTATTTAAAAATTTCAAGAGAATGAAGCATTATATTTTCTCTCAAAAACTAGGAAAACGCTTGCACTAATGTTTACCTCGTGCTATACTGTTAGGGAACAACTACACAAGGAGAATTGTGATGAAAAAGATTCCATCTCAATCTGAGAAAAAAATGATTTATGGTATCCGTTCCTTGAAGAACGGAACTGGTTCTGTCCTCATTGGTGCCAGCATTGTCTTTCTTTCTGCTACAATGCCAACTATTTCGGCCAACGAAAACCTGCCTCAAACTCAGGAAAATACCAGCGCTGTAACCAAGGCCCCTACTGAGACTGAAACGAGTCAAACTCAAAAGGAAACGCCTATTTCTGAACAAAAAAATGCAAACGCTTCCCTTGATTCTAAAAAGGAAGCTCCAGCTGTGGAAACTACTACAGCACCAGAAACACCTAAAACAGAAGATGCTAGCACAAGCCAGGCTAACAGCAAGGAAGAGAAGGCAGATACTCCGACTTCAACGCCAAGTTCTGATCAAAAACCACAAGCAGACACATCTTCTGAAGAACCCATCGCAGACAACTACTTCCGCATCCATGTAAAGAAACTTCCTGAGGAAAACAAGGATTCCCAAGGTCTTTGGACTTGGGATGATGTTGAAAAGCCGTCTGAAAACTGGCCCAATGGAGCCAAGTCCTTCAAGGATGCCAAGCAAGATGACTACGGCTATTACCTCGATGTCAAACTCAAAAATGAGCAAGCCAAGAAAGTCAGCTTCCTCATCAACAATACCAAAGGGGATAACTTGACTGGGGACCGTTCGGTAGAGCGCCTCTCTCCAAAAATGAACGAGGCCTGGCTGGATGAAAACTACAAGGTACACAACTACCGTCCTCAGCCAGCAGGAACTGTCCGTGTCAACTATTACCGCACAGATGGCAACTATGACAAAAAATCTCTTTGGTATTGGGGCGATGTAAAGAACCCAAGCAGTGGAGAATGGCCTGACGGTACTGACTTTACCGCAACTGGAAAATATGGTCGTTACATTGATATCCCACTCAATAAAGCCGCAAGAGAATTTGGATTTTTATTACTAGACGAAAGCAAGAAAGGCGATGATGTAAAAATCAGAAAAGAAGATTATAAATTCACTGATCTAAAAAATCACAGTCAAATCTTCCTCAAAGATGATGACGAAACCATCTACACTAACCCCTACTATGTGCACGATATCCGCTTGACTGGTGCCCAACACGTGGCTAAATCTCGTATCGAAAGCAGCTTTTCTACCCTAGTTGGAGCCAAGAAAGACGATATCCTCAAACACTCCGGCATCACTGATTACCAAGGGAATAAAGTAGCTATCACAGACGTGGAAGTGGATGAAGCTGGTAAGAAAGTGACCTATATCGGCGACTTCTCTGACACTCAACACCCGTACACTGTCAGCTACAATTCAGACCGCTTTACCACACGTTCAAGCTGGCGCCTCAAGGATGAGTCCTACAGTTATGATGGTCCACTCGGCGCAACTCTAAAAGAAGATGGCAAGCGTGTTGATCTCACCCTCTGGTCTCCAAGTGCTGATAAGGTTTCCGTTGTTGTCTATGACAAGAAAGACCCTGAAAAAGTGGTCGGAACTGTCGCCCTCGAAAAAGGAGAAAAAGGAACCTGGAAACAAACTCTGGATACAAACTCTGATCTCGGTATCAGCAACTACACTGGCTACTACTACCACTACCAAATCGAGCGTCAAGGCAAAACCGTTCTCGTTCTTGATCCTTATGCCAAATCATTAGCGGCTTGGAATAGTGACCTAGCAAAAACAGATGTCACTCATAAGGTCGCTAAAGCTGCCTTTGTGGACCCATCTAAACTAGGTCCACAAGACTTGACCTACGGTAAGATTCGCAACTTCAAATCGCGAGAAGATGCTGTCATCTATGAAGCCCATGTTCGTGACTTCACCTCAGATCCTGCCATCGCAAAAGACTTGACCAAGCCATTTGGTACCTTTGAAGCCTTTATCGAAAAACTAGACTATCTCAAAGACCTAGGTGTGACTCATATCCAGCTCCTTCCAGTCTTGTCTTACTACTTTGTCAACGAATTGCAGAACCATGAACGTTTGTCTGCCTACGCTTCAAGCAACAGTAACTACAACTGGGGATATGACCCTCAAAACTACTTCTCCTTGACTGGTATGTACTCAAGCAATCCTAAGGATCCAGAAAAACGAATTGCAGAATTCAAAAACCTCATCAACGAGATCCATAAACGTGGCATGGGGGCTATCCTGGACGTGGTCTACAACCATACTGCAAATGTTGATATTTTTGAAGATATTGAGCCAAACTACTATCACTTTATGGATGCAGACGGAACTCCACGTACTAGCTTCGGAGGCGGCCGTTTGGGAACTACCCACTACATGTCTAAACGTGTCTTGGTAGACTCTATCAAGTATCTGGTTGAAACTTACAAAGTAGATGGTTTCCGCTTTGATATGATGGGTGACCACGATGCGGCTTCAATCGAAGAAGCTTACAAGGCTGCACGAGCCCTTAATCCAAATCTCATCATGCTTGGTGAAGGTTGGAGAACCTATACTGGTGATGAAAATACACCTGTACAACCTGCTGACCAAGATTGGATGAAGAAAACAGATACTGTCGCTGTCTTTTCAGACGACATCCGCAACAACCTCAAGTCTGGCTATCCAAACGAAGGTCAACCTGCCTTTATCACAGGTGGCAAACGCGATATCAATACCATCTTTAAAAATCTCATTGCCCAACCAACTAACTTTGAGGCTGACAATCCTGGAGATGTAATCCAGTATATTGCAGCCCATGATAACTTGACCCTCTTTGACATCATTGCCCAGTCTATCAAAAAAGACCCAAGCAAGGCTGAAAACTACGCTGAGATCCATCGTCGTTTGCGACTTGGAAACCTCATGGTCTTGACTGCTCAAGGAACTCCCTTTATCCACTCTGGGCAGGAATATGGACGTACCAAACAATTCCTTGATCCAGCCTATAAGACTCCTGTTCCTGAAGATAAGGTTCCAAACAAGTCTCACTTGTTGCGCGACAAGGACGGCAAGCCGTTTGTCTATCCTTACTTTATCCATGACTCTTACGACTCTAGTGATGCTGTCAACAAGTTTGATTGGACCAAAGCAACTGATAGCAAAGCATATCCTGAAAATGTCAAGAGCCGTGACTACATGAAAGGATTGATCGCTCTTCGTCAATCTACAGACGCCTTCCGACTCAAGAGTCTACAAGATATCAAAGAACGCGTCAAACTCATCACTGTCCCAGGAAAAAATGGTGTTGAAAAAGAAGACGTGGTGATTGGCTACCAAATCACTGCTCCAAACGGTGATATCTACGCAGTCTTTGTCAATGCGGATGAAAAAGCTCGCGAATTTAATTTGGGAACTGCCTTTGCCCACCTCAGGAATGCTGAAGTTTTAGCAGATGAAAACCAAGCAGGGCCAGTCGGAATTGCCAACCCTCAAGGTCTTGAATGGACTGAAAAAGGCTTGAAATTAAATGCCCTTACTGCCACTGTTCTTCGAGTCTCTCAAGGCGGTGCAATTGTCGCCCCAGCTGTGGAAGAAAAACCAGAATTTGACCTTTCTAGCTCAAAACAAGGACACGGTCAAAATAACAGCCAAGACAATATGTCAAACCGAGTAGTCAAACCGGAACAGCAAACTCCAGCTCCACAAACTACACCTGATTCTGCAAAACCAGATGCAAAAGTAGCTGATGCGGAAAATAAACCTAGCCAAGCTACAGCTGATTCACAAGCTGAACAACCAGCACAAGAAGCATCTGTAAAAGAGGCGGTTCAAAACGAATCGGTAGAAAACTCTAGCAAAGATAATACACCTTCTCCCCTAGCTAAACAAGCTGAACTTCCAAATACAGGAACCGAGAGCAAATCCCTCCTTGCCCTTGCTGGATTCAGCATCCTTGCCCTTCTCGGACTTGGATGGTTGATAAAAAACAAGAAAAAGAAATAACCTAGCCCTCCTATAGAGAAATCACCCCATGGTCAGAAGAATCTTCTAGTCATGGGGTGTTGTTTTTATGATACACTTATCTATCAAATCATATATTCTACACTATAGCTAGCGTCTGATAAGATACGAGCCAGAAACTGCTTGGTTCGTTCTTCTTGTGGACGACTAAAGAAATCGTGGGGATTGTTCTCCTCTACGATACGGCCTCCATCCATGAAAATAACGTGGTTTGCGACATCTCTAGCAAATCCCATCTCATGCGTGACGACCACCATGGTCACACCTTCTCCCGCCAACTGTTTCAGAACATCCAAAACATCTCCAACCAACTCAGGGTCTAGTGCTGATGTTGGTTCATCCAGCAAAATGACCTCGGGCTTGACGGCAATAGCACGCGCAATTCCTATTCGTTGTTGTTGCCCTCCAGATAGTTGTGAAGGGTAGTAGTCCTTATAAGCAAGTAAACCAACTTTTTCCAAGGCAGATTCTGCACGTTTGAGCGCTTCTTCCTTGGGAACTTTACGAGCGACGATTAGGCCTTCTAGAATATTTTCCAGAGCAGTTTTGTTTGCAAATAGATTGTAGTGTTGGAAAACAAAGGCTGTTTTTTGGCGAATTTCTAGAATGTCTTTCTTGCTTAATTTGGCTAAGTCATAAGTTTTTCCTGCCAAGGTCAAACGGCCACTGTCAGCTTTTTCTAAGTGGTTGAGACAACGGAGAAAGGTCGTTTTCCCCGAACCTGATGGTCCTAAGATAACGACGACATCCCCTTGGTTGACCTGGAGATTGACATCCTCCAGGACCTGCCTCTCACCAAATGTTTTTGCGATATGTTCTACTTGTAACATCCTGTCCTCCTATACAAAACGCGCGCTAGATGCTTTTGCTCTCTTTTCTTTTTTCACATAGCCTTTCTCCAGTAGGGAAAAGCCCCACTGAATCAAACCACAGATCAAAATATACTGCAAAAAGATCACAAAATAAGACTCAAAATACTGGTAACCGTAGGACGCCTCCACACGGGCAATAGCAGTGATATCCTTGATGGTCATGACAAAGACCAAGGAGGTCCCTTTGACGATATTAATCACCAGATTGGCCAAGTTAGGCAAGGCTGAGCGCAGGGCTTGAGGAAAAACAATCCTTAGATAGGCTTGGGTCGTAGTCAGCCCAATCGCATGCGCCGCCTCTAATTGTCCCTTGTCCACCGTCAAGATCGCTGAACGCAAAATCTCCGATAAACTCCCGACTGTCATCAAACTATAAATGATAAAGGCATAATAGAGAGGATCAAGCTTGAAAATATCAAAGTCACTTCCTATGCTTTTGAGAAATTGATTCAGCAAACTTGGAAACAAACTATAAAAGAAGAGAATCAATAAAATCGGAGGAGTCGCTCGGATAAAGGCCAGATAGACCAGAGAAAAACTCCTCACCCCTCGAACCTTGTAGATCTGTCCCAATGCTAAAAATAGAGCCGGTAAAAAGCTTAAGACCATAGCCACAATCATGATAATCAGGGTGATTGGCACACCCTTCAAGGTCTCCAGAAAGGTCTTTACAATATAGTCTATATCCATTTCTTACCTCCCTTTTGTTTCCAAAGACTTCTCAAGCAAACGACTCAAGCTAGAAATAACCAAGGCACTCCCCCAGTAAAGAAGTGCAACTGCCGTATAGGTTTCCAGCGAGTAGTTCCCTAAATTGCGACTGATCAAGAGATTGCCCGCACCCATAACATCAACGAAACCAATCGTATAGGCCAAGGCAGCATCTCGCATGAGATTGAGAATAGCAGTTGTTATATTGGGAAGAGCAACTTGAAAAGCTTGGGGAAAAATGATTCTCAAAAAAGTCTGACTTGGAGTCAAACCAATACTAAGCCCGGCCTCTGTCTGCCCCTTTGGAATAGCTTGATAGGCCGCCTTGAAAACCTCGGCAACAATAGCCGCAAACAAGAGAATCATCGTCAGGAGAACAAAAATAGTTTTAGACCAGTTGTTGATATCCAAACCAAGCCACCATTTCAGAAATTCTGGCAAGCCATAAAAGACTAGAAAAAGTAAGACAATCGGCGGTGTACAACGAAGGGTAAAGATATAGCCTTTGGAAATCGCTGCAAAACTCTTGTCTTCTCCTACTTGTACCCAGGCCAAGAGGACTCCAAAAAGGGAACCAAGAAGAGTAGTAAAAAAGAGAATGGACAAGGTCATAGGAAGCGCCTGCCATAAGGTCGGCAAAAACTGAAAGACCTTGGAAAAATCATAAGAAACCATGCAAAACCCTTTCTAGTCTTGGAATTTCTGGTCTAGTCTTTGTCTACGTAACTAAAGACATCTTCTTTAAAGTATTGCTGAGATAGCTTAGCAAGCGTGCCATCTTCTTTCAACCCTTTGATTGCTTTTTCATATTCTTTAGCAAATTTCTCACCCTTTTCATCACGGTGAATCAAGGGATAAGTTGGAATCCCCTTATATGGGAACCAGCTGAGTTTGTCCGCATATTGGTGGTAAGGGCCATCTTCTGCGGTAACTGCTTTTTCAAAGGACAGTTTGATATCAAAGAAGGCATCATAACGTCCTTCTAAGACCCAGGCATAGGCATCTGCCACTTTGAAGGATTCCGCTGCTGTTAGCTCAATCGGTGCGTTCTGATGTTTTTCGTTGTAGCTGGTGATGACATTCCATTGAGCATTCTGTGGAGAGATGGGAACCAATTTCCCTTTATTCTTTGCAAAGTCATCAATGGTTTTGTATTTCTGTTCATCTTCTTTTCTGACAGTAAATCCGATGATGCTCGCTCCGACTGGTTCAGATGGAATGACAAACTTTTTAGCTCGTTCTTCTGTGTACCAAGCTCCCTTGGTTCCGATGTCATACTTGCCTGATTCCAGACCAATCAAGAGGTCGTCATCACTGGTACCCGTATATTCAAATTGATAGTTTGCCAACTTCTCATCAACAGCCTTCAAAACAGCTACTTCATAACCATCTGATTCCCCTTTTTCATTGACAAAGTCATAAGGTACGTAGTTTTGTGTATGAGCAACCTTCAAGGTTATGACTTCAGCAGACGAAGCCATTTCTCCCTCCTTAGCTGGAGCGCCAGCTAAACTTCTCCCGATAATCGTTGCCCCAATTACTGCAACAACTGCTACACCACCGATAATCCATGCTTTTTTACTCATCTTTTTCTCCTTTAGTTTTCAAGCGCTTCTCTCACCCACTGGATACGTTCAACTGCGATATCACTTGGAATGGTACAATCTGCCCCAAGTACCAGGCCCTGTTCTCCAGCTTCTGCAACTAGTTTCTTTGCCTCAGCCTGAATGGCGTCCTTGCTACCAGTATACAGCAAGCCTGTCTTACCATTTTCGAATCCTCCAAGAACCGTACGTCCCTTGAAAATCTCACGACCTTCCTTGAGAGTGATTCCTTCTGGTCCTACAGCCCAGTTAAAGACTTGGGCTTGATAGTCTGCAAAAAGATGAATATCATTTCGCGCCCCCTCGTAGCCACAGATATGAAGAACAGTGACACCACCAACAGCACTAGCTGCTTCCAGAACCGTTATCTCGCTAGGTGCAATGACGGCTTGATAATCTGCTGCCGACACTCGTTGATCTTGGATACTTTGCACGCTGAGGTAGATTCCGTCAGCACCAGCCTCTTTGATGACAGCTCGGCTGAGACTAGCAATATCTTCTGCAATCACATCCAACACCTTCTTCAGAGCTTCAGGATCTTCCACCAGAAAGTTCGCAATAAGGTCATCTCCGCCAGACACTTCCCCTAGTAGCCACTTGAGATAGGTAACAGGAGCAAAAATATTGTAAATCGCAACGATATCTT
The DNA here is from genome assembly GCF_965111685.1 of Streptococcus oralis. Taxonomy (GTDB): domain Bacteria; phylum Bacillota; class Bacilli; order Lactobacillales; family Streptococcaceae; genus Streptococcus; species Streptococcus oralis_B. The sequence goes on from NZ_OZ217340.1 coordinate 1,722,614, forward strand.
CTGTAAACTCTTGCTTGATTTTCTTAACCAAGGCCACCTGCTCTTTTATCCAAGCTTGATCTGGTCCGAGTGGTTGAATGGTCGCCAATTCTTGAAGTGATTTTCCTTTGGCAATCGCTGGATTTGGATAAGCAAAGTAGCCATCACTCATGAGTTTGATAAAGTCCGGCTGAACTTCTCGGATAAAGCGCTTATGGCCCTCGGTATTCTTCTCGATAATGGCTGGATTTGAGAAACCGTCTAGCCATTCGTCTTCGGATGTGAAATGGTGCCAAAAGCCAACTGGCACACGATCAACCTTTTCACCTCTAAATGCTTTTAAAACCCATTCTCTTTTTTCTGACATTCTTATTCTCCATTTCTTACTTTTTCAACTAATAAACTGCTTGCGATATCATTCGAGCGTAGAAAGGGGAGACTGGACTTGGAAAAATCCTGAACTCCACGACATCTCTCTCCATTTTTGCAGTGCTGATTTTTTACGATTCTTATGGCAACCAAGGCCAGCAAACCGACAACTGCAATGAAGATGCCCCATCTTTTACTTTTCATAGCTCCTCCTTTTAGAGAACAGCTGCCTGCCGAATCCAGTCCAACCTCTCTAAGTCAAAGTCATCTGGAACAGTACAGTCAGCTCCCAGAAGAACGCCTTTACGACCCGCTTCAGCCAGCAACCGTCTTGTTTCATCTTGCAATTCCGCCTTGGAACCTTGATAAAGCAGGCTTTTCTTGCCATTTTCAAATCCACCTAAAACGGCCTTGCCTGGGAACAACTCCTGACCCTGTGTCAAACTAACATCCTCATGGTGGGTCGCCCAGTTGACAACTTGCGCTGGATAATCCTTAAATATCGTCACATCATTGCTTGCACCTTCAAATCCACAGATATGGAGGATATTGGTCCCACCAACCTGATTGGCTGCCTCCAAAACCGCTATATTGCTCGGTTCGATATAGGTTTGATAGAGTGCTAGTGTGATGCGCTCATCTTGAATTTCCTGGGTGCTGAGGTAAATCCCATCGACCCCACCTTGCTGGATGATTTTCTGAGTTAGGACAGCAATATCTCCTGCAATCACATCTAGAATCGCTCTGAATTGCTCAGGATTTTCAAGCAATAGATTAGCCACTTTCTTATCTCCTCGAGAGGTTTCTGTACGGAACCAGCGCTTGAGGTAGGAGATCGGTGAAAAGATATTGTAGAAAGAAGCAATCTCTTCGGTAAAGGTCTCTCGAATCGCTTGTACCACTTCCACTTGTTGCTGAATCCATGGGTGTCCCTCACCAATCGACTCAATAGAAGTCAGCTCCTGAATGCTTGCAATCTTAGGATTATAGACATTACTTGGATAAAGGAAAAAACCGTCACTCATAATTTTAACAAAATCAGGGCGAATCCTTTCCACATAGTTGCGATGCCCATCAACACTTTTTTGAAAGATACGTGGATTATTTAATCCCTGTCCCTTTTCTTCGAGTGTTACAAAATGAAACCAAAATCCCACAGGAACTCTTTCCACTTCATCGCCTCGAATCGCTCTAAAGACTAGATCTCTTTTACTTGCCATACCTTTCTCCTTCCATTTGGATTGAAACCATCTTACCACTCCTTTTCCCCTTTTCCCAATATATATTGACTATCAACTCGATTGGAATTTTTTATATCTATGAAGAAAAAATCCCTGAAAAGCTTGATATTACTAGCCTTTCAAAGATTCATTTTATTTTCATCTATTTTTCAAAAAGGAGCTGATATAGATTTTCTATCAAGCCGATTGGATTTTTTTATATCCATCTTCATTCCAAAATTAAGTATATAATTTTATCCTAATACCAAATTACTACTGAAAAATTTATTTTCTCTCGATATTTCCTTGCACAAATCCCGTGAAAACGCTACAATATTAGTAGACTATTATTAGGAGGATGGGATTATGAAAATATCCAAAGTTACCATTACAATTGCTTCTACACTTGCTTCCGTCATTTTACTGACTGGCTGTGGCACAAATTCGGCAAATTCACAGACAACACAAAGTAGTACATCTGATAATCAGGTTACAATGACCTATGATCAGTTGCGTTCAAGAGAAAATACTATGTCAACTCTTTGGTATCAAAAAGCAGCTGAAACCAAGGCACTCTATCTACAAGGCTATAATGTCGCTACTGATCGTTTGAAAGAACTACTAAAAACACAGACAGATAAACCCTACTCTATCGTTTTGGACTTGGACGAAACTGTATTAGACAATAGCCCTTATCAAGCGCAAAATGTCAAAGACGGAACAGCATTTACCCCAGAAAACTGGGATGTCTGGGTAAAAAAAGCCGCAGCCAAGGCTGTACCAGGTGCTAAAGACTTCCTCCAATTTGCAGACCAAAACGGTGTCCAAATTTACTATGTATCTGACCGCACGATAGATCAGGTAGATGATACGATCAAAAACCTAGAAAATGAAGGGATTCCTGTACAAAGCCGCGATCATCTCATGTTCTTAGAAAAAGGCGTCAAATCTAAAGAAGGTCGTAGACAAGCAGTCCAAGAAAAAACCAACTTAGTCATGCTACTAGGAGACAATCTTGTGGACTTTGCAGAGTTTTCAAAGACCTCTGAAACTGAGCGCGACCAAAAATTAGAGGAATTACAAAAAGAGTTTGGTGAGAAATTCATCATTTTCCCTAACCCAATGTACGGATCATGGGAAAGCACTGTCTACAATGGTAATAAATTGGATGCCAAGGGTCAAACTGAAGAGCGCCAAAAAAACTTACAAGGTTTTGATAAATAAAAGAGCTATATACCAGTTTACACCAACCACAAGATATCGTATTTGCGAGAATAGCGAAAAAAGACGATTTCCAAGCGGAAATCGTCTTTTTTGCTATTTTATCTTGTACTTGGTATAAACAAGTATATATTCCACTAGATAGTATGCTCTATCGCTTGTACCACTTCCACCTGTTGCTGAATCCATGGGTGTTCCTCACCAATCGACTCAACCGATTGAATTTTTTTATATCCTCTCTTTCATGGCAAAGTTAGCACGTATTTTCGGCGCCACTTGCGTGCCGAAGAGTTCAATAGCTCTCAAAACTTGATCATGTGGCATAGAACCAAGCGGTAGATGGAGCATAAAGCGGTCTAAATCTAAATCCTCAATCATGCGAATCAATTTTTCTACTACCTGATTTGGATTGCCCACAAACATAGCTCCATTTGGCCCAACTTGCTCCAAATATTGCTGATAGGTCAACTCCTGCCAGTGTGGACGGTCCTTGGAAATCGCATCCACCACTTGCTTGGTCGGATGGAAATAATCTTTTACAGCCTGCTCTCCATTTTCAGCAATCCAGCCCCAAGAATGAGCGCCCACTTTCATGTCTTTTTCAGCATGACCGGTTTCCCTGCCAATCTCACGATAAGCTTGAATCAATTTCTTGAAGTAACGCGGATTACCACCGATAATGGCATATACAATAGGCAGCCCCGCCCGAGCAATCTTCACTGTTGACTCTACATGACCACCTGTCGCCACCCACAATGGTAATTTCCCCTGAACTGGACGGGGATAAACTTCTTTTCCAGCAATGCTTTGAGTCAATTGCCCCTGCCAGTTCACTTTGGTGCTTTCATTTGCTAGTTGAAGCAGTTCTAACTTTTCATCAAAGAGAGCTTCATAGTCTTTCAAGTCATAGCCAAACAGTGGGAAAGACTCGGTGAATGAACCACGCCCTGCCATAATCTCCGCACGGCCATTTGACAAAGCATCGATGGTGGCATATTGTTGGAACAAGCGAATCGGATCCATACTCGAGAGAATGCAGACTGCACTGGTCAAACGAATCTTCTTGGTATTGACTGCCCCAGCTGCAAGAACAAGCTCTGGCGCCGATACCGCAAAGTCCTCCCGATGATGCTCCCCAATCCCGTACACATCCAAGCCAACCTTATCAGCCAGCTCTATCTCTGCCACCAACTGACGAATGCGTTCATCATGATTGTAAATCTGCCCAGTCGCTTCCAGAGCGGTTGTTTCACCAAATGTTGAAATCCCTAATTCTACCATCCTGTTTCCTCGCTATCTCTTTTAGTTTTAGGGTATTTTAGCACTAATTAGTTTTATTTTCAATGAATTTGCTCATTAGAAAAAGCCTAGATCAACTAGACTTTCTTAGTTTATTCTACCTGTAGTTTATTGTCTTTCAAAGTCAACTTCGAGTTTTCTGTCAATTCTGTTTGTTCAAAAGTGTAAATCGTCTCACCCTTTGTATCAATCATGTACCAGGCTTGGTCTTTACGGACAACCAGGGCAAGCTCCGTGCTATTTTCGTCCTCGTTTTTGATCGACAATGGAAAGGCCTTGTCCACACCTTCCAAAGCTACTTTATTCCCTGTTTTTAATTCTACTAGGTAGTGTACTCCATCCTTTGTACCAAAACTGTAGTCCGCATTAATCTTTGTGTGGCTATCGTAGTCTTTCATTTGAATGGAAGTTCTATCTATACCTTCAAATGCCTTTTTAAAGTGTTCTTTCTGCTCTTCAGCTTTCTTTTGATCTTGAGACTGAACCGTCTCTTGCACTGCAGCAATCCGTTCCAGGTTTTGCTTTTTCGCTTGTCTCTGCTGATGGATCAAAACTGTCCGGATTAAGAAAGAACTAGATAAGATGATACCAACCAGCATAGCAATAATACTTTTTTTCTTCTTCATTTTCTTCTCCTTATAAAAAATTAAAGCCAAGCAAAAATACTCCTCACTCAAGTATATCAAGAGAGAGCAAAAAAGTCTAGATGAACTAGACTTTCTTAGTTTATTCTACTGTTACTGACTTGGCAAGGTTACGTGGTTTGTCCACATCAAGGCCACGGTGTAGCGTTGCGAAGTAGGCAACCAATTGTGTTGGTACGACCATTGAGATTGGCGATAGGTAAGGGTGGACGGTCGTAAGGACGATATCATCTGTCTCTTTAGCAACATTTTCTTCTGCGATAGTGAGAACCTTAGCACCACGGGCTGCAACCTCTTGGATATTTCCACGAGTATGGTTGGCAAGGACTGGATCTGACAAGAGGGCCAAGACAGGCGTTCCCTCTTCAATCAAGGCAATGGTTCCGTGCTTGAGTTCTCCTGCCGCAAAGCCTTCACACTGGATGTAAGAAATCTCTTTGAGTTTGAGACTAGCTTCCATTGCTACATAGTAGTCTTGACCACGTCCGATGTAAAAGGCATTGCGAGTTGTTTCAAGAAGGTCGCGAACCTTGGCATCAATGGTTTCTTTTTCTGAAAGAGTTGATTCGATAGACTGAGCTACGATTGACAACTCATGAACCAGGTCAAAGGCTTGGGCTTTGGCATTGCCATTTGCTTCTCCGACTGCTTTTGCTAGGAAGGCAAGAGCTGCGATTTGTGCTGTGTAGGCCTTGGTTGATGCTACAGCAATTTCAGGACCTGCGTGAAGAAGCATAGTATGGTTGGCTTCACGAGAAAGAGTTGAACCTGGCACGTTTGTCACTGTCAAGCTTGGAATGCCCATTTCATTAGCCTTAACCAAAACCTGACGGCTATCCGCTGTTTCACCAGACTGACTGATAAAGATAAAGAGTGGTTTCTTGCTGAGAAGTGGCATACCGTAGCCCCACTCAGAAGAGATTCCAAGTTCAACTGGAGTATCTGTCAATTCTTCCAGCATCTTCTTAGAAGCAAATCCTGCGTGGTAAGATGTTCCAGCTGCGAGGATATAGATGCGGTCTGCCTCTTGAACAGCCTTGATGATAGCTGGGTCAACGACAACTTGACCGGTCTCATCTGTGTAGGCTTGGATGAGTTTACGCATAACCGTTGGTTGCTCATCAATTTCCTTGAGCATGTAGTAAGGGTAAGTTCCCTTACCGATATCTGACAAGTCAAGCTCCGCAGTGTAGCTAGCACGTTCACGGCGATTGCCATCATAGTCTTGCACTTCGACGCTATCAGCCTTGACAATTACCAATTCTTGGTCATGGATTTCCATGTATTGGTTAGTTTCACGAATCATAGCCATAGCATCTGAGCATACCATGTTGTAGCCATCTCCAAGACCAATCAAAAGTGGTGATTTGTTCTTAGCGACATAGATGACATCTGGATTTTCAGAGTCAACCAAGGCAAAGGCATAAGAACCACGGATGATGTGAAGGGCTTTTTTGAAGGCTTCAAGAACTGAGAGACCATCCTCTTCCGCAAATTTTCCAATCAAGTGAACGGCGATTTCCGTATCTGTTTGCCCCTTGAAGTGGTGACCTGCAAGGTATGCTTCCTTGATTTCAAGGTAGTTCTCAATCACGCCATTGTGCACCAAGACAAAACGTCCTGTCTCAGAGCGGTGTGGGTGAGCGTTATCTTCCGTTGGTTTACCATGAGTCGCCCAACGCGTATGTCCGATACCAGTTGTTCCCTCAACGCCAGCTGTCTTGGCAGACAATTCTGCGATACGACCGACAGCCTTGACTAGGTGATTTTCAGCACCACCTAGGACAAAAATCCCCGCAGAATCATAGCCACGGTATTCGAGCTTTTCAAGCCCTTGAATCAAAATATCAGTTGCATTTGTGTTTCCAACAACACCAACAATTCCACACATAGTATATACGACACAGACTAGCTGTGCTTTCTCCTTAAATTGGTATAGTCTGATTTCCCTTTTACAGAATCAGCAAAAACAGTATATAATTGTTTTTCTCACTTGTCAAGGATAAAAATTGGTATAGTTTTTCTATCTGGTGTTTTATCAAGATTTCACTTGATACCTGACAAGTCAGCATCAATTACTTATAATAAAAAGAGGAGGTATTTGCCATGTGATTTTTCTTCGCACTTTTATCTGCTATCTTTGCTGCCCTAACGTCAATTTTAGCTAAGATTGGGATTGAGGGAGTTCCATCCAATCTAGCAACTGCTATTCGTACGGTCGTCGTCATTATTATGGCCTGGGCCTTGGTTTTCTTGACCAATAGTCAGACCGAAATTGTCAACATCAGTAGAAAAAGTTGGCTCTTTCTCATTTTATCTGGCTTGGCCACTGGCGCCTCCTGGCTCTGCTACTATAAGGCACTACAGATGGGCAATGCAACTGAGGTATCTGCTGTAGATAAATTCAGTCTCGTCCTTACCCTCGTTCTAGCCTTTTTCTTCCTACAGGATGTCCTGACGTTTAAAACAATTATTGGTTGTATCCTGATTACGATTGGGACCTTGGTGATGATATTGTAATAAAAAGTGAGATGAACACCATCTCACTCTTTTTATTCTTAAAATCCATTATGGTTGCTGAGTTCCTTGAACCAGTGGCCTGATTTCTTCAGGCGACGTTCCTGTGTTTCCAAGTCAAGCTCAACCAGACCGTAGCGATTTTTATAACTTTTGAGCCATGACCAGCAGTCGATAAAGGTCCAAATCAAGTAGCCCTTACAGTTAGCACCGTCTTCGATAGCACGATGTAGTTCACGCAGATGCCCTTTGACAAAGTCAATACGATAGTCGTCCTGAATCATGCCATTCTCTCGGAACTTGTCTTCCCCTTCAACACCCATGCCATTCTCTGTCAACATCCACTCAATATTACCATAGTTTTCCTTGATGTTTTCAGCAATATCATAAATCCCCTGCTCGTAGATTTCCCAACCACGGTGAGGATTGATCTTACGGCCCGGCATGACGTAAGGCTCATAGAAATGCTCTGGCAAAAGCGGGCTATCAGGATGCTTAGCAAAACGTGGGGCCATGACGCGTAAAGGTTGGTAGTAGTTGACTCCAAGGAAGTCCACTGTATGTTCACGGATGAGGTCCAACTCTTCTGCTGTAGAATCTGGGAGCAAATCATGCCCAGCTAAAATTTCCACTAATTCTTCTGGATAAGTTCCCAAGACAGACGGATCTAGGAAAGATTGGGCTTGAAAGAGATCCGCAATACGAGCGGCTTTCACATCCGCAGGATGTTGGCTACGTGGGTAGGCTGGTGTCAAGTTGAGGACAATCCCAATCTTAGAATCAGGCAGGATCTCATGACAGACCTTAACCGCAAGACTACTAGCCAGTTGAGTGTTATAAGCTACCTGAACCGCAACTTTGGCATCCACCTTATGAGGATAATGGGCATCATAAAAATAACCAAACTCAACAGGAACGATAGGCTCATTAAAGGTAATCCATTGGTCCACCAAGTCACCATAGGTCTCAAAACAGAAACGAGCATAGTCTTCATAGGCCTTAATGGTTGCCTTATTTTCCCAACCATCCCCATCTTCTTGCAGGGCAAAAGGCAGGTCAAAGTGATAGAGATTGACTAAGAGACGAATGCCCTTGGCCTTAATGGCTTCAAAGACCTGACGGTAGAAAGCCACCCCTTGAGGATTGACTTCTCCACGCCCCTGCGGGAAAAGTCGAGACCACTGGATAGAAGTCCGAAAGGCTGTATGACCTGTTTCTACTAGAAGCTCAATATCCTTCTCCCAGTTTTCGTAAAAAGTCGATGTTTTGTCAGGTCCAATTCCATTATAGTAGCGATTTGGTTCTACTTGGAACCAATAATCCCAGAGATTGTCTCCCTTGCCGTCACCAGGAACTCGTCCTTCTGTCTGTGGTCCAGAAGTTGAGGAACCCCAGACAAAATCCTTTGGAAATTTTAGCATAGCTTTACCTCTTCGTTTACTCATTTTCCCCATTATATAGAAAAAACAAGGTAAAAACTAGTTACATTTTTGCCTTGTTTTTCTTCTGATTAAAGTTTTTATTTCTTGCTTAGGATTTCAAGCGTTTCAAGCAAGTTATCTGCGTGATCTTCAATTGTGTCCCCAGTTGCCTTGATCTTAACCTCTACGATACCATCAGCTGCTTTCTTCCCAACAGTGATACGGATTGGCAACCCAATCAAGTCGCTATCGCTGAATTTAACCCCGACACGTTCGTTACGATCATCTGTCAAGACTTCGTAACCAGCCTCCATTAAGTTGGCTTCTAATTTTTCTGTCAAGGCTTGCGCTTCTTCATCTTTAACATTGACAGTAATCAAATGCACATCAAATGGCGCCAATTCTTTAGGAAAGTTAACTCCCCAAGCGTAACGGTATTCACCTTTTGGCGTTTTGTTGACAAAGAGGCGAGCGTGTTGTTCCATAACTGCTGAGAGGAGACGACTAACACCGATACCGTAACAACCCATGATGATTGGCACAGCACGACCATTTTCATCCAAAACATCTGCACCCATGCTTGCTGAGTAGCGAGTTCCGAGTTTGAAAATATGACCGATCTCAATACCACGCGCGAAGTTTAGAACACCTTGTCCGTCTGGTGAAATTTCACCCTCACGAACTTCACGGATATCCACATATTCTGCAGTAAAGTCGCGACCTGGGTTCACACCCGTCAAATGGTAGCCATCTTCGTTAGCCCCTACAACAGCATTGCGAACATCTTGCACCTTGCGGTCAGCAATGATTTTGACATTTTCTGGCAAAGCAACTGGGCCAAGCGAACCAAAGCCAGCTGAGATAACATTTGCTACTTCTTCCTCGCTCGCAACGTCAAAGAAATCTGCACCCAAGTGGTTTTTCAACTTGACTTCATTGAGTTGGTCATTTCCAACTAGAAGGGCTGCAACAAGCTCACCATCTGCCATGTAGAAGAGGGTTTTGATTGTTTGCTCTTCTGGCACGTTAAGGAAGGCTGCCACTTCATCGATGGATTTAACACCTGGAGTTTCCACTCGAGTCACTTCTTCTTCCGCAACGACACGGTTGCTTGGTTTGTATTCGTTTGTTGCCATTTCCAAGTTAGCCGCATAGCTAGACTCACTTGAGTAGGCAATGGTGTCTTCACCAGAAACCATCCATTTGAGCAATTCTGCCTTGATTTCTTCTTGTACTTCTGCAGGAATTTCATCAAATGAAGCAACTGACTTGTCCAAGACAACCCAGCGGTCAAGGTCTGTACGAGCAGGAGTGATGGCCATAAATTCTTGGCTATCCTTACCACCCATGGCACCACCGTCACCGATGATAGCCTTGAAGTCCAAGCCACTGCGAGTGAAAATTCGTTCGTAGGCCGCCTTGTATTCGTCATAAGTCACATCCAAACTATCATAGTTGGCATGGAAACTATATCCGTCTTTCATGATAAATTCACGCGTACGGAGAAGCCCGTTACGTGGACGTTTTTCATCACGGTATTTCGGTTGGATTTGGTAAAGGTTGAGTGGCAATTGCTTGTAAGATTTCACAGAGTCACGAACAATAGCTGTAAAAGTTTCTTCGTGGGTCGGACCTAGGATAAAGTCTGACTTTTCACGATTATTCAGTTTATAAAGGTCTTCACCATAGGTTTCATAACGACCTGATTCACGCCAAAGATCAGCACTGAGAAGGGCAGGAGCCAACATCTCTACTGCACCAATCTTATCAAACTCTTGGCGCATAATGTTCTTAGCCTTTTCAATCACACGGTTAGCAAGTGGTAGGTAAGAATAAACACCGGCAGAAACTTGACGAACATAACCAGCACGCAACATAAGGGCGTGGCTGATAACTTGAGCATCGCTTGGCATTTCGCGAAGCGTTGGGATTAGCATTTTACTTTGTTTCATAATATTCCTCGATTATCTAAAAGAAGAGTCGCATAATGTCATTCCAGGTCACAGCTAGCATCAAGACAACCATGATAACTACACCAGCCATAGTGACATAGGTTTCAATTTCTTGTTTAAGGGGTTTCCGGCGGATAGCCTCTAGGATATTGAGCACAATCTTTCCACCATCCAAAGCCGGGATCGGAATCAAATTAAAAATTCCGATATTAATAGAAATCATAGCTAGGAAGTAGAGGACATTCTCAAGACCATTTTTAGCAGCATCGCTACTTGCCTTAAAAATGGCAACGGGACCACCGAGTTTGTTCAAATCTGGATGGAAAATCAAGTTTTTCAGAGCTGAAAGGATACGGAACCCTGAGTCAGCAGCGGTTGTAAATCCACCAAAAAACATGGATAGGAGGTCTGACTTGACCCCCGGTTGAACCCCGAGAATATAGCGTCCTTGATTCTCTTCTGGAGTCACAGTAACTTGTTTTTCGCTACCATTTTCAGAGATGGTCACATCCAAGGTCGGAGCGGTCTTGTCCTTGGTATCAGCCTCCACAGCCTGGGTCAAATCTTGCCAATTCTTAACCTCATGCGAGCCGACCTTGGTGATTTGGGCGGTCTCAGCTATACCTACCTTAGCCAAAGCTCCCTCTGGCATGACATGAAAGAGATTGGTCTGAGTGTCTCTAACACCACCCTGCAAAAAGATCAGGATCCAAAAAACAATAACACCTAAGATAAAGTTATTCATGGGACCTGCAAAGTTGGTGATGAGCTTACCCCAGATAGAAGCATTTTGGTACTGTACATCCAGAGGGGCAATGCGCACTTCGGTCCCATCTGCCTCAACAACTGTTGCATCGTGATCCACTGCAAAGGTCTTTTCTTCTTCCAAGACCAAGCCTTTAATGAAGAGCTTGTCTTCAAAGTCAAACTGGGTTACCTGCATAGGAAGAGCCGTTTGATCCAACTTCTTCCCTGAGAGGTTGATCCGTTTGACCTTACCATCCTCTGCAAGTGTTAAACTGACTGGAGTTCCTGTCTTAATTTCTGTCGCATCATCACCCCAACCAGCCATACGAACATAGCCTCCTAGAGGAAGGATCCGAATGGTATAGGCCGTGCCATCCTTACCGATATGGGCAAAAATCTTGGGACCCATACCAATAGCAAACTCACGGACTAAAATGCCTGATTTCTTAGCAAAATAAAAATGTCCAAACTCATGCACCACCACGATAATCCCAAAAACGAGGATAAAGGTTAACAATCCAATCATTCAATATTCCTTTCTTTAAAACAGGCCAAATAAGTGCATCATTGGAAATACAATCAGCATGCTGTCAAAGCGATCCAACACACCGCCATGTCCAGGGATAAATTTTCCAGAATCCTTGACACCGAAATGGCGTTTCATGGCACTCTCAATCAAGTCACCAAACTGACCGGCCACACTGAAGAATGCAGCAAAGAGACTCATTCTATAAATTCCATAAGGAAGAGCAACTGTGCTATCCACTAACATGAAAATCACTGTAATCAGTACCGCACCTAGAATACCCCCGACAAAGCCTTCAATACTCTTATTAGGAGAAACTCTCGGGGCTAACTTATGCTTGCCAAAATTCACCCCCGTCAGGTAGGCTGCGCTATCTGTCGCCCAAACGATAAAAAGAGCCAGAAGAACCTTGTCAAAACCTGCCACCCGGGCATCTAGTAAGGCATTGAAACCAAAACCAACATAAAAACTCACAGCAATTGGAAAAGCGGCATCTTCAATGGTATAGTTTTTACTGAAAACGGTTGTCCCTAGCATTATGGTAATCAGAACACTATAGGCAACCACATTTCCATCAACAGGCAAAAAAGTTAGGTAATTTTCTAAAGGGACTGTGAGGGCGAAGGTCGCAAAGAGAGTCAAAGCACCCTCAATGGTCATAGTCTTTAGTTCCTTCATGTGCAAGAGTTCATGGACGCCTAGCATCGCTAACAAGCCAATCCCTATCTGCAACAAGAGCCCTCCTGCAAACAAGACTGGAAGGAAAATCGCCAGGGCCAATACCGCAAACAATGTTCTCTTTTGTAAATCCTTGGTCATATCTTCTCCTAAACTCCTCCAAAACGGCGATTGCGATGGTTAAAAGCAGCAATAGCTTCCTGCAAGGCGGCTTCATCAAAATCAGGCCACAAGGTATCCGTAAAGTAAAGCTCACTATAAGCTGCTTGCCATGGCAAGAAATTACTCAAACGCAACTCACCACTCGTACGGATAATCAAATCAGGATCCCGCAAATCCTTTGGCAGGTGTTGCGTGAAAAGATAGTCCCCAATCATATCTTCAGTGATGTCACTAGGGTTGATTTTAGCATCTAGAACATCTTGAGCCAAGCCCTTAAGAGCCTGCGTAATTTCAGCTCGACCACCATAATTGAGCGCAAAATTGAGAATCAAGCCTGTGTTGTTCTTGGTCAATTCCTCTGCTTTTTTCAAAGCTTCAAAAGTCGGCTTAGGCAGACGGTCTGTCTCCCCAATCATCTGAATCTTAACATTATTTGCATGTAATTCAGGGACGTAGTTATCATAAAACTCGACTGGCAAGTTCATGATAAACTTGACCTCTTGATCTGGGCGTGTCCAATTCTCCGTTGAAAAGGCATAAACCGTGATGACCTTAACTCCCATCTTGTTAGCTGCCTTTGTCACCTTTTGGAGGGCTTCCATCCCCGCCTTATGACCAAAAACCCGTGGTTGCATCCGTTTTTTAGCCCAGCGACCATTCCCATCCATGATGATGCCAATATGAGCAGGAACCTGTGTTGGAACCTCAACTTCTACAGCTTTATCTTTCTTAAAAAATCCAAACATGATCTTATTCCTATTCAAAAATCTATCGTTTCATTATACCATATTTCCCTATTTTCTTCTATTGCTAAGTTATTAGCTCTCCATACAGACAAAAAATAAGCCGCCTGATTGGGCGACTTAATTTTATAGGGAGATTATTATGAAAAAGTTTTAGGAGTTTAAGTTAAGTTCTTCTTAACTTATAAACCTAGTATACCGTCCCTAACTTAAATTTTTCTTAAGTTTTTTGAGAAAGTCAGATTTTTCCATTTTTCTTGCCATTTTTTCTTTGACAACCGTTCTTGATAGAGTTTCATTCGCTCCTCATTATCTAGGAAATGAGGTGTCGGAGAAACTTGAAACTTTAAAATATCCTCCAAACCATAGGGGGCAAAGAGCTCTAAAGTGGAATCTTCATTCAAGCGAAGGCCTACCGCCGTGCAACGCTCGGGATACTTACTCATAGCATCACGGGAACTGGTATAGGGCGCAGTGTGAGGACTGTGCAGATGCATATAGACCTGATTTTTAAACTCCCACTGGTACTGAGGAAAATCCTCTCTCAGCTTGTTCTCTAGGGATACTGTTTCCTCATAAGAAACATCTGGATCAAAGAAAATCACATCCACATCCGTCTCACTATCAAAAGGCGATTTGTCTGATAAGAGATTCCAGATGAAATTCCTGACAGAACCTGCCGCCAACCACGAGTCTTTCAGATCAAGGTCACGAATGATGGTCAGAATAGCCATCATATCTGAATTTTTTCTAAAAACCTTTAGAATATCTTGCTCATTTTTCACTGTAATCATAACCTAAATGCTCATATGCCTTAGCTGTCGCCACCCGTCCAGAACGAGTTCGCATGATAAAGCCTTTCTGGATGAGGTAGGGTTCGTACATATCTTCTACCGTCTCACGCTCCTCGGCAATATTAACCGAAAGGGTTCCTAAACCGACAGGTCCACCACCGTACAAATCAATCATGGTGCGGAGGATTTTTTGATCCACATAATCCAATCCTTCATGGTCAACATCCAGCATGGTTAATGCCTTATCGGTAATAACATCATCGATAACCCCATTCCCCATAATCTGCGCAAAGTCGCGCACGCGCTTGAGGAGACGATTGGCGATACGAGGAGTTCCTCGACTGCGCAAGGCCAGCTCAGCAGCTGCTTCATGAGTGATTTCCATCTCAAAAATATCTGCCGTTCGTTCGACAATTTCTGTCAAGTCAGCATGGGCATAGTATTCCATATGACCTGTAATCCCAAAACGTGCCCGAAGAGGATTGGAAAGCATACCCGCACGGGTCGTCGCACCAATCAAGGTAAAAGGTGGCAAGTCCAGATGAACACTGCGACTACCCTCTCCAACCCCAATCATGATGTCAATGTAAAAGTCCTCCATAGCACTATAAAGCACCTCTTCCACCGACATGGGCAGGCGATGAATCTCGTCAATAAAGAGGACATCTCCCGGCTCCAAATCATTCAAAATCGCTACCAAGTCACCTGCTTTTTCAATGACAGGACCAGACGTTTGCTTGAGGTTGACTCCCAGTTCATTGGCAATGACAAAAGCCATAGTCGTTTTCCCAAGTCCTGGAGGGCCAAACAAAAGAACATGGTCCAGCGCCTCATCCCGCATTTTAGCAGCTTCGATAAAGATTTGCAGCTGATCCTTGACCTTGTCCTGACCGATATATTCACGTAAATATTGGGGACGGAGGGTACGTTCTACCAACTCCTCATCACCCATGATTTCATTATCTAAAATTCTACTCATGTTCCTATTATAGCAAAAATCCAGCCTACAAACAAAAAAGCCACCTGATTGGGTGGCTTCTTTAGGGAGATTATTATGAAAAAGAAAAGTTTAGGATTTCATTAAATAAAGTTAGGAGGTCTTTATTTAATGATTATATAATACAAGATGAATCTTAAAGCTAACTTAACTTTTTCTATGATTTGTCATTTTTTAAAAAAATTTTCCTCTCCAAGCCATAAAAAAGCCACCTGATTGGGTGGCTTTTTTAGGAGATTATGATGAAAAAGAAAAGTTTAGGATTTCATTAAATAAAGGGTACTCAATGAAAATCGAAATCAGACTAGGCAGATAGATGCAAGCATAACTATAGTTAGCTAAGTCGACTCTAACGAAGGCTGGTGAGATTTTCGAAGAGTATTAGAAGGTCTTTATCTAATAACTATATAATACACGAGGAGACTTAAACTTTACTTAATAAAAAATAATTTTTATCTTTTTCGATCCACCCAAATCATTCCTGTGCAATCATAAGTAGATAAGGTTTCAAAGCCCAGAGAACGGTAGAATCCCAAGTTTTTATCTGTTTGGTCTGTCACCAGTTGGACTTGATAGGCATCTTTGTAATTACCTAAAGCCTCTTTCATCAAGTCGCTACCAATCCCTTGGCGCTGATAGCTAGGCAAAACGATCAAATCCTGGACAAAAATCGATGAGAAACCATCTCCGACCAAACGGACCAAGCCCACCACGGCATCGCCATCAAGTGCCAGATAAATCGCTAATGAGTGAGACAAGGCTCTCTCCAACATCTGAGGTTGATGTGTATAATTTGTCCATCCAACTGCCTGATAGAGATGCAAAACATCCTCTAGCTTGACGATTTCTTGCCTTCTAATAGTCATCATCCTAATACCTCTCAGAATTCTCTCAAGCTCTTGTACTGCCGTCCATCTTTATCAAAGTTTTCAGGAGCCAGCCATGCTTCCAAACGCGCTTTAACTTGAGGCCAGTCCTTATCAATAATAGAGAGCCAATCCGTATCCCTCGTACGCCCCTTATAAACGACTGCCTGGCGAAAGGTTCCTTCATAGACAAAGCCCAAACGTTCCGCAGCTCGTCTGGATGGGAGATTTAGAGCATCGCATTTCCACTCGTAGCGACGATAGTTAAGCTCCTCAAAAACATAGCGCGCCAAAAGATACTGGGCCTCTGTCCCTATCCTCGTACCCTTAAGAGCAGGCGAAAAAGTGACGGCACCAACTTCTATTACTCTGTTATTCTGGTCAATGCGCATGAGAGAAAATGTTCCCAAGGCCTTACCAGTTGCCTTGTCTATAATCACGTAGTAAAAACGGTCCTTACGAGTCAACATCTGATTTAAGACGGTGACCAGTTCCTCCATATCTGCCACTGGTTCCTGAAAGAGGTAGGTCCACATCTCAGGAGGCGTATCAAGACCATAAACAACTAGCAAATCCTCTGCATGCTTCTCCACCGAAAGAGCCTCTATCCGAGCGTAGCGCCCTTCTAAGAAATCAATGGAAGGCAATTCACCTGGTGTATAACCTTCCATTGACTCACCAATCATCTGACTATATTCATTTACTGGCATAGCTTTCTCCTTGTTTTACGCTGAAAATACTATATCATAATTTACTCTATATGGAAACTAGCACTCTCCTCAAACCTCATCCACTCACTACATTAGTGATTCGTTTTCTTTCTTTTCTCTTCTAAGGCTTGATTAATTCGTTGGGTGAGTTTGTGAGTTTGCCAGATCTGGTACAACCATATCAGTCCATAAATTAACAAGAAAAAGAACCACAGCAAGGGACTCAACAATGCTGAACCCCAGCCAAAAAATAGGTAGGTCAATACTAAAATAGTAGCTGTCGCTAATAAATGAACTCCTACACGCATACTATAAGCAAGAAACTCTAGCCTTTCAAGGATTAAGGTCAATACCCCCATAATTCCACTCATCAAAAACAAAGCTAGAATATTTTTTGTCGTTGGTGCGGGATAGATAATACCTGAATAAAACTGAGCCAATAACACCAAACTCAAATAAACAAAGGAGGCCGTCCGCATTCCCGATACAAAATAAGCAATCAATCGCTTCATGATTTTCTCCTATAAACCTAGATAATCCATTAAGGACTTAACGTATTTCCGACTCACACTCGATTTGATACCCCGAGCCATCTTAGCCATCATGTTCCCTGAAAAGCTATCCGATAATGACTCTAGATGGTCAATGTTTATAATTGAATGACGTGATATCTGTATAAAGTTACGCCGGTTAATCCGATTCTGAAAGTTTGTCAATGTTTCCTTAGTTTTATAAATCCCGTCTACCGTATAAATGGTCAACAAATTCTTATCGATATCTGCTAGAATAAGATCCTCAATTTTCACCATAACCAGATGATCATCCGTTCGAATAGGAATGACCACCTGATTAGTCGTTGAAAATTGTTCTAAATACTCCATGACTTCTCTTGCTTGGTCGGTTAATTGAGCTGCCTGAATTAAAATGTGTGGGTCTTTTTCTGAAAACTCTGTCTTCATTTCAAAACGAATCTTCATTTTCTCTCCAATACATCTTTATTTTCTCTTGCTAGACACTTTAACAAATAAAAGCCAAAGAAGAATAGCGACGAGACTGATAATAACCACTATAAAGTATGTTTCTTCCTTTGTCAATAGTTCTTGCCAGTTGATTTGGATTCCCATTTTTTCTTGAAATTCCTGTAACAGACTGTTATTTCCTGAAAATGCGGTCTCTAACTGCTCTTTCATCAAGACTTGTCGATAGAGAGAAGCAATATAAGTTGCAGGGGTACATTTCATGAAAAGCTGTGCAGAATCAGGTAATACTCCAATGGGGATATAAGTTCCTACTAAAAATCCAGAAGCAGTTCCCACTATCGTTGCCAGTTTACCAAGGCTATATACAGATTGAAAACGGTAAATCAAGAGAACATTTACCAAACTTGAAAGCAGACTGCTTAACAACATAATCAAAGTTATTTCCGGTAAATGACTGATAACTGGGCTCTCTTTAAAATAAAAACTCATAACAGCAAACATAAACACCTGCATAACAAAAGAAATGACAATACTACTGATTAGATAGGACGCCTGTAAGCCCCAGTTACCTAAATCTGTCAAGAAGAGATCTTGATCCACTTGATTTTCGCGGTCCTGTACCATTTGTTTAAGAGCCGTAAAACTAGTTGTCATCCCAGTCACAGCCAAGGTCCCACCCATCAGCCAGTTATTCAAAAGATTCGTACTATCAGGGAGTTGGGACCAAGAATCCGTCAAATTCTTCTGCAAAAAAATGATATAAAGGAGGAAGGAAATCAATGCCCCCAATAATGAGAAAAATACTCCCGAACGATTACGAAAATATAAGATAAAATTCCGTTTCAATAAAGCTAGCATTAGCGAACCTCTCTTCCTGTAAGTGCAATAAAGGCATCATCCATAGTACCCGGACGAAACTCAAAAGAATCAATTTCTTCTCGAACTTTTGCCAAATATTCAATGGCTTCCTGTGACGTCCTTGGATAAAAATAATATTCCAACTCATTTTCTTCCTCTACTGTCATTCCAGTCTGTAGCAGCTTTTCTAAATCCTTCATTTCCTTAAAACGAATTTTTAGGATATTAGATGCATACTGACTTTTAATAGCAGTCGCAGAACCTTGCGCAATCACTTTCCCATGATCAACGATATAGATCTGATCCGCTTCATCCGCTTCATCCAGATAATGAGTCGTTAAGATAATAGTCATCCCTTCATCCTTTTGTAGTCGATACAGTAGATCCCAGATGGATTTGCGAGTCTGAATATCAAGACCTGTCGTTGGTTCATCCAAGAAAAGAATATCTGGTCGCGAAAGAAGAGCACGCGCAATATCAACCCGACGTTTTTGTCCACCTGACAAGGTTCCATAGAGTTGTTTCTGGAAAGCCGTCAAACCAAGTTGATGAATCAAATCATCCACACGACTTGCTGCAATCTCCTTATACTGTTGAGCGCGAATCGTGAGATTTTCCCTAACCGTCAACATCTCATCCAATACACTAGCTTGAAAAACAACTCCGATTTTCGTATTTGGCGCATATTGAATCTGACCTTGTGTCGGCTTTTTCAAACCGATTAACATGGAAATGGTGGTTGATTTCCCTGCACCATTGGGTCCCAAAATAGCATTGAAACTTCCTTTTTCAAACTCTAACTGAATATCGTCAACAGCCATATGATTGCCATACCGTTTAGTCAAATGTTTAGCTTGTAAAATCATCTTTTTTCCTCCTCTTTACCACACTAGTTTAACAAAAAGAATGAAAGAAAAATCGACTTTTGAGATAAGTGGTTAAAATGAGAGGTTAAGTGGTGAGATGATGGAAACAGAATTATATTTTTCAATCAAAAAATCCTCCAGATTCTAATCTGAAGGATTCCTATCTTATTTTACAACAATATTAACCAATTTAGTTGGCTTCAATAGTCCAGTGGACTATTGAAGGTGGCAGATAGAGCTAATAAATTTGTTATTTAACGACGATATTAACGAGTTTATTCGGAACTGCAATCACTTTGACAATTTCCTTACCGTCAATTTCTGCTTTAACTTTTTCATCCGCTAGAGCGATTTCTTTACTTGTAATCAAACGGTAAACACGGTCAAGGAATTTACGACTTCCTTTAACTAAATTAATCTTAAAAATCCAATTTGCACCATCTTTCTCCACTTTGATATAATTCCTAACTGCTAGTTTTTTTAAATCATGATATAAAAACAAATATAAAGAATAACAAAAAATGCATAACATCTACTAAAAAATAGACATTTTGCATTTTTAATTCGGACTAATCTAGACTAATTTTTCCTCTTTGAGTTCCAAAAACACCTGTTTGTACTTGTAACTGTAAGCCTGAAGCATCAGCAGTCTCCGTATTCACATCAAATACCACATTTCCTGTAATACTGTTTTCAGGGTTTAATTCTGACAAAAAGAATTTTGCTTCCTGATTTGCATAGATACCAGCTGTACTATCAGTTGAGTACTCTGTATCACCTTTTAAAAGTTTAAAGAAATCATCAGTAACTGTTATAGATTTTTTACCTGTATTTTTTACTGTTACATTCACAATTAGATAAATACCATTTGCAGTTTTTCCATAATCTCCGCCAACATTTTGAGATAAGGATTTCGAATTCACAACATATTCAACATCCCCGACTTTGACAATCTCTCCAATTTTATGCTCTGCCTTAGTAGTTGTTTTTTCTTCTGTATTTTTAGTTTCTTCTGATGCACTTGTTTGAACAGTTTCTTTTGATGATGTTACTTGACTACTTGAATTAGATGTAGTTGGTTTTTGTGAGGAATTGTTACCACTTCCACCTTTAATTACACCAAATACAACAATAATAACAATCAATATGAACCACCATTTTTTATAAAAAGGTGTTTTTTTAACATATACATTCCCATTTTCATCTTTGATTTTCTTAGCCATAAGAAATCTCCTTTAATCTTTTTTAAAGTATTATATTATATTTCCTAAAAAAAAAAAGCATTTTGAGGATCAATTTTAATTTTTTTAAAATAAATGCGATTTAAAAAGTTTCAATTACTAATCCTAGCTAGACAATTTCAACTAACAAAATTATCTCAAAAAAACTTTGCCATTTCATTTTTTCTAAAATTGGGAATATATCACTCTAAGACAAATAAGGTGATTCTTATTTATAGTGGAATGAAATAAAAACTGAAGAAATCGATTCGGAAAGTCACATTAATTTCTAGAAATGTTTTAGCAGCTATTGTGTACTATTAAATTACTATAACGTTTTAGAAACCTCAGTGGACCGTTCCAGATTCAATAGATTATAACTTCTATTACCATTAGCATGATTTCAAAAAAGCCTCCAAAGTAGAACTTTGAAGACTTTTCATGCATTATTTCACAACGATATTAACTAACTTATTCGGTACCGCAATCACTTTCACGATTTCCTTGCCGTCAATCTCTGCTTTGACTTTTTCGTCAGCTAGAGCAATTTCTTGCAATTCTTCGCGTGAGAGGTCTTTAGCGACCATGAGTTTAGCACGAACTTTACCTTTGATTTGGACGACGATTTCGATTTCGTCTTCAACCAATTTACTTTCGTCCCATGTTGGCCAAGCTACATAAGAGATGGACTCACCTGTTGCTGCAACTGTTTGCCAGAGTTCTTCTGCCAAGTGAGGTGCAAATGGGGCAATCAATTGGATAAAGCCTTTGGCATAGTCCACATAGAGTTTGTCTTCCTTATTAGCAGCATTGACAAAGACCATAAGTTGGGCAATAGCTGTGTTGAATTTCATGGATTCGATTTGCTCAGTAACAGATTTAACGGTTTCGTTATAAACCTTGTCAAGAGCCCCATTGTTTTCCGCAACAATTTCTTTACTTGTAATCAAACGGTAAACACGGTCTAGGAATTTACGGCTTCCTTCCAAACCTTCTTCAGACCAAGCGATGGAAGCGTCAAGTGGCCCCATGAACATTTCATAAACACGAAGGGTATCAGCACCATATTGTTCCACCACATCGTCTGGGTTAACAACGTTCTTGAGGGATTTAGACATCTTGGCTGGTGCTTGCTCCAACTCTTCTCCTGTTTCCACATGGAAGAAAGAACCGTCACGTTTTTCAACCTTATCAGTCGCCACAAGAGCTCCACGGTGGTCACGGTAGCTTGTTCCCAAAATCATTCCTTGGTTAAAGAGTTTTTGGAATGGTTCTTTAGTTGGAACAACACCGAGGTCATAGAGGAATTTGTGCCAGAAACGAGCGTAAAGCAAGTGAAGTACAGCGTGCTCCGCACCACCCACGTAGATATCCACTGGCAACCATTGTTTGAGGAGGTCCTCATCAGCCAATTTCTCAGTATTGTGCGGGTCAATATAGCGGAGGTAGTACCAGCTTGAACCAGCCCATTGTG
This sequence comes from Streptococcus oralis, assembly GCF_965111685.1. Taxonomy (GTDB): domain Bacteria; phylum Bacillota; class Bacilli; order Lactobacillales; family Streptococcaceae; genus Streptococcus; species Streptococcus oralis_B. Next base: position 1,744,857 of record NZ_OZ217340.1, read on the forward strand.
GCATGGTGTTGGTTTCACGACGACCTTTGACACCATCTTCACGCGTCACTTCAAGCCAGTCTGTCAAGTTAGCTAGCGGACTCTCACCAGTACCTGAAGGGCGGATATCCTTGGTTACTGGCAAGACAAGTGGCAATTCATTTTCTGAAACAGCTGTTGAAGTCCCATCTTCCCAATGAATGATTGGGATTGGCTCACCCCAGTAACGTTGACGACTAAAGAGCCAGTCGCGGAGACGGTAAGTCACCTTCTCTTGACCACATTCTTTTTCTTCCAACCAAGCGACAATCTTAGCAACCGCATCTTCTTTGTTAAGGCCATCTAGGAAGTCTGAATTGACATGAAGACCATCTTCAGTATAGGCAGCTTCTTCAACGTTTCCACCTTCAAGCACTTCAACGATTGGAAGGTCAAATTGTTTGGCAAATTCCCAGTCACGTTGGTCGTGGGCTGGCACAGCCATGACAGCACCTGTTCCATAACTAGCAAGAACATAGTCCGCAATCCAGATTGGAATTTCCTTGCCATTGACAGGGTTGATGGCATAAGCTCCAGTCCAAACACCAGTTTTTTCCTTGGCAAGGTCGGTACGAGCCAAGTCTGACTTAAGACTAGCTTGGTGTTTGTAGTCAGCTACTGCCTCAGCTTGCTCTGGACTTGTGATAGCGTCAACCAAGTCATGCTCAGGAGCCAAGACTGTGAAGGTCGAACCGAAAAGCGTATCAGGACGAGTGGTAAAGACGGTGAATTCCTTGTCTGTTCCTTTTACTTTGAAGGTTATATTGGCACCAGTTGATTTACCAATCCAGTTGCGTTGCATGTCCTTGATAGACTCTGGCCAATCCAACTCATCCAAGTCGTTAAGCAAGCGCTCTGCATAGGCCGTAATTTTAAGCATCCATTGGCGCATTGGTTTGCGGACAACGGGATAGCCACCACGCTCAGAAGTTCCATCAGGAAGCACTTCTTCGTTGGCAATGGCCGTTCCCAATTCTTCCACCCAGTTTACTGGTACTTCCGCTTCATAGGCCAAGCCCTTTTCGTAAAGCTTGGTGAAGATCCACTGCGTCCACTTGTAGTAGTTTGGATCTGTTGTGTTGACTTCACGATCCCAGTCGTAAGAGAAGCCAAGCGCATTGATTTGGCGTTTGAAGTTAGCAATATTTTCCGCTGTAAATTCTGCCGGGTCATTTCCCGTATCCATAGCATACTGCTCAGCTGGCAAACCAAAGGCATCCCATCCCATTGGGTGAAGGACGTTGTATCCTTGCGCACGTTTGTAACGGCTGAGGATATCCGTTGCTGTATAACCTTCTGGGTGTCCTACGTGCAATCCGGCTCCTGAAGGATATGGGAACATATCCAGAGCATAGAACTTCGGTTTTGAGGCATCTGTTCCTGTCTTAAATGTATGATGTTTCGCCCAGTAGCCCTGCCACTTGGGCTCGATTTCCTTATGATTGTAAAAACTCATGCTATTTCTCCAATTTTATGATGTTACTATTATACCATTTTTGGGGGAATTTGGTCTCGTTCTATTCTACACTTTTCTATTTTACCTTGCTCTAGAATTTTTAAACTGCTATACTTATAACAGAAAACCCTTCCAAAGGAGGTAACGGATGTCTCATTCCTTTAAAAAATCTCTTCAAAAAGAAATTCTCCATAGAAGCTCTATAGCAGCTTTTATATCCTCTCTTTTATTACTAATTTTTCTTTTTGGTTTTTCCTATTTTTTACAAAAACAACAACTAGCTAAAGATACTCAACAAATTGCTCAACATGTTCATGACATGAAACAAGCGAATTATGAATTGTTGGAAACCATGAATAAAAAGATGGTTCCAGAATTTATAGAAGGTAAACACACTGACAGAGAATTATTTAGTCTATTTTATGAAACAAAAGCGCAACTAAAACTCAGTTCTGATTTTGTCATTCTCGATGATACTGGCGAACTTTTATTTAGCACTAATCGCAATCATAAAGAAACTCTTTTAGCTCCCTATTATTTAAAATTATTAATTCAAAATCCTACTCAAGGATCCATTTCAGAGAAAGTTGCTCTATCTATGGATAAGCAGCATTATGCTGTCTTTATTATGCCCATAATTCAAAATCAACGAGCCATAGCTTACAGTATTTCTTTTGTTAATGAGAATGACTTCGTATCAAGTATCCCTTTAATTAATTCAAAATACGTCATCACAGATACCTTTGGTAATATATACTCTAGTAATACTAATCAATTTACACAATCAACTCTGGAAAAATTTGATGAGAAATCGCTCCGTTCAAAAACACATTGGTTCATTGAAAATCCACTATTGATCGAAAAACATAAAGTTGATTTAATTTTTTCAATTTACACTTTCCAATCATTTTTTCCTATTCCTAGTTTACTTAGCCTTGCTTCCATACTAACAATTTGTATCTTTCTATTATATTTTTGGCAGGCTAGGAGAATTGCCCATAAAATCGCAACTCATAATGCTGGCCCTATTGAAAGTTTAGTCTTTCAATTACATGCGATTCCTAAGAAAAAAGAAAAGAAACTCAGGCTCCATACGGGGGATGAATTTGAACTGATAGCTGAGAAAATTAACAACATGCTACAGGAGTTAGATGAGCTTCATCAAAAGATGTTGACCATTGAAAAGGAAAAATGGGTTTTTGAAAGAAAAATGCTAGAAGCTCAGTTTAATCCTCACTTCCTATACAATACCTTGGAAACCATTAAAATCACGAGTATGATTGATACTAGTATTACTCAAGACCTTATTCAAAATCTCACACGCATTCTGCGATATAGTGTAACTGAATTAGAGAAAGAAACGACTCTTGGGAAGGACTTAGAAATTATCGAAGCTTATCTAAAAATTCACCAAATTCGCTTTGAACAATTTTCTTACCAAATTGACTGTTCTAAAAATCTGTATTTCCAAGTCATTCCAAAACTTTTCTTATTACCTCTTGTAGAAAATGCTCTAAAATACGGAAGGCAGTATCGTATAGATCTTTCCATCTCTATCAAAATCACTCAAAATCAGGAAGAGCTAACCTTTATCATTATGGATAATGCCGGTGGTTTAACTAAACAAGAACGCCTACATATCCTAGAATCCCTGAACAGTCCACATACTCAACACGGTATTGTCAATAGTTACAAACGATTGAATAACTTCTTTGATAATGTCGAATTGGATTTAGGTGTAAACCCTAAAGGTGAAACGTTTGTTAAATTTGTCACGAAAGGAAGAACACATGTTTAAGCTAATCATTGTCGAAGACGAGCACTTAATTCGAAAATGGCTTGAGATTGCTGTAGACTACTCTACCTTAGGTATTCAAGTCGTAGGAACCGCTAGTCATGGACAAGAAGGAATGGAACTAATTCAAAAACTAAAACCACATATTGTACTGACAGATATCACCATGCCTATCATGGATGCCTTCATGATGTTTGAAGCCACACAGTCTATTTCCTATGAAAAAGTAATCCTATCTGGCTATGATGATTTCCCAAATGCAAAAAAAGCTATGCAATTTGGAGCTGTAGATTTTCTATCAAAACCCATAAATATCATAGAATTAACAGAATGTCTAGAGAAAATAATTCTTCGTCTTCAAATGGATCAACATCAAAACAAACCATTTTTACAAGATTACCAGACCTTTGTCACCTCCCTTCAAAAAATCAATCCTCAAAACCAACTGATTCAACAAATTCTCGAATTTATACACCAACACTACTCCGAACACTTTACAATTTCTTCTATTGCAGAAAATTTAGGCTATAGCGAAAGTTATCTATATAAAGTTATCAAAGAAGATTTTCCAATTACCTTGAATGAATATATCCTACAGTATAGATTAAAACAAGCGGTTGAAAAAATAATCCAACATCCTGACTGTCCACTTAGCCAAATTGCTGAACAAGTGGGGTTCTCAGACTATAAATATTTTGGGAAAGTTTTTAAGAAATACTTTCATATTTCCCCAAAAGAATTAAAAACCATTGGAAGAATAGTATAGAAACTATTCTTCTTTTTTGTAGAGAATTTTCCACTATTAGGATAGAATTTTGAGTTTTAAAAACGCTTACATTCTTTTACAATAGATATAACAAAAACTTTGGAGGTATCCATCATGAAAAAGAAATGGATGTATTTTGCTGCTTGTGGACTTGCTATTCTAGGGCTGACTGCCTGCTCTTCTGACGACACTTCAGGAGATAAGGCAACCGAAAACGGTGGAAGTGACACTCTTGTAGTCTATTCGCCAAACTCAGAAGGTTTAATTGGTGCAACAATTCCTGCTTTTGAAGAAAAATATGGTATTAAAGTTGAACTCATTCAAGCAGGAACTGGTGAGCTCTTTAAAAAGCTAGAGTCTGAAAAAGAAGCACCTGTAGCAGATGTCATCTTTGGTGGTTCCTATACTCAATATGCCACTCACGGAGAACTCTTTGAAAATTACGTTTCTCCAGAAAACGAAAATGTAATCAAAGAATATCAAAATACAACCGGTTACTCAACTCCTTACACATTAGATGGTAGTGTATTGATTGTAAATCCAGACTTGACTAAGGGTATGAATATCGAAGGATATAGCGATCTTATCAAACCAGAGCTCAAAGGAAAAATTGCAACAGCTGACCCTGCTAACTCTTCTAGTGCTTTTGCTCAACTAACAAACATGTTACAAGCTGAGGGGGGCTATACAGATGACAAGGCTTGGACTTATGTAAAAGATCTCTTCACATTAATTAATGGTAAAATCGGTTCAAGTTCATCTGGTGTTTATAAAGCAGTGGCAGATGGAGAAATGGCTGTTGGTCTTTCATATGAAGATCCTGCAGTTAAACTTCTAAACGATGGTGCCAACATTAAAGTTGTTTATCCAAAAGAAGGAACTGTCTTCTTACCAGCAAGTGCTGCCATTATTAAAAACGCGAAAAATAAAGAAAACGCTAAGAAATTTATCGATTTTATCATTTCTCAAGAAGTTCAAGATACCCTTGGTACAACAACTACTAACCGTCCAGTTCGTAAAAATGCTAAAACTAGCGAAAACATGAAACCAATTGAACAAATTAAAACACTAACTGAAGATTATGACTATGTCATCAAAAACAAATCAGAAATTGTTAAGAAATACAACGAAATCTTTACAGATATCCAATCTAAACAGTAATAGGGGTTGACTATGAGCGAGATTAAAATTATTAATGCTAAGAAAATTTACAATGATGTGCCCGTTATCGAAAATTTAAATGTTACAATTCCTAAGGGGAGCCTTTTCACTCTCCTTGGGCCTTCAGGATGTGGGAAAACAACTTTGCTTCGTATGATTGCTGGGTTCAACAGCATCGAAGGAGGAGAATTCTACTTCGATGATACCATAATTAATAACATGGAACCTAGCAAGCGTAACATCGGAATGGTATTCCAAAACTATGCGATTTTCCCACATTTGACAGTGCGTGATAACGTAGCGTTTGGACTCAAGCAGAAAAAAGTTCCAAAAGAGGAGCTCATAAAACAAACTAACAAATACCTTGAGTTAATGCAGATCTCCCAATACGCTGATCGTAGACCAGATAAACTTAGTGGTGGTCAGCAACAACGGGTTGCCTTAGCACGTGCCTTAGCTGTTAATCCTAACGTTCTCCTCATGGATGAACCCCTCAGTAACCTAGATGCCAAACTTCGCTTAGATATGCGTCAAGCTATTCGAGAAATCCAACACGAAGTTGGTATTACAACTGTCTACGTAACTCATGACCAAGAAGAAGCCATGGCTATTTCTGACCAAATTGCCGTTATGAAAGATGGTGTTATTCAACAAATTGGTCGTCCCAAAGAGCTTTACCATAAACCAGCAAATGAATTTGTTGCAACATTTATTGGTAGAACAAATATAATCCCTGCTCGTCTAGAAAAACAAGCTGACGGAGCTTACATAGTCTTTGAAGACGGCTATTCTCTTCGTATGCCAACTCTTGATCAAGTTGACGAGCAAAACATCCGTGTTAGCATTCGTCCTGAAGAATTTATCCGTGATGAAAATGGTCCAATCAATGGAACAATCACTGACAGTGTTTACCTTGGGCTTAACACTGAATACTTCATTGAAACTGGATTTGCTCCAAAACTTCAAGTAAGTGAAGAATCAACATTCGAAGAAGATTTAGAAAAAGGAGATTGTGTTCGTTTGAGAATTAATACTCAAAAACTCAATGTCTTCTCTGAAGACGGTTCGCGAAATCTCATAAAAGGAGTCAGCCATGGAGCGTAAAAAACTAAACATATGGACTGGATCTTCCTTCTTCATTTTCATTACCTACTTGGTTTTCTTGGTCTACCCAATTGTGACTGTATTAAAGCAAGCACTGGTAAATGAAGGTAGCTTCTCTTTAGAAAATTTTGTTACATTCTTTAGCAAATCTTATTATTCTGAGACACTCATTAATAGTTTTAAAGTTTCTGTAACTGCAACAATTACTTCTGTCGTTGTTGGTACCTTGCTAGCTTATCTATTTTCAATGTATGACTTCAAGGGAAAGAAATTTTTGCAAATCTTGATTATCATCGCATCCATGTCAGCTCCCTTTGTGGGTGCCTATTCTTGGATTCTACTTCTTGGTAGAAATGGAGTTATTACAAAATTTCTAACCAACACACTCCATTTGCCAGGTTTTGATATCTATGGCTTTAAAGGTATTGTACTTGTATTTACACTCCAACTTTTCCCACTCGTTTTCCTTTACGTAGCTGGAACCATGAAGAGCATTGATAACTCCCTCTTGGAAGCTGCTGAAAGCATGGGATCTTTCGGCTTTAAACGAATTCTAACAGTCGTTTTACCTCTTCTAGTCCCAACTTTACTAGCAGCAGCGCTCCTAGTGTTTATGAGAGCGTTCTCAGACTTCGGTACTCCGATGCTGATTGGTGAGGGATATCGTACTTTCCCAGTATTAATCTATACTCAGTTTATCAGTGAAGTTGGAGGCAACTCAGCTTTCGCTTCTGCCTTAGCAATCATGGCCATTACAATCGCCCTTGCTATCTTCCTCATTCAAAAGTATATTTCAAATCGTTTCAGCTTCAGTATGAACTCGCTACATCCAATCGAACCTAAGAAAACGACAAAAGGAAAGATGGCCGCTATTTATGTAACGGTTTATGGTATTATTTTATTCTCTGTATTACCTCAAGTTTACTTGATCTATACATCATTTCTTAAAACATCAGGTATGGTATTTGTTAATGGATACTCATTAAATAGCTATAAGACAGCCTTTAACCGTATGGGGTCTGCTATTTTCAATACCATTCGCATCCCTCTACTTGCCTTGATTCTCGTTGTTTTATTTGCAACCTTCATCTCATACCTTGCTGTTCGTAAACGTAACCTATTTACGAATCTAATCGATAGTCTTAGTATGGTACCTTATATCGTACCAGGAACTGTTCTCGGTATTGCATTTATCTCTTCTTTCAATACAGGAATCTTCGGAAGTGGCTTCCTTATGATTACAGGAACAGCCTTTATCCTAATCATGTCCTTATCTGTTAGAAGACTCCCATATACTATTCGATCTTCAGTAGCTAGCTTGCAACAGATTTCTCCGAGCATTGAAGAAGCTGCAGAAAGTTTAGGAAGTAGTCGTCTTAATACCTTTACTAAAATAACCACCCCAATGATGCTTTCAGGTATCATCTCAGGGGCAATCCTATCATGGGTAACAATGATTTCAGAACTTTCTACTTCAATTCTCTTATACAATGTTAAGACTAGAACAATGACTGTAGCTATCTACACTGAAGTACTTCGTGGAAATTATGGTGTGGCAGCTGCTTTGTCAACTATCCTCACTGTCTTGACAGTTACTTCATTATTACTATTTATGAAAATTTCTAAAAACAATAGCATTACCCTCTAGTTTTCCCCTATCAAAAACAGCCGAAAGGATATCCCTTGGCTGTTTTTTCTTATTTTGATATGGTTATCAAATCTCTAGTTTATAGCAAGCCGTTCTATTTTGACTGAATAGAGATTTCTCCCATCTTCTCACGTCCGAGCTCTCGATAACTACGGTCACCGACAACTTCTACACTAAACTGGCCATCCTCATATTCAAGAATCGTCACGCTACCATTATCGAGACCATGCGGATGCATGCCATTGATTAGATAAACAATGGTACCAATGGTCATTCCATGGCTGACAACGAGGGCATTCTCCCCACCTTGTTCTTCCATTTCTTTGGCAATCGCTTCAAAACCTTCCTTGATTCGACTACTGAGTTTTTCCCAACCTTCAGCCCAGCCTGCAGTATCAACCTCTACCAAACCCTCAGCCAGTTCAGCATAAGACAATTGGTGAACATGGTCTACATTGAAAATTCTCGGAATCAATCCCATAAAGAGGTCCCCATCATAGGCTCCATCAAAACTACCAAAGCACCACTCTCTGATGCGCTTGTCCATGCGGTAAGGGATTTTTCCCTGCAGGCCAAGTTCTTCTAGGATAATTCCCATGGTTTGAATAGTTCGACCTGAATCACTGGAATAAGCTCGGTCAAATTGCAAACCAGACTCTCTCAAACCAATTCCCAGTTCATGGATTCCCAACTCACCTTCTGCGGTTAGAGGCGTATCACTCCATCCTTGAGCACGTCCAATGGTGTTAAACATCGTTTTCCCATGACGAACCAAGTATAATCTTACTTTAGACATTTTCTATCCTCCATTTTCTTCTATTATATCATGGATCAAAGAAATATTTGGCTTTCAAAAGCAAAGCTCCTTCTCCTAATTTTACCACAAGAAAAGCTACCCTCACGGTAGCTTCCCTAGGAGATTATTATGAAAAAGTTTAGGATTTCTATTAAATAAAGTTAAGAGGTCTTTATTTAATGATTAAAGTATACACAGTCATCCTTAAACTCAACTTAAATCCTCTCTCTTTTTTATTAATTTTTAAAACTATGGATTGGAGCTGGGATTTGCCCACCGCGAGAGATGAAATCAACAGACGAAGCCCCGTTGACCTTCATAACTGGAGCAGTTCCTAGCAAACCACCAAACTCAATCATATCGCCTTCCTTGCCCTTTGGAATAATACGGACGGCCGTTGTTTTCATGTTAATGACACCGATTGCCGCCTCGTCCGCAATCATAGCCGCAATGGTTTCAGCAGGCGTATCTTCCGGAATGGCAATCATATCCAGTCCGACAGAACAGATAGCTGTCATAGCTTCTAGTTTCTCTAAATTCAGAGAGCCATTTTGCACTGCAGCAATCATCCCCTCATCTTCAGAAACGGGGATAAAAGCACCTGACAAGCCACCGACTTGGTTACAAGCCATTACTCCGCCCTTCTTAACTTGGTCATTTAAAAGAGCGAGGGCAGCCGTCGTCCCATGCGTACCAACTGTTTCTAGACCCATTTCCTCAAGGACACGAGCCACAGAATCACCAACCGCAGGAGTAGGCGCCAGACTTAGGTCGACAATTCCAAAGTCAACACCAAGGCGTTCACTTGCCATTTGCCCAACCAGCTGACCGATACGAGTAATCTTAAAGGCTGTTTTCTTGACTGTTTCCGCTACTACATCAAAGCTCTGACCACGAACCTTTTCCAAGGCACGCTTGACCACACCAGGACCCGAAACCCCGACATTGATGATAACATCTGCTTCGCCAACACCGTGGAAAGCCCCTGCCATAAAAGGATTGTCCTCAACAGCATTAGCAAATACGACCAACTTGGCCGCACCCATATCTGATAGCGCAGCTGTTTCCTTGATGATACGTCCCATATCAGCGACCGCAGTCATGTTGATACCTGACTTAGTTGAGCCAATGTTAACAGACGAACAAACCTTGTCTGTCTCAGCTAGAGCGCGTGGAATAGAATTGATGAGAATCTCATCTCCTTTTTGGTAGCCTTTTTGTACCAAGGCAGAGAATCCACCGATAAAGTCAACACCAATCTCCTTGGCAGCCTTGTCAAGTGCCTTTGCCAAAACAACATAGTCTGTCGCATCAGTCGCAGCACCAATTAAAGAAATCGGAGTCACCGATACCCGTTTATTAACAATAGGAATCCCAAGTTCTGCAGCAATTTCATCTCCTACAGCCACTAGATTTGCAGCTTTAGTGGTAATTTTTTGGTAAATCTTTTCAGCAGCACGATTGATATCTGGATCAATACAGTCCAAAAGAGAAATCCCCATGGTGATGGTTCTGATATCGAAGTTCTGCTCCTCGATCATGGCAATGGTTTCTGTAACTTGTCTAATATCCATAGCCACCTCCTAGATATTATACATAGCGTCAAAAATCGCTGCACTCTGGATATTGATTTTCACATTCAAGGTCTGACCAAAGCTTTCAAACTCATTTCGCAAAGTTGTAAAATCTTGCTTTTCATCACTAGATACGACTGCCATCATGGTAAAATACTCATCCAGTACTGTTTGAGAAATATCATCAATATTCAAACCCAATTCTGAAATCTTAGTAGACACGCCTGCAACAATACCAGTCTTGTCCTTGCCAACCACTGTAATAATAGCCTTCATCTTTAGACTCCCATTCTACGATTATTAGAAAACCTGAACGTTTTTGATTTTCTTTTTCCTTAGTATAGCATATTTCCGAAAAAAATACTAAAAAACGCCTGCTTACGAAGTTGTTCTTAAGAAAAAAACAATTTCGTAAACAAGCGTCTACCCTATCAAATGATGATGAGTGTTCCCGCTAGGACCGAAGTCCCAGCGGTAGACCAGAGCTAGACTAAGAGCACAAGACTCCATCATCATAACACTCAACAAAATTGATGATTTTATACTAATTCGATGATCGCCATTGGCGCAGCATCACCACGACGTGGTTCAGTTTTAAGGATACGAGTGTATCCACCGTTACGTTCAGCATAACGAGGTGCGATTTCTGAGAACAATTTTTGAAGTGCTGTAGTAGAAGTGTACTTATCAGTTGCTTCATCATAGTTTTCAGATGCGATTTCATTACGTACGAAAGCAGCTGCTTGACGACGTGCATGCAAATCACCACGTTTACCTAGAGTAATCATTTTTTCAACAGTTTTACGGATTTCTTTAGCACGAGCTTCAGTTGTCACGATTGATTCGTTGATCAAAAGGTCAGTTGTCAAATCGCGAAGCATTGCTTTACGTTGCGAGCTAGTACGTCCTAGTTTACGGTAAGCCATGTATTCCTCCTTTATTTATCTTTTAATCCAAGACCCAAGTCAATGAGTTTGAGTTTCACTTCTTCTAAACTCTTGCGTCCAAGATTTCGTACTTTCATCATCTCTGCTTCAGATTTTTCTGTCAAATCATGCACAGTATTGATACCGGCACGTTTCAAACAGTTGTATGAACGCACAGACAAGTCCAGTTCCTCAATCGTACGATCCAAAATACGGTCGTCAGATTCAGTATCAGCTTCTTTCATCACTTCAGTTGACTTAGCAATCTCAGTAAGATTTGTAAACAAATCAAGATGTTCTGTCAAGATACGTGCTGAAAGCCCTAAAGCATCTTCCGGAATAATTGTTCCATTAGTTAAGATTTCAAGGGTTAATTTGTCAAAACCATCATTGCTACCTACACGAGCAGGCTCTACTTGATAGTTGACTTTTGTAACTGGTGTATAAATAGAATCTACAGCAAGTGTTCCAACTGGTGCATTATCTTTTTTGTTTTCATCAGCAGGTACATATCCACGACCACTGTTAACAGTCATTGTCGCTTTTAGGGAAGAACCTTCACCGATTGTAAAGAGATAATGATCTGGATTCACAATCTCAATATCACTGTCAGTCAAAATGTCTCCAGCTGTAATATCAGCAGGACCTTCAACGTCAAGTTCAATGATTTTTTCGTCTTCAACGTATGATTTCACTGCAATCCCTTTAATGTTCAGAATGATTTGCATCACGTCTTCACGAACACCTGGAACTGTGTCGAACTCATGCAAGACACCTTCAATGTTGATAGATGTCACTGCTGCTCCTGGTAGAGAAGCTAGTAGTACACGACGAAGAGAGTTACCAAGAGTTGTACCGTAGCCACGTTCAAGTGGTTCGATTACAAACTTGCCATAATCTTTATTTTCATCAATTTTTGTTATATTTGGTTTTTCAAACTCAATCATTTAGTTACTCCCTCTTAAACGAAAAGCAGTGTAATGCGATGATTATACACGGCGACGTTTTGGAGGACGAGCACCATTGTGTGGCACTGGAGTCACATCACGAATTGCTGTTACTTCAAGACCAGCGGCAGCAAGCGCACGAATAGCTGACTCACGACCAGAACCTGGACCTTTTACAGTAACTTCAACTGATTTAAGACCGTGTTCTTGTGCAGATTTAGCAGCAGCTTCTGAAGCCATTTGAGCAGCGAATGGTGTAGATTTACGAGAACCTTTGAAACCAAGAGCACCAGCTGATGACCAAGCAATTGCATTACCATGCACATCAGTAATCATAACAATAGTGTTATTAAATGTAGCGTGAATATGAGCAATACCAGATTCGATATTCTTTTTCACACGACGTTTACGTGTTGGTTTAGCCAAGACTTTTACCTCCTATATTATTTTTTCTTACCAGCAATCGCAACAGCTTTACCTTTACGAGTGCGAGCGTTGTTTTTAGTGTTTTGTCCACGGACAGGAAGTCCACGACGGTGACGAATACCACGGTAAGAACCGATTTCCATCAAACGTTTGATGTTCAAGTTTACTTCACGACGAAGGTCACCTTCAACTTTGATTGCATCCACTTCACGACGGATAGCATCTTCTTGATCTGATGTAAGGTCACGTACACGAACATCTTCTGAGATTCCAGCAGCAGCCAAAATTTTCTTAGATGTTGCAAGTCCGATACCATAAACGTAAGTCAATGAGATTACTACGCGTTTGTCATTTGGAATGTCAACTCCAGCAATACGAGCCATGTTTTCTCCTTTCTATCTTATCCTTGACGTTGTTTGTGTTTTGGATTTGCTGGGCAAATTACCATAACACGACCATTACGACGAATTACTTTACAGTATTCGCAAATTGGTTTGACCGATGGTCTTACTTTCATTTCTTATCCCTCCAAGTTTTTCGATTATTTAAAGCGGTAAGTGATACGTCCACGTGTCAAGTCATATGGACTCATCTCGACAGTAACACGATCTCCCGCTAAAATACGAATATAGTTTTTACGAATTTTACCAGAAACTGTTGCTAAAATCTGATGTCCATTTTCAAGTTCAACCGTAAACATTGCGTTAGGCATTGTATCGACTACTTTGCCTTCAACTTCAATCACATCGTCTTTTGCCACGCAAAAGCACCTCCATAAATTTCGATTCGATGCCTCTGAAAACAGAGACAACAATTATAAGTCAGACTATCTCAGTATAACATTTGTAGCGATTTTTTGCAAGTGTGAAAAACGCTTTATTTCAAATTTGTCAATACTTTTTCGATGTCTTTGAACACATCATTGATATCTTGATTTCCTTCGATATCGTGGACTAATCCTTTGGCACGGTAGTGAGCAATGATTGGTTCACCTTGTGCGATATTGACATCCAAACGACGCTTAACTGTCTCAGGTTTGTCATCCTCACGTTGATAATAATCTTCCTCTTTATAGTCAACTGGTGGGTTGAAAACTTTGTGGAAGGTTTCACCTGTTTCGCGGTGGATGATACGGCCACTCAAACGCTCCAAGAGAGAGTCTGGGTTCACTTCGATGTTAATCACACCTTCCAGTTCGATACCAAGTTCCGCCAATGTTTTGTCCAAGGCATGCGCTTGTTCAATCGTACGTGGATAACCATCCAACAAGAAACCTGTTTCTTTGATGTCGTCCTGTGAAAGGCGTTCTTTAACAATTCCATTTGTAACTTCATCTGGAACCAACTCACCTTTGTCGATGTATGACTTGGCAAGTACACCCATTTCAGTTTGATTAGCCATAGCAGCACGGAACATATCTCCAGTTGAAATGTGTGCCACGTGGAATTGCTCCACAATTTTAGCTGCTTGTGTTCCCTTACCTGCTCCAGGTAAGCCCATAATCAAAAGATTCATGATAGGATCTCCTTATTTTGTATTTAAATAGAAGCAGAAATTCGTTTCAACCCCTATTTAAAAACAAAATAGAAGAGGGGAGACGAAAATCTCTCTGATAGATAGATCCTCATACTCCACTCTCTAAGCAAAAGTAATCTTGCTTTTATTCTGTTTTGTCCATGAAACCAACATACTTACGTTTCAATAGGTAACCTTCAAGTTGTTTGATTCCTTCGATACCGGTTGAGATAATGATCAAAAGACTAGTTCCCCCAAAAGCAACAGCTTCTGAAAGACCAAAAACATCTTTTGCCACAATCGGCAAGATTGAAATCACACCAAGGAAGATTGATCCGACAGTCGCAAGGCGACGAAGAAGTTTCGACATGAATTCTTCAGTTCCCTTACCAGGACGGACACCATGAATGTAGGCTCCACTCTTTTGCAAGTTTTCTGCTGCTTTCTCTGGATTGATCTGTACAAATGTATAGAAGAATGTAAAGAGAATGATTAACAAGGCATACATAGCAACACCTGTCGGAGATGTTGTAGATAGCATTTCCTGTGCTGTACGTACCCAAGCCCAATCATGACCTGTAGCACTCAAAAACTGAAGAATGGCTGCAGGTGCTGCTGTAATGGAGCTTGCAAAGATAACTGGAATAACCCCCGCTGGGTTTACCTTCAATGGAAGGTATGAACTAGATGGGGCACCTTGAGCAACCTTTGTATATTGGATTGGAATTTTATATTCTGCTTGTTGAACATAGGTTGTAAAGTAAACAATCAACAAGACAGCGATAATCAAAATAACGACAAAGATAATAGATGAAGTCAAACGGCCACTTGGAATATTGACGAAGTAGTCAACATAAATTCCTTTAATCATTTCAGGAATTGATGCAACAATACCTGCAAAGATGATCATAGAAACACCGTTTCCGTATCCCTTATCTGTAATTTGTTCCCCGAGCCAAGTTACAATCATACTACCTGCTGTGAGGATAATACCAATAGTAACAAAGACTTGTGGAGTTAAAGCTGTCGTTAATAGTTTCGCTCCAGATAGAGTATTAAATCCTGCTGTAATCCCGATAGATTGAACAAATGCAAGTACAAGTGCAATATAACGAGTAGCCTGGTTTAGTTTTCTCCTTCCTACTTCCCCTTGTTTGCCCCATTCTACAAACTTCGGTAAAAGATCCATTTGTAGCAATTGAACAACGATGGAAGCAGTGATATACGGACTTACTCCGAGTGCGAAAACGGAGAAGTTCTTCATGGCATTCCCTGAAACAAGACTAAGCATGTTCAAGAAAGATAAACCACTGAGAGCTTCTAAACTTTTTGCATTCACACCTGGAACAGTGATACTTGTCCCAATACGGAAAACAAGAATGATAAAAATCGTAAAGAGAATTTTTGATCGAACTTGTTTAACCTTGAGCGCTTCTTTTAGTAATTTAAAAAACATGGGTCACCTCTCTTAGATGACTTCTACAGAACCACCTTTAGCAGTGATAGCTTCCTCAGCTGATTTAGAGAATTTAGCTGCTTTCACAGTCAATTTCTTAGTCAACTCACCGTTACCAAGAATTTTAACGCCTGATTTTTCAGCTTTCACAATTCCTGCTTCGATAAGTACAACTGGAGTTACCTCTGCACCGTCTTCAAAGACGTTCAATTGGTCAAGGTTTACAATTGCGTATTCTTTAGCATTGATGTTAGTGAATCCGCGTTTTGGAAGACGACGGAACAATGGAGTTTGTCCACCTTCAAAACCGAGGCGAACTCCGCCACCGCTACGAGCTTTTTGACCTTTTTGACCACGACCAGATGTTTTACCGTTACCTGATGAAGTACCACGACCAACACGGTTACGTACTTTACGAGAACCTTCTGCAGGTTTCAATTCATGAAGTTTCATTATTATTTTCTCCTCTTTTGTAAAATGCTAGCGCCGATAAGAGAGAAAAGGTTGTCTCCCTTATCAACTCGCCTATACATCGTCATCTTAGATGACTATACCTAGTTTTAGGGGATGAGTATTGCCACATCCCCTAAAAATTCATTAGTTTACTTCTTCAACTGTTACCAAGTGAGATACTGCAGTGATCATACCACGGATAGCAGCGTTGTCTTCTTTGATAACAGAGCTGTTCAATTTGCCAAGTCCAAGTGCTACAACAGTTTTACGTTGTGATGGAATGCGTCCGATTGGAGACTTAGTCAAAGTAATTTTAATTTGAGCCATTTTATCCCCTTTCTTATGCCAAATCAGAAACTGAGATACCACGAAGGGCAGCAACTTCTTCAGCGCGTTTCAATTGTTTCAAACCTTCAACAGTTGCGCGAACAATGTTGATTGGAGTGTTAGAACCAAGTGATTTAGATGTAATATCTGCCACACCTGCCAATTCCACAACGGCACGAACTGCACCACCAGCGGCAACTCCAGAACCTTCTACAGCAGGTTTCAACAATACTTTAGCTCCACCGAATTCTGAAAGAACTTCGTGTGGGATTGTTGTTCCAACCATAGGAACTTCAATCAAGTTTTTCTTAGCATCTTCTACTGCTTTGCGGATTGCTTCTGGAACTTCTTGAGCTTTACCAGTACCAAATCCTACGCGACCGTTGTGGTCACCAACAACAACAAGAGCTGCGAAACGAAGACGACGTCCACCTTTAACAACTTTTGTAACACGGTTGACAGCAACTACGCGTTCTTCTAATTCAACTGCATTGTCTTTAAATGCCATTTTCTAGTGTCCTCCTATTAGAATTTCAATCCGTTTTCACGAGCTGCATCAGCCAAAGCTTTCACACGTCCGTGATATAGATATCCACCGCGGTCGAACACCACTTCTGAAATACCTTTAGCGTTTGCACGTTCTGCAACGAGTTTACCGACAGTAACGGCTTGTTCAGTTTTAGTTCCTTTTGAAACTTCTTTGTCAAGAGTTGAAGCACTTGCGAGCGTTACACCCGCTACGTCATCAATCACTTGAGCGTAGATGCCTGTATTAGAACGGAATACGTTCAAACGTGGGCGATCAGCAGTTCCAGAGAGTTTTCCGCGAACGCGACGGTGGCGTTTTTGGCGGAGTTTGTTTTTATCTGGTTTAGAAATCACAGTTTTCACCTCTTTAGTTTTAAATCGTATGCTATGCACAAAGTTGGAAAATAGGTCGGTGGTTGAAAATCAACCACTCAACATTATTTACCCGTTTTACCTTCTTTACGGCGAACAAATTCACCAACGTAACGAATACCTTTACCTTTATATGGTTCTGGTGAACGAAGGCTACGTACGTAAGCAGCTGTTTGACCAACTACTTCTTTTGAAATTCCGCTAACAATAATTGTTGTTGGGTTTGGAAGTTCAAAAGTAATTCCTTCTGGAGCTTCAACTTCGTCTGGATGAGATTTACCAACAGCCAAAACAAGTTTTTTACCTTGAAGTTGTGCACGGTAACCAACCCCGCGCATTTCAAGTTCTTTCTTGAATCCTTCTGATACACCAATTACCATGTTGTTCAAAAGGGCACGAGTAGTTCCGTGGATTGTTTTCATTTCTTTTGAATCGTTTGGACGGTGAAGAGTTACTTCAGTACCTTCCGCACGAATTTCAATATCTTTTGAGAACTCACGAGTAAGTTCTCCTTTAGGTCCTTTTACAGTTACAACGTTGTCATTGTTAGTGATTTCAACACCAGCAGGCAACACGATAACTTTATTACCAATACGTGACATGTTTTTATTCTCCTGTTAAATTGTCAGGCCAGAACGGCCAGTTTTCACGGGGGCTTAAATCGATTTCTCGATTTAAAGGAACATTTAGGTTTCAATTTCAAAGTGAATCTAGGCATCGTCTCGCAGGCATAACTTTGGGTTAGACAAGAGACGATAACGAAGAGTCACAAAGAAATTGGGAGCTAAATATTACCAAACGTAAGCGATAACCTCTCCACCAACGTTCTTTTGGCGAGCTTCTTTATCAGTAAGCAAACCTTCAGAAGTTGAAAGGATAGCAATTCCAAGTCCGTTAAGAACTTTTGGAAGATCTTCACGTTTTTTATAGACACGAAGTCCTGGTTTAGAAACACGTTTCAAGTTAGTGATAACTTTTTCACCGTTTGATCCGTATTTAAGGAATACACGGATGATGCCTTGTTTGTCATCTTCGATGATTTCTACGTTCTTAACAAAACCTTCGCGTTTAAGGATTTCAGCAATCCCTTTTTTGATGTTTGATGCAGGTACTTCAAGTACTTCGTGTTTCGCTTGGTTAGCGTTACGAATACGAGTTAGGAAGTCTGCGATTGGGTCAGTCATAACCATTTGTTTTTCTCCTCTTACTAGTAGTTTGCAAGTTGCACTTGCTAGTTAATGATTGAGCTAAGCTCAGATAGTATTGACACATTCAAATGAGAGAACTCTTATTTGAACACGAGCTACAACCTGTGCAAAAAAGATAAATTTGTTTTGGAGCATCGCTCCTTCACCAAATTTCCTATTTTTGCTGTGGTTGTTACGCTCTTTGTATCATGATATTACCAAGATGCTTTTGTTACACCAGGAATTTGTCCTTTGTAAGCTAATTCACGGAAGCAAACACGGCAAAGTTTAAATTTGCGGTAAACTGAATGTGGACGTCCACAACGTTCACAGCGAGTGTATGCTTGAGTGGAGAACTTCGCTGGGCGTTTGTTCTTAGCAATCATAGATTTTTTAGCCATTAGTTATACCTCCTATATTATTTTGCAAAAGGCATTCCAAGGCCTGTAAGCAATGCACGTGACTCTTCGTCCGTGTTAGCAGTAGTTACGATAACGATGTCAAGACCGCGAGTTTTGTCAACGTCATCAAAGTTGATTTCTGGGAAAATCAATTGCTCTTTCACACCAAGAGTGTAGTTTCCACGTCCATCAAATGATTTTGTTGGAACACCGTGGAAGTCACGCACACGTGGAAGTGAAACTGAAACCAATTTGTCCAAGAATTCGTACATACGTTCACCACGAAGGGTAACTTTTGCACCGATCGCTACACCTTCACGAAGACGGAAGCCGGCGATTGATTTTTTAGCTTTAGTGATAAGTGGTTTTTGACCTGAGATAAGTGCCAGTTCTTCAGCAGCTTTTTCAAGGCTTTTAGCGTTTGATACAGCTTCACCAACACCCATGTTCAAAACGATCTTATCTACTTTAGGCACAGCCATCACTGATGAGTAGTTGAATTGTTCTGTCAAAGCAGGAACTACTTCATTAAGATATTTTTCTTTTAAACGATTTGCCATTATACTTCTCCTTTCCTTCGTGATTAATCAAGCACTTCGCCTGATTTTTTGTTGTAGCGAACTTTTTTACCGTCTACAAATTTGTAACCAACACGACCAGCTACACCATTTTTGTCCAAAACTTGAACGTTTGATACGTGGATAGCTGCTTCTTTCTCGATGATACCACCTTGAGGAAGTTCGTTAGTTGGACGTTGGTGTTTCTTAACAATGTTCACACCTTCAACGATAACTTTGTTTACTTTTGGAAGGGCAGTAAGGACAACAGCTTCTGTTCCCTTATCTTTACCAGCGATTACGCGAACTTTGTCGCCTTTTTTTACAAACATTAGGTTTCTCCTTGATTTTTCTTACGCCCATAAGGGCACCCTGGAGGTAAATCCAGGGGACTAGTTTGTTTCTAAAAATTAAAGTACTTCTGGAGCAAGTGACACGATCTTCATGAAGCCACCTTCACGCAATTCGCGTGCAACTGGGCCAAAGATACGTGTTCCGCGAGGAGTTTTGTCTTCACGGATGATAACTGCTGCGTTTTCATCAAATTTGATGTATGAACCATCAGCACGACGAGCACCTGATTTAGTACGAACGATAACAGCTTTTACAACGTCACCTTTTTTAACCGCACCACCAGGAGTAGCTTGTTTTACAGATGCCACGATAACATCACCGATGTTTGCAAATTTACGTCCTGAACCACCAAGAACTTTGATAGTCAAGATTTCGCGCGCACCGCTGTTGTCTGCGACTTTCAAACGAGTTTCTGTTTGAATCATTTCAGTTTTCTCCTTTCAGGTTTGATTAGATGATGACCGCTTCTTCAACAACTTCTACAAGACGGAAACGTTTTGTAGCTGAAAGCGGACGAGTTTCCATGATACGTACGATATCGCCTTCTTTGGCAACATTGTTTTCATCATGTGCTTTGTATTTCTTAGAGTAGTTAATACGTTTACCATAGACTGGGTGGTTACGTTTTGTTTCAACTACAACTGTGATTGTCTTGTCCATTTTGTCAGATACAACACGTCCAACAAGAACTTTACGATTATTGCGTTCCATTGAAATTTCTCCTTCCCTAGTCTATTATTTCGCTTCAGATTGAACTGTTTTGATACGAGCGATTTGTTTTTTAACTTCTTTCAAGCGAGCTGTTTGTTCCAATTGACCAGTAGCAGCTTGGAAACGAAGTTCAAACAATTCTTTTTTCAATTCGTTTTCGCGCTTCGCGAGTTCTTCTTGAGAAAGACCACGAAGTTCTTTAACAAATTCTTTTACTTCATTAAGTTTCATGCCTTCTCCTTATTCTGCTTCACGTTTTACGAATTTACATTTAACTGGCAATTTGTGGCTTGCAAGACGAAGCGCTTCGCGAGCAATCTCTTCAGATACACCAGCGATTTCGAACATCACTTTACCACGTTTAACTGGCGCTACCCAACCTTCAGGTGCCCCTTTACCAGATCCCATACGCACACCGATAGCTTTAGCAGTGTATGATTTGTGTGGGAAGATTTTAATCCAAACTTTACCACCACGTTTCATGTAACGAGTCATGGCGATACGAGCAGCTTCGATTTGGCGGTTAGTGATCCAGTGGCTAGTTGTAGCTTGAAGACCGTATTCACCGAATGCTACTTCTTTTCCACCTTTTGCTTCACCGCGCATTTTTCCACGGAATTCACGACGGTGTTTAACACGTTTAGGTACTAACATTGGTTATTTACCTCCTTTAGTGTTTTTACGAGCTGGAAGAACTTCACCACGGTAGATCCATACTTTAACACCAAGTTTACCGTATGTAGTATCTGCTTCTTCCCAAGCATAATCGATATCTGCACGAAGTGTGTGAAGTGGAACAGTTCCTTCAGAGTATCCTTCAGCACGGGCGATATCTGCACCGTTCAAACGACCTGATACTTGAGTTTTGATTCCTTTAGCTCCAGCACGCATTGCACGTTGGATTGCTTGTTTTTGTGCACGACGGAAAGCGACACGTTGCTCCAATTGACGAGCAATTCCTTCACCTACAAGGTGAGCATCCAAATCAGGCTGTTTGATTTCGATGATGTTGATGTGTACTTGTTTTCCAGTCAATTTGTTAAGTTTTGCACGGAGTGCATCGACGTTAGCACCACCTTTACCGATAACCATACCTGGTTTAGCAGTGTGAAGTGAAACGTTAACTTTGTTTACTGCGCGTTCGATTTCGATAGTTGAAACTGCTGCGTCAGCCAATTCTTTTTGAACGAATTTACGGATTGCAAGATCTTCATGAAGGTAATCCGCGTATTCTTTTTCAGCATACCATTTGGCATCCCAATCACGGATGATGCCGACACGCATACCAATTGGATGTACTTTTTGACCCACGATGTTACCTCCTTATTTTTCTGCAACAGCCACAGTGATGTGAGCTGTACGTTTGTTGATTGGTGAAGCTGAACCTTTCGCACGTGGACGGAAACGTTTCATAGTTGGTCCTTCGTTCGCGAATGCTTCAGATACTACCAAGTTAGCTTTATCCAAACCAAAGTTGTTTTCAGCGTTAGCTACAGCTGAATTCAAAACTTTCAAGATGATTTCAGCAGCTTTGTTTGGTGTGAATGTCAAGATTGCAATAGCATCGGCTACGCTTTTACCACGGATGTTGTCAAGAACAAGACGTGATTTACGAGGTGAAACACGTACTGTACGAGCCATTGCTTTAGCTGAAGTAATTTCTGCCATTTATGTTCTCCTTATTTTCTACGTGTTTTCTTGTCGTCTGCAGCGTGACCTTTGTAAGTACGAGTTGGTGCAAATTCACCAAGTTTGTGACCTACCATGTCTTCTTGGATGTAAACAGGTACGTGTTTACGTCCGTCATAAACTGCGATAGTGTAACCAATGAAACTTGGGAAGATCGTTGAACGACGTGACCAAGTTTTGATAACTTTTTTCTTTTCGTCATTAGCTTGAGCTTCAACTTTTTTCATCAAATGCTCATCGACGAAAGGTCCTTTTTTAAGACTGCGTCCCATTTTTATATTTTCTCCTTTAAATGTTGTACCACAGCGGCTTGCGCTCACATGGAGCGCTACCGAGCTGGCGGATTTCCTAGTTGCTTAGGCGACTAGTTTACTATTATTTCTCGTTGCGGCGACGAACGATAAGTTTGTCAGATTTCGCTTTCTTGTTACGAGTTTTAAGACCAAGAGCAGGTTTGCCCCATGGAGTAGATGGTGCTTTACGACCAACTGGTGCTTTACCTTCACCACCACCGTGTGGGTGATCGTTAGGGTTCATTACAGAACCACGAACTGTTGGGCGGATACCTTTCCAACGGCTACGTCCTGCTTTACCAAGGTTAACAAGTCCATGTTGTTCGTTTCCGACAACACCAACTGTTGCACGACAAGTTCCAAGAATCATACGTACTTCGCCAGATTGAAGACGAACAAGAACATATTTACCTTCTTGACCCAATACTTGAGCAGAAGCTCCAGCTGCACGCACCAATTCTCCACCACGACCTGGTTTCAACTCGATGTTGTGGATCAAAGTACCAACTGGGATGTTAGCAAGTGGAAGTGCGTTTCCGACTTTGATATCTGCTTCTGGACCTGAAACGATACGTTGACCAACTTCAAGACCTTTTGGAGCGATGATGTATGCTTTCACACCGTCAGTGTAGTGTACAAGAGCGATGTTTGCAGAACGGTTTGGATCGTACTCGATTGTTTTAACAACAGCTTCAACATTGTCTTTGTTACGTTTGAAGTCAACCAAACGGTAGAAACGTTTGTGTCCACCACCTTGGTGACGAACAGTGATACGACCGTTGTTGTTACGACCAGCCTTGCTCTTCAAAGCAACAAGCAATGATTTTTCAGGAGTGCTTGTTGTGATTTCAGCGAAATCCAAAGAAGTCATATTACGGCGACCGTTTGTTGTTGGTTTATAAACACGAATTCCCACGATATTTCCTCCTTAGATTATTCAGCTTCAGCAGCGAACAACTCGATTGCTTTTGAATCAGCTGTAAGTGTGATGATAGCTTTTTTAGTTTTGTTAGTAAAACCAGTGTAACGTCCAACACGTTTTGCTTTTGGTTTTACGTTGATTGTGTTAACGTTGGCAACTTTAACACCTTCGAAAGCAGCTTCAACAGCTTGCTTGATCAAAAGTTTGTGTGCACGAGTGTCAACTTCAAATACATATTTTCCTGCTTCAAGTTGAGCCATTGAGCTTTCAGTGATGACAGGTTTTTTGATAACATCATACAAATTCATTATGCAAGAACCTCCTCGATTTTAGAGATAGCTGCTTGTGTGACAAGAAGTTTGTCGCTATTTGCGATGTCAAGAACACTTGCAGTTGTAGCAGTTGCAACTTTCACGTTTGGAAGGTTACGAGCTGAAAGAGCTGCGAATTCATTTCCTTCTTCAAGGATAACAAGAACTTTTGAATCGATGCTCAATGCTGCAAGAACTTTTGCAAATTCAGCAGTTTTTGGAGCTGTAAATGAAAGAGCGTCTACAGCTACGAATTTGTTTTCAGCAACTTTTTCAGAGTAAACTGATTTAAGAGCTAGGCGACGAACTTTTTGTGGAAGTTTGTAGCCGTATGAACGTGGAGTTGGTCCGAAGACAACACCACCACCACGCCATTGTGGTGAGCGGATAGAACCTTGACGAGCACGTCCGGTTCCTTTTTGACGCCATGGTTTGCGTCCACCACCTGATACTGCAGAGCGGTTTTTAACAGCGTGTGTTCCTTGACGAAGGCTTGCGCGTTGGCTGATGATCACATCAAACACAACTGATTCATTTGGTTCGATACCAAATACTGCATCGTTAAGAACAACTTGTCCAGCTTCTTTACCAGTTTGGTCAAATAATGTTACGTTTGCCATTGTGACTGATTTCCCCTTTCTTTATTATTTACCAGCTTTAACTGCTGATTTGATAGTGATAAGAGATTTCTTAGCACCTGGTACGTTACCTTTGATAAGGATAACGTTCTTTTCTGGAACAACTTGTACAACTTCAAGGTTTTGAATTGTTACGCGGTCGCCACCCATACGTCCTGCAAGGTTTTTACCTTTGAATACGCGGTTAGGTGCAACAGGTCCCATAGAACCTGGACGACGGTGGTAACGAGAACCGTGAGCCATTGGTCCACGTGATTGTCCGTGGCGTTTGATAACACCTTGGAAACCTTTACCTTTAGAAGTACCAGTTACGTCAACAACGTCTCCAGCTGCGAATGTTTCAACTGTGATTTCAGCACCAACTTCCAAGCCTTCAACGTTTTTGAATTCACGAATGAAGCGCTTAGGAGCCGTGTTAGCTTTCGCTACATGTCCTTTAGCAGGTTTGTTGCTCAATACTTCGCGTTTGTCATCGAAACCAACTTGGATAGCGTTGTATCCGTCTGTTTCAACAGTTTTAACTTGAAGAACAACGTTTGGAGTTGCTTCAATAACTGTTACAGGGATCAATTCGCCAGCTTCAGTGAAGATTTGAGTCATTCCCACTTTTTTCCCTAAGATTCCTTTTGTCATGAGAAAATAGTTCCTTTTCTATATTTTTTATTCAAAAAGTTTTTAACGAGCGTTTTTTATGCTCAAGGTATCAAGCTTTAAATTAAAGTTTGATTTCTACGTTTACACCACTTGGAAGATCCAATTTCATCAAGGCATCAACTGTTTTTTGAGTTGGGTTAACGATATCGATCAAACGTTTGTGTGTACGCATTTCGAATTGTTCGCGAGAGTCTTTGTATTTATGAGTCGCACGAATAATTGTGTAGAGGCTACGCTCAGTTGGAAGTGGGATTGGACCCGCAACTTGTGCACCTGTACGAGTAGCTGATTCTACGATTTTTGCAGCCGCTGTATCAAGCGTACGGTGTTCGTAAGCTTTCAAACGGATACGGATTTTTTTGTTTGCCATCTTTTTCTCCTTTTCGTCTATTTAAGATAATAGGCTAGCTCCACAAGAAAACCGACGCGCGTTGCGTGGCAATGCAACCGAGCGTGTCGCAACCTCTTGCATCAAAGCTAAGGCTGTAATTTACAGCACCATAATAGAATAACACAAAGCCCCTGCGATTGCAAGGGATTTGTGTGCTTTTTTTCGTTTTTTTGGGATGAAACTGTTTTCCTATTTCATCTTCCTATGACTACTGATTTACGATCTTAAAATTTAATCTTTTCTTCTATATAATACGAGTCATTTTGACCTTGAATTTATCTTCCGATTGATCCACTAAGATATCTGCTTTAGACTCGGTTTCTCTGTAGTAACGTAGATACTGCTCCCGTCTCATTTGATGGCTAGCTAGTATAAAGGAAGCATCGCCATTTCTCACAATCGTATCTCGAGCTAGGCGCCTTTCCAATTCCGTTTCTGCGTTCGTATAAAAGCAGATGGTTTTGTCAAAGAGTTCCTTGGGTAGAAAACCCACAGACATCCCTTCAACAATCAGAATCGGTTTGGCTCCAGATAAGATCTCGCTAGCCTTCCAAGGTTCATCGATTGTTAAGATATCCATACCTGCCTGCAAGGCGAGAATATCTCTCTGCAAACTTGCCAGTTCATGCGCCACTGGGAGACAAGCTGTCACCTTTTGATTTGGTGCTTGCTTTGGTACTACCAGGTGACGTTCTGAAGTGATATAGGGATCTGTTTCTAGTAAATTTACCTTTTCAGAATCTAGAGCTTGGAACAATTCTTGAGCAAAGGTAGACTTACCTGATGCACCGTGACCGTAAATTCCTAGCGTCCTAATTCTTCCCGTTTCAATCTCTGAAACCAGTTGTTCTATCAGGTCTTTTTTCTTCATTCTCTCTTCACCTGTTCATAGCTTTCTTTTCCGTCATTAAGCTTGTCCCAAATCACCACTTGCCCACTTTTGAGAGATTTTTGCACATCAATAATCCGTTGATTAGAGGAACCTCGGAACTGGAGCATGAGATTGCGCTTGCTTTTGTCATAACGACCATCGACAAGGATGTCAATCAACGACAAGAGTTCCAGCTTGTCTGGAGTCTCCAGCATCATTTCTTCCCAAGTATAACCTGTCCAGGACCAGATGTCTTTATCTGGCAATTCCTTACGAATGCGTTTAACGAGAGGCAAGAGAATTTCTGTATTAAGAAAAGGTTCTCCTCCTAGCAGGGTCAAGCCTTGAACATAGGGCTTGGCAAGGTCTTCCATAATCTGTTCTTCTAACTCTGCTGTATAAGGAATGCCTGCATTGAATGACCAAGTCGCAATATTATAACAGCCCTCACAGTGGAACATACAACCTGCTACGTAGAGGGAGTTGCGCACGCCTTCTCCATCCACAAAGTTGAAGGCCTTGTAATCAATGATTCGTCCCTTACTAAGCTCCTCACTTTTCCATTCACCTGGTTTTGGTGTATTCCATGTCATTCTTCTACTCCAAATCTATCCAGTAGCGCTGACTTCTATCGATTGTATTTTCGTAAACACCGCCGGCGGAGAGAATCGTGCGGCGGCTGACTTCGTTGTCTTCATCGCAGGTAATCAGCACTCGTTCCAATCCTTGCTTTCGAGCCTCTGCTAGTCCTAATCTCAACTGCTCCTTCCCATATCCTTTGCCTCGTTGACTGGGACGGATAGAATAGCCAATATGACCGCCTTCCACAAATAATTTGTCATTCAAGGACAAACGCAGGGCTAAAAATCCCAAAGGCAAGCCAGTCTCATCAAAGGATAAAAATTTGATTGCAGGAACCCAGCCTACTGGCAGGTTAGCATCATCCTCTTGCTGCTCTACAATCTTTAAACAATCCTCATAATCCTTTGCTCGCTTCCAAGCGGAGCCCATGCCACCGTGCATATAGGATTTTGCTGCATCGAACTCCGCAATCATCTCTAATATCGCTTCTTTATCTTCCAAAGTTGGTCGTCTTAGCTCCATGCTTCCTCCTTAATCGACATCAATCCAGTTGCGCTCCGTTCCGTTTCGAACATCCTCATAGACACCACCATTAGCTAAGATAACAGCTCGGCTGGCAGGATTTTCTGTGCTACAAGTTACCAGAGCTCGTTTGACATTCTTTTCCTTAGCAACTTGCAGACCTTGGCGGAGGGCCTCTTTGGCGTAGCCCTTGCCTCTTTCAGACGGGCGGATGGAATAACCAATATGACCACCTACCTCCAGCAAATAGTCATTAAGACGCAATCTCAGATTGAGAAACCCTACGGCTTGTCCATCTCTCGAAAAAGCAACTAACTGAATATCAGGCACCCACCCTTCAGGCAAATTAATCCCCATTTCATGATTCTGATTACTTTCCAACCACTCTTCATAAACAAAATTCTCAGCATCCCAAAATCCACCGTCGTGAGGGGACTGAGCTTGTTCAAACTCTGCCATCATCTCTAAAACTGTTTCTTTATCTGCCAATGTCGGTCTACGTAGTATCATTTTCACCTCCAATTAAGAGAAAAGTGAGAGGCAACTCTCACTTTTATTTTTTCTTGTTCTTGTTTAAAAACTGTTCTCTGAGGTTGAGCAAGCGTTCTTTTTTACCTGTTCCACCTTTAGAGTATTTCTCGTGATAACGGGTCACTTGTGCGCGTCCCTTATCGTCTAATTGGTATTTCCCCATTGCGTTTCCTTCTAATTTGTTACTTCATGTCCGGCTGTTTTAATGGTTGAACCGTTCATGTGTTTGACACGCGCAGCGATTTCCTTGTGGCGTCCATTAACCATTGGACGCGCTTGAGGATTGCCCAGATAGCCACAAGTACGTTTGACCACGTCTACTGTTTTAGGGTCGCTATTGCCACAGTTGGGACAAGCAAATCCTCGCTCAGTTGGTTCAAAATCCCCTTCAAAGTCACACTTGTAGCAACGATCAATCGGAGTATTGGTTCCTAGATAGCCGACACGGTCATAGGCATAGTCCCAGACAGCTTCCAGAGCTTTAGGATTTTGTTGAAGAACTGGATACTCACAATAATGGATGAAACCACCTGATGCACCTGCTTCTGGATAAACTTTTTCAAAATCCAGTTTTTCAAACGGTGTTGGATTTTTACGGACATCATAGTGGAAAGAGTTGGTGTAGTATTCCTTGTCTGTAATATCCGGAATAGAGCCGAACTTCTCTGTATCCAAACGACAAAAACGGTCTGTCAAACTTTCGGATGGTGTTGAGTAGATAGAGAAATGGTAATCATATTGATCTGACCACTCTTCTACACGTCGTTTCATATCACGAATGATGTCAAGCGTGAATTCCTTGGCTTCTGGATTACTTTCCCAGCTATTACCAAAGAAGACCGTCGCCACTTCATACAAACCGATATAGCCTAGAGAAATGGTCGCACGGCGATTCTTGAAGAGTTGGTCTACACTTTCTTCTTTTCCGAGACGGCGGCCGAAGGCTCCATACTGATAAAGGATAGGGGCATTTGCTGGTGTTGCTTCCTTGGTTCGTTCGACACGATAAACCAGAGCATCCTCCGCGATGTTCATTCGCTCGTTGAAGATTTCCCAGAACTTATTCAGATCACCTTCAGACTCGAGAGCGATACGAGGCAAATTGACCGTCACAACACCTAGATTCATCCGACCTGAATTGACCTCAACACCATTTTCATCTTTCCATCCTTGGAGGAAAGAACGGCAGCCCATAGGAACCTTGAAAGAACCTGTCAGTTCGATAATCTTATCGTAGGACAAGACATCAGGGTACATCCGCTTGGTTGCACACTCGAGGGCCAACTGTTTGATATCGTAGTTAGGTGAACCCTCTTCTAAGTTGAGGCCTCTTTTTAATGTAAAGATGAGTTTAGGGAAGATGGCTGTGCGGTGTTCTGAACCAAGTCCCTTGATTCGGATGTTTAAGATAGCTTTTTGAATTTCCCGCTCAAAACGACTAGTCCCTAAACCAAAACCTAGCGAAGTAAAAGGTGTTTGCCCATTTGAAGTGAAGAGAGTGTTGATTTCATACTCGAGAGATTGCATGGCATCATAGATGTCTTTTTGGGTTTTCTTCCAAGCGTAATCTTCCCGTTTATCAGGCAGGACCCACTCTTCCGCATCCTTGAGGTGTTTTTGATAATTCTTCTCCGCATAAGGCGCCAAGACTTCATCGATACGGTCAGCTGAGCAACCCCCGTACTGGCTAGAAGCAACGTTGGCGATGATTTGAGAAATTTGAGCTGTCGCAGTCTGGATAGACTTGGGACTCTCTACCTCTGCATTGCCAATCTTAAAACCATTTTCCAACATGCCTTTAAAATCAATCAAACAGCAGTTGGTCATCGGTGTGTAGGGACTGTAGTCCAAGTCATGATAGTGGATATCCCCTTTTTGGTGCGCATTGGCTACGTGCTTAGGAAGCATTTGCAATCCGATTGATTTCCCCACAATCCCTGCTGTCAAATCACGTTGGGTATTAAAGACATCACTGTCTTTATTGGCATTTTCATTAACAACTGCTTGGTCTTTATTGAGAAGCTTATGAATACTAAAGTTGATATCTGTTGCTTTTGAGCGCTCAAAATCCCTCTGTGTCCGATAAGTGATATACTCCTCAGCTAGCGCATATTCTTTGGCTTCAAGGAGTTCATGTTCTACGACATTCTGAATTTCGTAAATCTTGACACCTTGAGGAAAGCGACTGTGAATTTCAGTGACGATTCTTTCAACCAGACCGTTTAGGCGTTTTTCTACTAGAGGCGTAAAGTCCATAACTTTTTCTGCCGCCTTGTGGAGAGCCTTGTCAATCTTGTCTACATCAAACACTACACGTCTACCATCTCGTTTTTCAACGAACAAGGTGGGAACGGTTGCAAGGTTTTCTTCTAATACAATCATATCCATGCTCTTTTCTAAAATATTGTTGAATAGTTTATATTCAGTATTATACCACTCTAAAAATAAAAATCAATATCTTGTGTCAAAAATCCTAAAATTTTTAAAATTCCACAAGATATTGATTTTTGTTATTTATATTTATAAAGCTTGAATTCACTAGTATCTGTCTGAACAAGCTCATATTTTTCGCTGAGCCAGCTCTCTACATCCGACCACAAGGCAACTTTTTGATTGACCACAATCATCTTCGGTTGATTCTCTTTCAGGTCATTCATCAGTTTGGTTTTATTTTCGTCGCTTGCAGTATAGAGTGTTGGAGTTGATAGAGAAGTCGGCGCCAAGCGTTCACTTGCACGGTAGAAATCAGGACGATCATCCCAAGCATAGACACGATCCTCAGAACTCGTTTGCTGTTTTACCATGCTAGCAAGACGTTCTCTCTCCTGATAAGTCGCCGGATGTGAAAGATAGCGACTCAGGATAGGAAGTGCCATAAGGTAGACAAGGGCAATCAGTGGTAGATAGAAATTCCCTTTAATAAAAGAGGCTTTTTTCTCACGTCTTCTACGACGGCTTCCTCCCTCCGAGGCAGTTTCATTAATTCCTGACAGAAGGAGCAAGATCAAGAAAGGAATTAGCACCACAAGACGAGTACCGTTAATAGGTTCTTTGGAGAGAATCAAGATTCCCAAAGAAACCAAGAATCCCAAGCTAGCAGCAATTGAGAGGGCATATTGCTTGGCTGGTTTTGACTGGAACAAGCCTGCAAAGAGTAAACCAAGGGAACCTAATCCAATAGCAAGCAAGCCATAGAAGGCTGCATTTTCAAGCAAATGCGAATTTGAAAAGAGGCTAAGAGTATTTACCGGATACAAGGTCTGGCTAATAGCATCCCCAAAACTTCCTGTCCACACTGTATAGTAGCCTAAAGGATAGAATAAGAGTGAAAATCCTAGGGCTGACGCAAAGAACTGATATAGACCATGAACAAAGTGACCTTTAGCTAGATTAAAGCCGATAATCCCCAAGGCCAGTGCAGCCGCAAACAAGGTTGTAGGAAGCGGTGCAAGGAAGAAAGCGAGAGCAAGACTCATTCCCACTCTTACAAATCCTTTGTCGTCATTTGGATAAGCTAAGTAGTTCGTAACAACACTCAATGAATAAAATAGGAAAGGCAAGGCTAGCAAGAGAGCATAGCCACCACCAAAAGCGAGTCCTGCCACTAACAAATAGAACACAAATACCAGCTTCTTGGCTTCTTCTGCTTGACCAGTAAGAGCATCTGCAGATTTAAAAAGGAAAACACCTGCCCCAAACAAGGCCAACCACTCAACCAAAGCAAGCAGAATACTTCCTAGGGAAAGATAGGTCAGCAAGTAATAGAGCAATCCATTCGTTCCAAAGTAATCTGTATACATTTGACCATTTTGATGCAATGCCCAACCGGTATAAAGATCCTGACTTTGTTGCGGACTGACTAAACCAAAAATAAAAGGCAGGACAACTGAAATGGCTGTAGCCACTAAACTCCAAAGCATAATACTAAAAAAGGGAATGGGCGCTCCTTCTCTCTTTTCTGGCGCTGACCAGTCTTGGTAATGAGATTCTTCTTGTTTCTCATCTATTTTCCCGTATACGTTCATTCAATTTCTCCTCTAAGTTTATCTGTTTTAGTATATCAAAATCTTACAGGAATGTCAGCTTGGGATTGATATTTGCTGAATTTCTTATCCAATATCGCAAAGCGTTCGATTTCACGAAAACGGTGAAACCTACTAGTTCTAAACTCTTTAATAAAATCTTCATCTTCTAGATTGAGCATGTTTTTCTCCTTTACTTATCTATTCGTAAGAAGAAAAAATAAGATCCAGCCTTGGGCTAGATCTTGATGGATAGTTAGAGCATGGGTGCAAACAACTGGACAATTTCCTTAATGAGGCTTTGATACCACCTTGTTTTGATTGTGTAGGGATAGATTTCTTGAGAAACCTTAAAAATTTCTTCGAAGTCTCTTTCAATATCGATGATGGACTGCGTTCTATAAAGCAAGACGGCATTTTCATAGTGGTGAAGCAAGCTCCGATAGTCAAAATTGATGGTTCCCACAGTAGCCACTTCTCCATCGACAATCATTTGCTTGCTATGAAGGAATCCCGGACTGTACTCATAAATACGAACCCCCGCAGATAGCAAGTCTGGATAGGCTCCCCGAGTAACTAACTGAATAACCTTCTTATCTGGGATACACGGCGTCACAATTCGCACATCTACCCCTCTCAGAGCTGCATTTTTGATACTTTCTGTTAAATCATAGTCAGCAATCAGATAGGGTGTCGTTATGTAGACGTAATCTGTAGCTTGATTGATAAGATTTTGATAGACCGTTTTTCCAACCTGGCCTCGGTAGATAGGTTTTGGCCCACTACTATAGGGAATACAGAGCCCCATCCCATCTTTGGGATGATTTTCGAGATGGTATTGGTCAAAGTCACTAATCTCTCCGCGGTTGATATACCATGCAGATAAAAAGAGTCTGGTAAAAGCCTTAACTGCCGGTCCATCGAGACGAATACCGCTATCCTTCCAGTAACCAAAGCGTTCGATATGGTTGATATACTCATCGGCCAGATTGACACCACCTGTATAGGCAATTTGACCATCGATAATCATGATTTTACGGTGATCACGGTTGTTATAAGCAACGGTCAAACGTGGAATCACCTTGTTAAATTTATGGGCTTCAATCCCTCGACCACGAAGCTGGATGGTATAATCTCCAGGCAAGGTTGCCATACAACCAATATCATCATAGAGGAGCTTCACCTCTACTCCTTGAGCTGCCTTTTCTTCCAAAATCTCCAAAATACTATTCCACATCAAACCTTCTTCGATGATATAGTATTCGAGAAAGATAAACTTCTCTGCTTTCTTGAGATCCTCTAGCATCTGATGCCACATGCTTTCACCAGATGCAAAAAATTGTGTATCCGTTCGATCATAGACATCGGCATTCGTGTCCATACTGAGGAGAGATTTGATAACTCCGTAAGCCGACTTATCTTGTTCTTTTAACTCCAAGCGGAGAGCTCTGCTATTGTCCTCTCGGTCAACCATTGATTGGAGCTGCTTTAGCTGCTTCAATTCTTTTTTAGATAAACGACGTTCTCCAAACATGATATAGAGCAAAGGGCCAAAAACTGGCACAAAGGCTACTAACAACCATGTTACCTTACTCTCAGGATTCATAGATCGATTAACAATTGATACAATGGTCGCTAAGCTCACTAAAATAACTAGGATAACCCAGATAATTGGAGCCATCTGCCCTAGATATAGAAATAAACCAAAGACGATAAACAACTCTGCCAACATGATGGTAATACTAAAACCATATTTGGACATGAGTAGCTGCATTTTTCTAGCTGTCATACATCCCCTTCCTTTTCTAACATTCTCCTTAACTCCTTGATGAATTAATGCTTCTACTAGTATACCTCAGTTCAGGGGTAGATGGCAACCTTTTACTCTTGCCCTTCCATTTTCAGATGCATATTACAGTTTGAGAGCCAACATATTGACCGTCATACCAGCAACAGTTCCCATAAGATAGACGATATCTCCTTCTTTAACCAATCCATGATCCAATGAATAGGATAAACCAAATGGCACAGAGACTGACACCATATTTCCATAGTCAGTAACTAAGTTGAGGTATTGATTCTCGCCTACACCTAGCTTTTCCATAACCAAAGGAAGGGCACGACTAGCTTGATGAGGAATGTTATACTCCACATCTCCCAAGGCTAATATCGTATCCTTTATTTTTTCATAAACTGTGAACTTTAAGAATACTTTTAACCGAGAAAACAACCGTCTTTAAATTACCCATCCTCTGTAGTAATGAAACATAAAACATCGACAAGCGGATTTTTCAATAAAAAATCTGGCAAATTTTTTTTAAAAAAAGAACTACCAAAATGATAGTTCTCCATAATTATTTATATTTTTCAATATCGAACAAATCCTAGGACAGTCGCTATTGAGGTCGTAGAAGGTAAAGTCGGAACCTTAATTCCGAACTTCTATTTAGTTAGATTTGAAGTTCTATTTTGTTAGTACCACTTGATCAGATGGGTCACGATCCATATCGTCAATTGTGATTTGGTTACCATTGACGATATAAATCTTCACATCATCTCCGACAATCATACGTTGATTAGCCGGATCAAGACTGACCTGTTTTATCTCTTGATCACCATCAAGTTCTACTTTTGTCCATGTTCCAGTTGTCCCAGTTATGACAAGAGTAACGCTATCTCCCTCGTCTTGACCCTTATAAGTTCCATCAATATTTGTAGGTTGAGCTACCGGGGCATTTGGGCTTGCAGAGGCCTGTGGTTGACTAGCACTTGTCGCAGCGCTAGAAGATGATTCTTGTTGAGTAGATGATTGCTGAGCAGATTGCTGGGTAGGGGCTTGTGCCTTAGGTTCACAAGCTGCTAAAAGACTAAGAATTGCTAGAGAAGCAATAGAAAGTGTGAATGTTTTCGTTTTCATAGCGATTTCCTTTCTTTTGTGCCAATAATTTGCTGGAATCGTTTCCAGATATACCTCCTACCTACAGTATAGCAACATAAACCTATAAGGTCAACTAATCTCATCGCTCCTTAACAAACTCGCTCGCACTTCCGAGATAAAGTAGAGGGAGCCCGTCACGAAAAGCATATCCTGGTCATTGGCCTTATCTTCAAATTCTCTGATAAAGTCCCCATAGGAAGGAATCAAATCATAACCCGCCACATCCTTTTCATCCAGAGAGCCTTGGTAGTCAAAGCCTGTTACCTTAAGTTCCACCTGAGGCAACTGCTTAGATAGATATCCTAGCATCCCCTGATAATCCTTGCGTTTAAGTGCTCCAAAAAGGATGCGGATCTGATAGCCTTGCTGGATTTTCCCCTGGATAAACTCTACTAGACGAGTCAAGGCTGGCAGATTATGAGCTCCATCTAGGTAGATTTGCGGACGAATCCGTTCCAATCGACCTGCCCAGTGGGTCTCTTGCAAGGCCCGTCTGACAAACTCTTCTTCGACCCTTTCACCTCTTGACGCCATAAACAGAAGAAAAGTTTCTAAAGCCAAGGCGGCATTTTCTTGCTGATAAGCACCTTCCAAACCAATTTCAAGCTGGGAAAAGCTTGCTAGGCTACTTGAAAAATCCCCAGCATTAAAGGAGAAATCTTGCCCACTTTGATAGAGGTCCACAGCTAACTCTCTTGCTCTTTTTTGACAGACAAGCTCAGCTTCTGGTGCAAGCTTGGCAATGACTGCCTTCTTGCCAGCTTTGAAAATACCAGCTTTCTGCTCTGCTATTTCCTCCAGACTATCGCCCAAGGTCTCCTGATGATCTAGGCCAATGGAAGTAATAACTGCAATCTCTCCTGTTACGACATTAGTGGTATCAAGCAAACCACCAATCCCCACTTCTAGCAAAACCAAATCCACTTCTTGTTCCCTAAAATAGAGGAAAGCAATCAAGGCCAACAACTCAAAAAAGGACAACTGGTCTTGAGTTTCCAAAAGAGTTTTTTCCATCTCTTTGACTTGGTTAGCTATACGGATAAAGTCTTCACCACCGATCGGTTGCCCATTGATACAGATTCGATCATGGATGCTGATGATATGAGGAGAGGTAAAAGTACCAACTTTTTTACCATGAGCTACAAATAACTCTCTCATAAAGGCAATAGTTGACCCCTTACCGTTAGTCCCTGTTACATGGATAATAGGATAAGTTCTCTCTGGATTCCCCAGCAAATCCACAGCTCGCTGCATTCGTCCAAGACCAGATCTAAAGTTTAAACCAATCCGACTATGAAGCCATTCTTCTACTTCAAACATACATGTCTCCTTAACAAAAGTCCAATCAACTACCGCATCAAAGTATGATTACAAATAAAAAGTGAGGTCAGGACAACAATCCCGACCTCTTACCTGGTTAGCTAATCACTAGCTACTATGAATTTCAACGTGGGCTTAAAACGTTCCCTGGACGTTCCTGCGTTTCTAATTTCTGGCGCAGGGCTAAAAACGTCCCCCGGACGTTTTTACTCCTCCATAAAGCTGTTGAAGACTTCTTCAATCATGTTCCATTCGTCTTCTGAGTCTTCTGGGATTGGTTGTAATGCGCCTTCTGTTCCGTCTTCGTTTTCGATGAATGAGTAAGCTTGGATTTCAACTTCACCATTTTCATCTTCTTCTGCATTAACTGGCACTAGAAGAACATAGTTTTTACCAAATTCTTCTTTTCCATCAATGGTCAAAAGGATTTCAAATAAAGTTTCATTTCCTTGTTCATCAACAAGTGTAATCAATTCACGTTCTTCGTGATCGTGGTTGTGATCGTGTGACATAGTTTCTCCTCTGTCTTAAAATTTTCTATCTAAATAATTTTGCAAAATCAGCTGAGCAGCCAACTTATCAATAACTTTCTTGCGTTTGTTACGGCTGATATCTGCTTGTTCAATCAACATACGTTCCGCAGCGACCGTTGTCAAACGCTCATCCTGATAGTCTACTGGTAAACCAAAAAGTTCTTCTAGCTTGGCACCATAGGCTTGACTGGCTTCTACTCGCGGACCGCTGGTATTGTTCATGTTTTTAGGTAGACCAACTACAAAGCGCTCCACCTTATAGCTGTCAATCAATTCCTTGATACGGTCAAAACCAAACTGGCCCTGATCCTCATTAATCTGGATGATTTCAAGTCCCTGAGCGGTGAAGCCTAGTGGATCACTAATCGCCACCCCTACTGTTTTTGAACCGACGTCCAATCCCATAATTCTCATAGATTATAGATCGACTCCTTGTCCTTTAAGGTAATAGCGTACCAATTCTTCAACAATTTCATCACGCTCATACTTACGGATTTGATTTCGTGCATTGTTATAACGAGGAACGTAGGCAGGGTCTCCACTCAATACATAACCGACGATCTGGTTAATCGGATTGTAGCCCTTGTCATTCAACGAAGCATAGACGTCTGTCAACGTTTCGCTAATTTCTTTCTTATTGGAATCATCCAATTTAAACCGTACAGTTTCTTCAGTAAATCCCATTCTAACACCCTCTTTACTTAGAATAGTACTATTATAGCACATTCCCTGACGTTCTACAAATAAGTCAGTCTATTAATTTGGATTTTCTATTGTTCTGTCGCTCCTGTTGCTACTTGTCAAGGATTTTTTAATCAAAATCATCTTTTTTTTCGTCCGATTTTCTCCTAAGCTCCCTCAGCATTATTCTTGTAAGTTTATCTTGCATTGTTTCAGTTGCATTTTCATTGAAATGGACAACAACCTCATAGGTGGTCTTTCCAATCTTTCTCTTTGTGCTAATGCCTTTTTTACCTGTGTTTTTCAGTTCTTCCATAAATTCTCCTTTCCTCGTTGAAATAAAAAAAGCGATTAGATTTTTTATTTTCTAATCGCTCTTACCAATATTTTGAAATTAGTTCTAAAATCAAGAAGCTCCATCATCTCTAAATTGAGGTTTCTCACTATTTTCATAAGGATTATAATGATTGATGTTGCAACCAAATTCTTTTAGTTTCTTGATTTTATTCTCTTTTGTCCACTCAACCAATGATATACCATCAAATCCTTCTATTCTTCCATCATTCATCTTACTTTTGAAGTACCATTCAACAACTGTTTGATGTTCACTATGGAAAAACTGCTTTATATCCCACGTAAGCACTTTTCCTCTTGTATTCCACTCATTAAACCAATGCTTTACAGTTGCTCGATTTTCATATTTAGGACACCAACTTTCAGTATAAACAACATCTTCCGCAAATATATCGTCTATTCCTAAATCTTGTTGTTTGAGCCACATATCAAACCATAAGCTAATGATCTTCTCTCGGTTTTTCATATTTATCACGCTCCTAATGCTCGGACTTATAAATCCATTTTTAGATAAATCATATCTACTAATTGGACACCTTCTTCGTAAATCGGATGTTCATAATTATCTATAAAAAAATTCTTGATGATATGAGAACGAATAAAGCCACATTTTTCATAAAAAGGGATGGTAGTCTGACTTTCTCCCGTTCCCACTTGTAATACGGAATATTCCCCTTTGTATTTCTCTATAATAAAATCAATGAAAGCTGTCCGTATCCTTTTCTTTGATAATCCGGATGAATGGCGATATTTTTGATTTCAAGAGTATTATTCCCCACATTTAGGACAACACACTCGCCCTTTACTCCATTATCGTCTAAAACATACATTGTGCCATCTGCTATATATCTGTCAATCATATCTTCTTGTTCATCTGCCAATAATAAAAGCGATAAAAACTGCTTCTTATTTTCTACAACTTCCCTTATTTCTATCAATGTGAATACCTCTCAAATCAATGATGTTTTATTTCTCTTAAATTTTATTATACCATTAATTTCCAAGCCTTCCCATTTCCAAATGCCACAAAGGATTTCAAACAAGGTTTCATTTCCTTGTTCATCAACAAGTGTAATCAATTCGCGTTCTTCGTGGTCGTGGTTGTGATCGTGTGACATAGTTTCTCCTCTGTCTTAAAATTTTCTATCTAAATAATTTTGCAAAATCAGCTGAGCAGCCAATTTATCAATGACTTTTTTTCGCTTATTGCGACTGATGTCTGCCTGCTCAATTAGCATACGTTCCGCAGCGACCGTTGTCAAACGCTCATCTTGATAGTCTACTGGTAAATCAAAAAGTTCCTCTAATTTTGCTCCGTAGGCTTGACTAGCTTCTACGCGTGGACCGCTGGTATTGTTCATGTTTTTAGGCAGACCTACTACAAAGCGTTCCACTTTATAGTTGTCAACCAATTCCTTGATACGGTCAAAACCAAACTGGCCCTGATCCTCATTAATCTGGATGATTTCAAGTCCTTGAGCAGTGAAGCCCAGTGGATCGCTAATGGCAACTCCCACTGTTTTTGAACCGACGTCCAATCCCATAATTCTCATAGATTATAGATCGACTCCTTGTCCTTTAAGGTAATAGCGTACCAATTCTTCAACAATTTCATCACGCTCGTACTTACGGATTTGATTTCGTGCATTATTGTATCGAGGAACGTAGGCAGGGTCTCCACTCAATACATAACCCACAATCTGATTGATTGGATTGTAGCCTTTTTCATTCAGAGAAGCATAGACATCTGTCAAGGTTTCGCTAATTTCTTTCTTATTGGAATCATCCAATTTAAACCGTACAGTTTCTTCAGTAAATCCCATTCTAACACCCTCTTTCCTTAGAATAGTACTATTAAAGCATATTCCCTTACGTTCCACAATTAAGTAAGTCTATTTATTTGGATTTTCTATTGTTCTGTCGCTCCGTTTGCTATTCTATCTTCGATATATTGGCTTGGTTCATTTTTCAAAAGAGTCTCTAAGCCAATATTCTTTAGATATTCTACTTGCGCCGCCTTTTTGACATCTAAAATTTGAAAATCATAAGTCGTTGTAGTCTGGATTTCTGTCTCGCTGAGCAGCTTGGTTTCCAGTGTAAATCCTGCCAGTTTGCGCGCCTCTTGGATAGTCTCATCCTTTTCTTTTGCTTCTTGAAGCGCTTTTTGCGTCTCCTCTAGGCCATTTTCAGAGATAAAGTTCTTGAGTTCATCCCCGACAGGTCGTTTTTGCTGGATGGTCAAGGTCAAAAACTGACTGCCTTTATAAGTAATCGTTTGAGTCTGTTGCGTCCCATTTTCCGACTTTGGCATCAGCAAGGTCTTGGTGACCACCGTATTTTTTTCGGCATTATCCAAAACAGGAAGGTTGGATTGGAGAGGTTCAGACTCCGATGTTGAAGGAGAGGTCGCTTCCTTTTTTTGCCCACATCCCGCAAGCAAAAAGAGGAGAGCAAAACTAGCAATTAGTAACTTTTTCATAATTCCTCACTTGATTTTAAAACAAAAGAGCAAACAAGGCCAGGAGTCACTCCCAGCCTTGATGTTTTATAGAGCTGCACGTAGACGTGCTTCTGCATTTTCTACATTACGGACAGAGCGTGGCAAGAAGGCACGGATATCATCTTCTTTATAGCCGACTTGCAGGCGCTTCTCATCAACGAGAATCGGACTCTTTAAGATCCGTGGCGTTTCCATGATTAAGTTGAGCACTTCATTGACACTCAAATCCTCGATGTCAACTCCAAGTGCCTTAGCGTAGCGGTTTTTTGACGAAACGATACTGGCAATTCCATTATCTGTTTTCGTGAGAATATCTAATAACTCTTCTCTTGTAATTCCTTCTTTACCGAGATTTTGTTCTTTATAACTTAACTGGTGGGCATTGAGCCAGGTTTTCGCTTTTTTACAGCTAGTACAACTTGAGACTGTATAAATTTTGATCATGTACCTACCCCTTTCGCTACATGTTACTATCAGTTTAGTCTATTATACCATAAAAAACATCCGACTTGCGACCTATTTTTAAAAAAAATTAACTTTTTTCGCGATTTTCGTACTTTTTTCTTGACAAAATCAATTTATAACCAACTTTTAAATTTTTTGATATAGATTCGTTTTACAACTGTAACACTTATCATATAGAGAACGATAATCAAAAGCAAAAAGAGGAAATAAATTGGTTCCAAAGGGGTTAAATGAAGCAGGCTAGCAATTGAAGAGTAGGGAAGGAAGGTCACAAAACTAGCTGCTAGCAAGGTTGTTCCAAGAACAAACCATGATGGACGACTTTGTAAGAAAGGAAGTTTTGCTGAACGAAGCATATGGATAACCATGGTTTGGGACCACATGGATTCAATGAACCAACCTGTCTGGAACAAGATGATAAAGCCCGTTGCAGACTCTGCTCCGTGAGCATAAGCTTGACCTGTCGCCATTGGAACAATGACAAAATAGAGCAAGATAAAGGTCAAAATATCAAAGGCAGAAGAAATCGGACCCATCCAAATCATAAAACGAGTAATAGACTTAGCTTCCCACTTATGGGGATGCTTCAAAAAGTCTTCATCTACATTATCAAATGGCAAGGCAATGCAAGAAAGGTCGTAGACGAGGTTTAACACAATCAAGTGAATCGGAGCCATAGGAAGGAAAGGTAAAAAGATACCAGACACTAACAGAGAGAAAATGTTCCCGAAATTAGAGCTGACCGTCATCTTGATATATTTGGTCATATTAGCATAGACTTTGCGTCCTTCAACCAGCCCTTTTTCAAGCACCATCAAATCCTTATCTAACAAAATGACATCAGCCGTTTCTTTGGCAATATCTACTGCTGTATCAACAGAAATCCCCACATCTGCCACTTTCATAGAAGGGGCATCATTGATCCCATCTCCCATATAGCCGACACAATGTCCATTCGATTTGATTTGTAAAATGATTCGTGCTTTTTGATCCGGAGAGAGTTTGGCAAAGACAGTCACTTTCTCAACTGCTTGGGCCAACTCTTCGTCCGTCATGGCGTCAATATCAGAACCCAACAAGATTTGATCAACGTCTAGACCAACTTTTTCGCAAACTGCTTGGGTTACCTTCTCATTGTCCCCCGTCAAGATCTTTGTTTGAACACCGTGTTCTAACAAAGCTTGGATAGCAGGTGCTGCTGATGGTTTTGGTGGATCTAGAAAGGCAAGATATCCTGTTAGAATCATCTCTTTTTCATCTTCAACGGAGTAAGCAAAACCTTCTTTTAGGCCTGTTTTATAAGCGACTCCCAAGACTCGCAATCCCTGTTGATTAAGTTGGTCTACTTCTTTTAAGATTTCCACTCGGATATCATCCGTCAGAGGGCTAATCTGACCTTGGTATTCCACATGGGTTGAAATCGCAAGCATTTCCTCTAGAGCACCCTTGGTTACCAAGCTAACAACTTCGTTCTCATCCTTGACGATGACACTCATCCGTCTGCGTTCAAAATCAAAGGGTAATTCATCTATTTTTTGGAAGCTAGTATCCAAATTTTGTAGAATAGCGTGTTCTTTAGCTTCTTTTTCAGTTCTACTGATAATAGCACGGTCCATCAAGTTTTTCAAACCGGTTTGAAAATAGGAATTGAGGTAGGCCCGTCTCAACACAGACAAATCCAAATCTCCATGTATATCCAAAGGATATTCAAGGACAATTTCGTCTTGGGTAAGGGTTCCGGTTTTATCCGTGCATAGGATATCAATAGCACCCAGGTCTTGTATGGCATTGAGTTTTTTGATAACCACTTTTTCCTTGGCCATGATAATGGAGCCTTTTGCTAAACTGGCCGTGATGATCATAGGAAGCATCTCAGGTGTCAATCCAACACCAACACTCAGTGCAAACACACCTGCTTCCAACCAATCTCCATCTGTCAAGCCATTGGAGAGGAAGACGATGGGAACCATGACCAACATCAAACGGATCAAGAGCCAAGAGATGCTGTTCATCTCCCGCTCAAAAGAGGTCGGTTCGTCATAGGTATTGAGAGTCTGCTCGATTTCTCCCATCATGGTGTCATCACCGACCGCTAGAATCAAAGCCTTGGCACTTCCTGATATCACATTGGTTCCCATAAAGGCGATCGCTTCTGCTTCTAACAGACTATCAAAGTTTGACTGACTCATTTTTGACAAGGCTAGTTTTTCAACCGAGTCACTTTCACCTGTCAAACCAGACTGTTGGACAAAGAAATCACGTGATTCAATTAAAATGAGGTCTGCTGGTATCATATCCCCAGCACTTAATTTGACTATATCTCCAACGACCAAATCTTCAATTGCGACCTCTAAACTCTGGCCTTCACGAATAACTGTGGCTGTATTCACAATCATTTTTGATAGATTGGTCGCAGCCTTGTCACTCCGCAGTTCTTGGACAAAGCGTATGCCACCAGAGATTAGAACGAGAACGACGATGATGATAGAGGTCGTCGGATCTTCTTGTCCAGGCTTCGCCAACCAGACATTGGTCACCATGGAAATCATAGCGATGACCAGCAGGATGATTGTAAATGGATTGATGATGGATTCGTAAATCTTTTTGAGGATGCTGTCTTCTTGACCCTTGGTGATGGTGTTTTCGCCATATAGGTCACGATTTTTCTCCACCTGCTCCTCAGTCAAGCCTGTTAGACTTGTCTTATAAAAAGATAGAGTTTCGTTTAAGGGTGTGTGAATAGCTGTTGCTACTCTTTCTTTTGTAGTTTTCATTGGTTTCTCCTATCTGTATGAATGATGTGTTTCATACACAGAGACCAATCACTTTATAAGGGCAGAACGACACAAATCAGCGATTGGCTGTGTATGTGCGGTTCTGGATGATCGTCAATTTGCATCGTTTGTCTCCTTTCCTTGTTCTAAAACAGTAGAAAATCCCACCATAAAATGGCAGGATTAAAAAACTAATTATCTGTTTTTTCGTTCAAGCTTTAACTCCATAGGGCGATGTAATGAGCTTAGTCTTGGCCTTCGCGACCAGGACTGTTGACCAACGAGTAGTGTCTCCACTGCTTTGCGGTAGTCATCCGTATCCCTATGGTAGCCTCACCTACCGTTTTCGTCTATCAGT
The DNA here is from genome assembly GCF_965111685.1 of Streptococcus oralis. Taxonomy (GTDB): domain Bacteria; phylum Bacillota; class Bacilli; order Lactobacillales; family Streptococcaceae; genus Streptococcus; species Streptococcus oralis_B. The sequence goes on from NZ_OZ217340.1 coordinate 1,788,684, forward strand.
ATAAACCTTTAAAATATAAAAGTCAACGATTTATCATAATTTTCTTAAATAACAATTAATTCCTTCGGCGCTAGAGTCAACAATTCGCAACCGTTATCTGTAATTAAGATATCATCTTCAATACGAACGCCATATTTACCTTCAATATAAATACCCGGTTCATCAGTCAAGACCATACCAGATTTAATGACTTCTTTGGAAGTTTGGCTAAAGTAAGGTTCTTCGTGAATATCCAGTCCGATACCATGGCCAATACCGTGGGTAAAGTAGTCGCCATAGCCTGCATCGATGATAATATCACGAGGGATTTTGTCAAATTCACGAAAACCTAACCCTGCCTTGGCTTGATCAATCAGAGCTTGGTTGGCTTTCAGAACCGTATTGTAAATCTCTGCCTGCTCGTCACTGACATGACCGAGGTAGATGGTCCGTGTCATATCACTGACATAGTGGTCGTAGAGACAGCCGAAGTCCATGGTGATGGCTTCTCCTGCTTCAATCGGTTTGTGCATTGGGTGGGCGTGAGGTTTGGAAGAGTTGATACCACTTGCTAAAATGGTATCAAAAGACAAGCCTGCCGCTCCTAGCTCCCGCATGCGGAAGTCAAGGAAGTTGGCAATTTCGATCTCAGTTTTTCCTGGTTTGATAAAATCAAGCGCATCGCAAAAAGCTTGGTCTGAGATAGAACATGCCTTACGAATAGTCGCAATCTCCGCCTCATCCTTAATCATACGAAGTGCTTCAACAAACTGAGTCTGTGGAAGCAAGTCGATCCCTGCAAATGCTGCCTGCATACGGTGATAATAAGAGACCGAAATCTCGTCTTCAAAACCGACGCGAGACAAGCCCATATCCTTAACAATGCCTGCAATAACAGCCAATTCATCGCGGTCAGCCACAATCTCAAAACCTGTCACTTCTTGCTTAGCTGCAATGATATAGCGAGAGTCTGTCACCAAAATCTGACGGTCACGGCTGATAAAGACTGTTCCATTTGAACCCCAAAAACCAGTCAAATAATAGACGTTTTTAAGGTTGTTGATGATGATACCATCTAGTTCTTTTTCTTGCATTTTAGCTAGAAATGCTTGCACACGTTTATTCATGATGTAACTTTCCTTTCAAATAGTGTCCTGTGTAGCTGGCTTCATTGGCCGCTACTTCTTCTGGTGTTCCTGTTGCGATGATGGTTCCACCACCGACACCGCCCTCAGGTCCCAAATCGATGATATGGTCTGCCGTCTTGATGACATCCAGATTATGCTCGATGACGAGGACTGTATTGCCATCGTCGACAAAGCGAGCTAAAACTTTAAGCAAGCGGGCGATATCCTCAGTATGAAGCCCTGTCGTTGGCTCATCCAGAATGTAGAAAGATTTTCCTGTTGAGCGTTTGTGGAGTTCACTAGCCAACTTCATACGCTGAGCTTCTCCTCCAGAAAGGGTGGTAGCCGGTTGCCCTAGCGTTACATAGCCCAGTCCCACATCCTTGATGGTCTGAAGTTTGCGTTGAATCTTAGGAATGTGTTGGAAGAATTCCACCGCATCGTTGACGGTCATGTCCAAGACCTGCGAGATATTTTTTTCCTTGTAGTGGACTTCTAGGGTTTCACTGTTGTAGCGAGTCCCGTGGCAGACTTCACAAGCCACGTAAACATCTGGCAAGAAGTGCATCTCAATCTTGATGATCCCGTCACCTGAGCAGGCTTCGCAACGACCACCCTTGACGTTAAAACTGAAACGGCCCTTCTTGTAGCCTCGTATCTTAGCTTCATTTGTCTGGGCAAAGAGGTCACGTATATCGTCAAAAACTCCCGTATAGGTAGCTGGGTTGGACCTCGGCGTTCGTCCAATGGGGCTCTGGTCAATATCAATCAAACGGTCTACATGCTCAATCCCTGTGATGGTCTTGAATTTACCAGGTTTGTCTGAATTACGGTTTAGCTTCTGGGCAATGGCTTTTTTGAGGATGCTGTTGATTAAGGTCGATTTTCCTGAACCTGATACACCTGTCACTGCGATGAATTTTCCTAGCGGAAAGCGAGCAGTGATATTTTGCAAGTTGTTCTCACGCGCACCTGTCACTTCGATAAAACGACCATTTCCGGCACGGCGCTCTTCTGGTACTGGAATCGCTCGTTTTCCTGATAAGTACTGGCCTGTGATAGACTTGCTGTTGCGAGCCACCTGCTTGGGCGTTCCTGCAGCGACAATCTCTCCACCAAAAACACCAGCACCCGGACCAACATCAATCAGATAATCCGCCTCGCGCATGGTATCTTCATCGTGTTCCACCACGATGAGAGTATTGCCCAAGTCACGCATCTTTTTCAGACTAGCAATCAGGCGGTCATTATCCCTCTGGTGGAGACCAATCGATGGCTCATCCAAGATATAGAGGACACCTGATAGGTTAGACCCAATCTGAGTCGCCAAGCGAATACGCTGACTCTCTCCACCTGATAGGGTTCCTGCCGAACGTGACAGAGTCAAATAGTTGAGTCCCACATTATTGAGGAAGGTCAAGCGCTCCTTGATTTCCTTGAGGATAGGACGAGCAATAATGGCTTCATTTTCAGACAGGGTCAGCTGGCTCACTAATCCCAAATGGTCTGCGATAGACAAATCTGAGATTTCACCGATATGTGGTCCTTGCTCCCCACCCACACGGACAGACAAGGCCTGGTCATTGAGACGGTAGCCGTGACAAGTTCCGCAGGTTAGCTCATTCATGTAGAGGCGCATCTGGGTGCGGGTGTAGTCACTGTTAGTCTCATGGTAACGACGCTTGATATTGCCAATCACTCCTTCAAAAGGAATGTCAATATCGCGCACACCGCCAAATTCATTTTCATAGTGGAAATGGAATTCCTTGCCATCTGAACCATAGAGAATCAAGTTCTTATCCGCTTCTGATAACTCCTCAAAAGGCTCATCCATATCTACTCCAAAGGCTGTCATGGCCTGCTCTAGCATATTTGGATAGTAGTTGGATGAGATAGGATTCCAAGGTGCTAATGCTCCCTCACGCAAAGTTTTGCTGGCATCAGGAACCACCAAGTCAACATCCACCTCCAGCTTGATGCCCAAACCGTCACACTCACTGCATGAGCCAAAAGGAGCATTAAAGGAGAAGAGACGAGGCTCTAACTCTGGTACGGTAAAACCACAAACCGGGCAGGCATAGTGCTCAGAAAAGAGCAACTCAGAATCGTCCATAGTATCGATAATCACATAGCCTTCTGCGATACGAAGGGCAGCCTCGATTGAGTCAAAGAGACGGCTACGAATGCCCTCCTTGATGACAATACGGTCGACCACGACATCGATATTGTGTTGCTTGCTCTTAGACAACTCTGGCACTTCGGTCACATCATAAACTTCCCCATCCACTCGGACGCGGACATAGCCGTCTTTCTGAACCTTTTCAATGATGCTCTTGTGTTGCCCTTTTTTCTTACGAATGACAGGAGCTAAGATTTGCAGACGTTGGCGTTCTGGCAATTCCAAAACCTTATCCACGATTTGTTCTACAGAAGAAGCCTTGATAGCCCCATGCCCGTTGATACAGTAAGGCGTCCCCACACGTGCGTAGAGGAGACGCAGATAATCATTGATTTCAGTCGTGGTTCCCACGGTCGAACGAGGGTTTTTGCTGGTGGTTTTCTGGTCAATGGAAATAGCTGGGCTGAGGCCATCAATGGCATCCACATCTGGTTTTTCCATATTGCCCAAAAACTGGCGAGCATAGGCTGATAGACTCTCTACATAGCGACGTTGGCCCTCAGCATAGAGGGTATCAAAGGCCAGACTGGATTTCCCAGAACCTGACAAACCAGTCACAACAACCAGCTTGTCTCTTGGAATCTCCACATCTATATTTTTTAAGTTATGGGCACGAGCCCCATGAATGACAATTTTATCTTGCATCTTTGTTCTTTCTAGTCCATTATTGCTTTCCATTATACCAAAAAATGTGAAATTCTATTACCCAAAAAGCTGTTTTTATAGTATAATAGTACGGTGCAAAAAATGAATCATTGAATAGTAGGAAAGGATAGGGGATATGAAACAAGTTTTTCTCTCAACAACAACTGAATTTAAAGAGATCGACACGCTTGAACCGGGTACTTGGATCAACCTCGTCAATCCTACACAAAATGAATCGTTGGAAATCGCTAACGCCTTCGACATTGACATTGCCGACCTTCGAGCACCACTCGATGCGGAAGAAATGTCCCGTATTACCATTGAAGATGAGTATACTTTGATCATCGTGGACGTTCCCATCACAGAGGAAAGAAACAATCGTACCTACTACGTTACGATTCCGCTGGGGATTATCATCACCGAGGAAACCATTATCACCACCTGCTTGGAATCCCTCCCCGTTCTCGATGTCTTTATCAACCGTAGACTGCGTAACTTTTACACCTTCATGCGTTCACGCTTTATCTTCCAGATTCTCTACCGCAACGCCGAACTTTACCTTACGGCCCTTCGTTCGATCGACCGTAAGAGTGAACAAATCGAAAGTCAACTTCACAAGTCTACTCGAAACGAAGAGCTGATCGAGCTCATGGAATTGGAAAAGACCATCGTCTATTTCAAGGCCTCACTGAAGACGAACGAGCGCGTGATTAAGAAATTGACTAGCGCAACTAGCAATATCAAGAAATACCTAGAAGACGAAGACCTACTCGAAGACACTCTGATTGAAACCCAACAGGCCATCGAGATGGCAGATATCTATGGAAATGTCCTTCACTCTATGACAGAGACCTTTGCCTCTATCATTTCCAACAACCAGAACAATATCATGAAAACCCTGGCTCTCGTGACCATTGTCATGTCTGTCCCAACCATGATCTTCTCAGCCTACGGGATGAACTTCAAGGATAATGAAATCCCTCTAAATGGCGAGCCACACGCCTTCTGGTTAATCGTCTTTATCGCCTTTGCTATGAGTGTTTCGCTCACTCTCTATCTCATCCATAAAAAATGGTTCTAAGAGGAATCCCTATGTCTCAGATTGATTTACAAAAATTAACTAAGAAAAACCAAGAATTTATCCACATCGCTACCCAACAATTTATCAAAGATGGTAAAACAGACGCTGAAATCAAGGCTGTTTTTGAGGAAGTCATTCCTCAAATCCTTGAAGAGCAAGCCAAAGGAACGACTGCTCGTTCCCTCTATGGCGCTCCAACCCACTGGGCTCATAGCTTCACTGTCAAGGAGCAATATGAAAAAGAGCATCCAAAAGAAAATGACGATCCAAAACTCATGATTATGGACTCAGCCCTTTTTATCACCAGTCTCTTTGCATTGGTTAGCGCTCTGACTACCTTCTTCTCTACAGATCAGGCTATTGGCTATGGGTTGATTACCCTCTTGTTGGTTGGACTTGTAGGAGGACTTGCCTTCTACTTGATGTACTACTTTGTCTACCAGCACTATGGACCAGACACAGATCGTAGCCAGCGCCCTCCTTTCTGGAAATCAATCCTCGTCATCCTCGCTGCTATGCTTCTCTGGTTGGCTGTCTTCTTCGCAACAAGCTTCCTTCCAGCAGCTCTCAATCCAATCCTTGCTCCACTGCCTTTGGCTGTCCTAGGAGCAGCCCTTCTCGCCCTTCGCTTCTATCTCAAGAAACGCTTCAATATCCGAAGCGCAAGCGCAGGCCCATCCCGTTATTAAGAAAAGTGAAACGCTATGGCATATAGTCAATCCTTAGCACAGCAGATTCGAAAAATTCTAGCACTCAAACTTCCTCCCCAAATTTTCGAAGAAGAGCTAGAAGAAAAGAAACTGTTTGGTGGCCTGGCCTTTATGATTCGTGGGAAAATGGTTCTTACAGTCAGTTCCAGAAAGGACGAGCTGGTTATGGTGAGAATTGGCAAAGAAATGGAAAAGCAAGTTCTACCCCGAACAGGAGCTCGTACTACATTGATGAGAGGGCGACCTTATCATGGCTATATAGACCTAGATATTGAAGGTCAAAAAGAACTTCCTTACTGGATTGATTTAGCCCTCTCCTATAATCAAGAGTTAACCAAGTAACTCATATCTAGTGAGATTACAGATTAGTAAAACGATAAGCAACTGCACTAGCGGTTGCTTTTTTCTTGCTTTCTTGATATCCAATAGAACTTCTACCCCCAATCCCTATAGTTTTCTCCCATCTTTTATGATAAAATAGGCTCAATCAATTTCTAGGAGGATGAGATATGGTTTCTACTATTGGTATCGTGAGTTTGTCTAGTGGTGTTATCGGAGAGGATTTTGTCAAACACGAAGTCGATTTGGGTATTCAACGTCTCAAGGATTTGGGACTCAATCCTGTCTTTCTGCCCCATTCGCTAAAAGGGTTAGACTTTATCAAGGACCATCCGGAGGCACGTGCAGAGGATTTGATGCAGGCCTTTTCTGATGATAGCATCGACATGATCCTATGCGCCATCGGTGGGGATGATACCTATCGCTTGCTACCCTACCTTTTTGAAAACGACCAGCTCCAAAAGGTTATCCAACAAAAGATTTTTCTTGGCTTCTCGGATACAACCATGAACCACCTTATGTTGCACAAACTAGGGATCAAGACTTTTTATGGGCAATCCTTTCTAGCAGACATTTGTGAATTGGACAAGGAGATGTTGCCCTATAGTCTCCACTACTTTAAAGAATTGATCGAGACGGGAAGAATCTCAGAAATCCGCCCTAGCGACCTTTGGTATGAGGAACGGACTGATTTTAGTCCCAAGGCTCTGGGAACAGCTCGTATCAGTCATGTAAATACAGGCTTTGATTTGTTGCAAGGAAATGCTCAGTTTGAGGGAGAAATTCTCGGTGGTTGCCTTGAGTCCCTCTATGATATCTTTGACAATTCTCGATACGCAGACAGCACGGACCTCTGCCAAGAGTACCGACTCTTCCCTGACTTATGTGACTGGGAAGGAAAGATTCTCTTGCTAGAAACAAGCGAAGAAAAGCCTGAACCTGATGATTTCAAAAAAATGTTGCGGACTTTAAAGGACACGGGGATATTTGGGGTTATCAGTGGACTCTTGGTCGGAAAGCCAATGGATGAAACCTTCTATGACGACTATAAGGAAGCACTATTGGATATCATTGATAACAATATCCCGATTGTCTATAATCTGAATGTCGGTCACGCAACTCCAAGAGCCATTGTGCCCTTTGGCGTTCACGCTTATGTGGATACACAGAAGCAAGTCATTCGCTTTGACTATAACAAAAAATAAACAATTTCTCCATTTTTGTGCTTTGGTATTGATTTTCGTTACAATTTGTGTCTGAATTTATTGCATTTTGCTTATTTCTATGATATCTTTTTAAAGGAGGTGTATATGACTAAACAAAAAATAAATCAAATTGTCGGTTCAATTGGAGCCTTTATCGGGATTATTGTATTTATCGCCTACATCCCACAAATTTTTGCCAATTTACAAGGCAACAAAGCTCAACCATTCCAGCCTTTATCCGCAGCAGTATCTTGTTTAATTTGGGTTATTTACGGATGGACAAAAGAGCCTAAGAAGGATTGGATACTAATTATTCCAAACTCAGCTGGCGTTGTCTTAGGTGGACTGACATTTCTTACTGCACTATAAAAGTTACTAGCATATAATCAAAAAGCTGAGATAATTTTCTCAGCTTTTTCTATTTTCTCAGATAGTTAGACGCTTGGACTCACTAATTTCCGTTTTTCCACTCGCAATCATTCTCGTGGTCATCAACCAGGCCTGCCGCCTGTAGAAAAGACAAAACTGCGACTGGACCTGTAAACTTGAAGCCTTGTTTTTTGAGATCTTGAGACAACTTTTCAGACAAGGCTGTTTTAGCAGGTGCTAGGTGATAGTCAGGAACATCATTCACGATCGTTTTTCCCTCAACAAAGGACCAGAGATAAGCGTCAAAAGAGCCGTAGGTTTTCTGGACTTGCAAAAATGCTTGGGCGTTGGCACGTGTCGCAAAGAGCTTGGAACGATTTCGGATGATGGCTGGATTCTCTAACAAGGCTTCCAACTCGCCATCTGTCATTTCCGCGACACGTTGAACTTGGTAGTTGTAAAAGACTTCTCGGAATCCTTGGCGTTTGTTTAGTACCGTTTCCCAAGATAGACCCGACTGGTAAGTTTCCAAACAAAGCAACTCAAAAAGAGCACGGTCATCATGAAGGGGTTGGCCCCACTCTTCATCATGATAGGCCACATATAATGGGTTGTTCATTTTAACCCAACCACAGCGTTTTGTCATAAAAATCTCCTATTTGACCAACATTTTAAGGGCCGACTTGATATAGTTCTCAGCTGTATCCGTCGTTCCTTCAAAGAATTTCTTGATTTTCTTGAGCTCGGTTGCCTTGTAGCCCAGTGCCAACATGGCTTCCATAGCTTCTTCCAGTTCTTGGTTTTCAGCGCTGGTTTGCACTGCCACCTTGGCAGGAAGGTCATCACTAGCCACGACTACCTTGCCTTCCAAGTCCAGCACCATCTGCTGGGCTGTTTTCTTGCCAATTTTAGGGAACTTGGTCAAGTAGGTGATGTTCTTAGTCTCGATCGCCTGAACCAAGCCAGCATTGTCATCGGCAGCGATAATAGCAAGAGCTGATACAGGACCAATCCCAGAAACCGAGATCAGACTAAGAAAGAGCTTCTTCTCATCTTCTGAGCGAAAGCCGTAAAGCAGATGGGCATCCTCACGGACAACTTGGTGCACATAAATCTGAGTTTCTTGATTAACCTGACCTGAGTAAGCATAGGGATTGGCTACATGCAAGATATAACCGATACCATTTGCCTCAAGGACAATGTATTTAGCAGTGATTTTGGTAATGATTCCTTTTAAATATTCGTACATAGTTTTTTCTCCATTATTTTGCCTATCTAGTATACCATATTTCCCCAAGACAGACTGCAACAAAAGGTGCAACCTCTGGTTGACAAATAGTACAGGAGATTGTATTCTCATTATAAGTAAAAATTGTTAGGGTAGAAGTAGAAAAAGGAGGATAGAATAATGAAACTCGCAGAAAAACTATTTGAGCTCAGAAAGGAAAAAGGTTGGTCCCAAGAAAAACTAGCAGAACAAATCAATGTTTCTCGGCAAAGCATCTCCAAATGGGAGTCTGGTCAAGTCCTTCCTGAAATCGAAAAAATCATTGAATTAAGCAAGATTTTTCAAGTGACAACTGACTATCTACTACTAGATGAAAACTCTGAAAAAGGTTCCTCAGAAGTGATCTTGGAGGAAGACAAGGACAACTACTATAAAGAGGTTAAGTCCTTTGGTCTCTGGCAAGTGATTTATATTTTCGTCTTGGCTCTGGCTATCTATCTCTTTTTAGCTGGTTCAAGTTTCCCAGCCGAATTCACTGCTTGGATCTGGCTGACCTTCGTTCTCTTAATCGCTTCTGCAATTGCTATCAACAAGACTCTCAAAACCAAACAACGTTATCTTGATAGGGTGATTGGTCCTGAGAATCCTTCCGACAAAGACGACTCTACAAAATCTTGAATCACCTAGTTCAGTTTTCACAACACTCTTTATAGGACTAGTCTTGTCAAGCGAGTGTAAACCTCGTGTCAAGTTGCCCATACCCAATCAAAGTTCCCACCTTAGAAAAACTAAAAAGCCTTGTTCAAAAGGGACAAAGGCTTTTTGTGTTCTTAATATTTCCCCAACTCTCGGAGGCTCGTATGATTTTCCTGAATGCGTCGGAACATTTTTTCCATATCCGACTTGGTAAAATGCACCAAAACGGGACGTCCGTGTGGACAGTTGTAAGGATTGTCACATTGAGAGAGCTGATAGAGGAGTTGTCTGGCTGAGTGGTCATCGATGCGATGGTTTGCCTTGATAGACCGCTTGCAGGACATCATGATTGCCAGCTCTGCTCGGTATTTCTTGATCGAAACTTCCTTGGTCAAGAGCAGCATATCACACATTTCATAGATACCAGACTCAATCTCTTCTTCTGCCATCCAAATAGGATGTTCACGCAGAATAAATTGATTTTCTCCGTACTCTGCTAGAAAGACGCCCACTTCCTCCAAAAGAGGCATTCTTTCCCTGAGACGAAGGGCATCATCCGCTGGAAATTCAAAAATATAGGGCACTAGGAGTTGCTGCTGGCTCTGGTCAACGTTACCAATGCTTTCACGATACTCCTCGTACTTAACCCGCTCCTGAGCTGCGTGTTGGTCTATGATATAGAGCCCATCTCGCCCTTGGGCAAAGAGATAGGTTCCATGCATTTGCCCGAAAAATTCCAATTCTGGAAAGCTTGACGATTCTTCTCTCTCCAACTTATCATAGGCTTTATCGAGACTAGCTAGATCTAACTCTGGGTGGTCTAGTTGGTCGTAGTTAGCAGGCTTTCTCTCTGCAAAATGCAGTTTTGCTGGCTTGGTCAACTGGTCCAAGGTTTCCTTGGCAAATAGGGTCAAATCCTGTCTTTCCTCAGTCAAGTCTACTTGATGGTCTGAAACCTCAACTTGAGTCGGTCTAGTTACTTCTGTTTGTTCATAGTAGAGTGTGTTTTCTTTGAGCGGGAGAGTGGTCTGCTCTACCTTTTCACGATTACGCACGGTAGATTTTGCAAGATTTTCCAAGGCATCAGGTATCAAAGTATGTTCCTTAAGACTCTTTGCGATAGCCTCTGAAACCAGCGCCATCAGCTCTCTTTCCTTAGAAATCCGTACCTCTTGCTTGGTTGGATGAACATTGACATCAGCCAGATAGGGGTCGATATGGATGTGAATGACAGCCAGTGGAAAACGCCCTACCATGAGCTTGCTTCCATAACCGTCAAGAATAGCACGATTGAGCAGGAAGTTTTTGATATAACGGCCATTGATGAAGAGGCTGATATAGTTGCGGTTTGCACGAGTCAACTCAGGCAAGGACACAAAACCTGAAATTTCGAAATCTAAGTCAGAGTTCTCAATGGCAATCATCTTCTTAGCACTTGCCAAACCATAAATTCCTGCGATGGCTTGGCGTAGTTGACCAGTCCCTGCTGTCCGCGTCATTTCCTTGCCATCACTGATTAAACTAAAAGAAATCTCGGGATGAGCCAAGCCCAGACGGTTGACAATATCAATGATATGAGACAACTCCGCTTGCTGGCTCTTCATATACTTGAGGCGGGCAGGCGTGTTGAAAAAGAGGTCCTCCACACAAACCTTGGTCCCCACAGGACTAGTTGCTGGGATGACTTCCTCAACTTCACCCCCACGCGCAACGAGCTTGGTCCCATGACTCGCACCATCCACCGACGTCAACAGAGTCAGCACACTAACAGAAGCGATAGAAGGCAGGGCTTCACCTCGAAAGCCGAGCGTCCGAATCCGAAAGAGATCTGCTTGATTTTTTATCTTACTGGTCGCATGACGACGCAGGGCCAATTCCACCTCATCGTGGGCAATTCCATGACCATTATCAGTGATTTGGATTTTCTTGAGACCAGCTTCCTCAATCTCAATGATAATCTGACTAGAACCCGCGTCAATTGCATTTTCTACCAACTCTTTGACTACACTGGCAGGACGTTCGATAACCTCCCCTGCCGCTATCTGGTTTGCCAGTACCTCTGGCAATTCAATAATATGAGACATCTTTCAGCCCCTTTCTATATCTATTTTCCTAGAAATTGATTAGTGCTATTATACCATATTTCAGATGTTACCAGAAAAAGCAAATACCACATAGACTCCAAATCTCTCCACATAGACAAAAGCTCTTGCCAGAGGTCGTAAAATAGTGTTTAATAAAGGTGTACAGGAAAGTGATCACAACCTTGTATAACTGAAAAGGAGGGAAATTTATGAAAGTAGAACTACAGATTAAGGAGACTTACGAGGAGGAAAAGCTGATTGTCCAAACTCCTCAGCCGACCAAAAAAGTCCAGAAAGTCATCGAGTTCGCAGAAAATCTTGACCAAAAAGAAACAATCAAAGGCAAGATTGATGATCAGGTCTATCTAGTTAAGATTTGTAAGATACAACGCTTCTATATCGAGAATCGCAAGGTTCTAGCAGAAACTGCATCTCAGACCTATACCATTGATTTGCGACTCTATCAGGTTCTTGACATTCTGCCGACCACTTTTATCCAAATTTCCCAATCAGAAATCGTTAATATTGACGCTATCTCTCATCTCAAGCTCACGCCCAACGGTCTGGTCGAAATCTTTCTCAAAAACGAAAGCTTTACCTACTCATCTCGCCGTTACCTAAAAACCATCAAGGAGAAATTAGAACTATGAAAAAACAAATCTTTCACGATGCAGCCGCTGGTGTACTCATCGGCCTCATCCTCTCTATCCTCTTTTCACTCATTTATGCACCAAATACCTACTCTCCACTAAGTCCTGATTCTCTAGTCGGACAAGTGATGGTGCAACATCAGGTTCACGGTGCTCTAGTCTTGCTCTACTGTATGATCATCTGGTCAGCTATCGGCGTTCTCTTTAGCTTTGGTAGCCGCTTATTCAGCCGTGACTGGAGCTTGCTCCGTGCCACACTTTCCCATTTTTTCCTCATGCTGGCTGGCTTTGTTCCACTAGCAACTCTGGCTGGTTGGTTCCCCTTCCACTGGATCTTCTATCTCCAGCTCATTCCAGAGTTTGCGATTGTCTACCTCATCATCTGGACCATTCTCTATAAAAGAGAAGCTAAAAAAGTGGACCACATCAATCAACTCTTGGCCCATAAAAAGTAATAGAGAAATCCCACTCACAAAGGCGCGAGTGGGATTCTTTTTATAATTTTTGTTTGAACTCAACTAAGACATTCATAGCCTGCATAGGTGTCATATTGTACACATCCAGTTTAGCTAATTCTGCTAGGATAGGATGTTCTGCTGGCGTGTCAAATAATGAAATTTGTTCATTGGCTACGGCGCTAGTTTGCCTCATCGGAGCAGGACTTTCTCCCCCTTGACTCTCCAGTTGAGTCAATATCTTATCCGCCCTTGCTAAAAGTTCTCCTGGCAAGCCAGCAATCTTAGCCACATGGATACCGTAGGATTTGTCAGCTGGTCCTGGTTCGATCTTATGAAGGAAGGTAACCTGCCCATCCTGCTCCAAGGTCGCCACATGGACATTGACCAAGTGTTTTAAGCTGGACTCCAGACTAGTCAACTCATGGTAGTGGGTCGCAAAGAGAGTTTTGGCTCCGATATGTTCATGAATATATTCGATGATGGACTGGGCAAGAGCCATCCCGTCATAAGTCGCAGTTCCCCGTCCTAACTCATCAAAGAGAATCAAGGAGTCCTTGGTCGCATGCGAAATGGCATTGTTAGCCTCCATCATCTCCACCATAAAGGTTGATTGACCTGAAACCAAGTCATCTGCCGCTCCGATGCGAGTAAAGATAGCATCGAAGATAGGCAAGTAGGCGCTCTCAGCCGGCACATACGAGCCTAGCTGGGCCATAACCGCCGTCATAGCTAACTGGCGCATATAAGTAGACTTCCCACTCATGTTGGGCCCTGTAATTAGCTGAATACTGGTGTCTTCTGACATCTGGATACTGTTTGGAATGTAGGTCTGAGCTCCCATGACCTTTTCGACGACAGCATGGCGTCCCTTTTGGATATCGATTTGTGAATCATCCCCAAACTCAGGTCGGATCAAATGCTGTGTTTCAGCCACAACTGCGAGACTTTGCAAGACATCAACCGTCGCAATTCCTTGGGCTAAAGCCTGCAAACGCTGAATGTACTTGCTGACCTCTTCACGGATACGCATAAAGATTTCATATTCTAGGTTGGCTGACTTCTCACGCGCCTCCAGCATATCTCCCTCGATACGGGCTAATTCTTCGGTACCAAAGCGTTCTGAGTTTTTCAGCGTTGCCTTGCGGAAAAAGTGGGCTGGCACATTTCCCAGTTGCGAATTAGTCACATGGAAATAGTAGCCGTCCTTTTTATTGTAGTCAATCTTGAGAGTGCTGATGCCAGAGTTTTCTCTCTCCTTAGCCTCAATCTCAGCAATCCAGCTAGTCCCTTCTCTGAGAACACGACGGTATTTATCCAAGGTCTCATCAAATCCCGTACGGATAATGCCACCTTCCGTAATCACGTGAGGAGCTTCAGGAGCAATGGCAGCACTAATCAAGCTCTCCAACTCAGGGATGGCATCTAACTGTTCGATAAGATAGGCCAGGGCAGGTTGCTCCATGCCTTCTAAAATCGCACGAATCCGTGGTACACTGGATAAGGTGGTCGCCAATTGCAAGAGATCCTTGGGATTGGTCTTGCCAAAAGAAACCCGACTAGCCAAACGTTCGATATCATAAACACCCTTGAGACTGTCCGTTAAATCACTGCGCTCAAAGAAGTGGTCAAGAAAGACCTGCACCACCTCTTGACGTTGGACAATTCGTTCCTTATCAATCAAGGGACGATGAATCCAAGACCGTAAGAGCCGCATACCCATAGCCGTTTTGGTTTCGTCCAAAAGCCAAAAAAGACTCCCTTGCTTCTTGCCTGAACGGGCATTTTCAACCAAATCCAGACTGGCCTTGGTCGCATAATCCATCTGTAAGAAATCTTTGATTTCATAGCGGATAACTGGTTTGAGATGGTTCAATTCCCGCATCTGGGTCCGGTGAACATACTGTAGAAGCTTACTAGCTGCCGCTTGCTCCACAGCTGCCAGGCGTGGATCCAGTAAATGAATATCCTCAAAGCCTTCCTTCTCATAGGAAAGCACAAGATTCATCTGACGACTGAGGATTTGTTCTTCTTCCTCAGACAAGTCATAACCCAGCACCACTTCTCGAGCCTTGAGGTTACGAATTTCCCCACAAACGAGAGTAAAATCCAATAAACCTGTCACATAAAAATCACCTGTCACTAGATCCATATAAGCCAGGCCAAATTGATTGCCATCACGATCTAAGGCAACCAAGAAATTATTCTGACTATCGGGCTTACTGCTATCGACTACTGTACCAGGTGTGATGACCTGAACCACCTCTCGCTTGACAACCCCCACTGCTTGTTTGGGATCTTCCATCTGCTCGGCTATGGCCACCTTATAGCCCTGCTCGATCAATACGTCGATATACTGCTGGGCAGAATGATAGGGGACACCTGCCATGGGTATCGGATTTTCTGCATTTTTATTCCGACTTGTTAAGGAAATTTCTAAAATTTGTGCTGCATTAATTGCATCTTCATAGAACAACTCGTAAAAATCACCCATTCGAAAAAGCAAAAAAGCATCTGGGTATTGTTTTTTAATATCCACATACTGTTGCATGCCGGGTGATAGCTTTTCTGTTGCCATTTTCCGTCTCTCCTTGCTAAAAATAAGTCTTGAGAGCAACTCCCAAGACCTTATTTATCTTTCATCAAATCTAGCAAACGATCTTCCATCAGTTTGGCAACGTGCTGGTCTCGACAAATAACCAATAAGGTATTAGCACCAGCAACCGTTCCTAATATCCATTCATCCTTGTTTGCATCTACAATGTTTGCTAAGACTGCAGCTTCCCCAAGTTTAGTATGAAGTACCAAGGTGAACTCTGCTCTTGCAACTCCTTCTAAATGATGAGACAAAAACTCAACTAAATCAATCTTATCTGTCTCATTTGCTAGTACATAATACACCATATCATTTTTCTTAACCTTGGTCAAGCCGATTTCACGCAAATCACGTGACAAAGTCGTTTGTGTCACATAAACATTACGAGCTTCTAAACGATCTTGAATCTCTTTTTGTGTCCCAAGTTTTTCTTCGGTGATCATCTTTTTAATCAATTGATGCCGTTCTCTTTTTCTCATATCATCCTCTTAAGTGAATATTTATAACAAATTTTACATTTATTTTATAACTATATTATACCAAAAAAAATAGAGAATTCAAAAAAATTCTTTTCTTTCTCAAAAAATGTAGTAAATTGTGTTAAAATAGTAAAAAAGCCCAAAAGGAGCCCTTATGAATACAAAAGAATTGATTGCTAGCGAGTTGGCTAGCGTCATTGATAGCCTGGATCAAGAGGCTATTTTAAATTTACTGGAAACACCTAAAAACTCAGAAATGGGAGACATCGCCTTCCCTGCCTTTTCTCTAGCAAAGGTCGAGCGTAAAGCTCCGCAAATGATTGCAGCAGATATTGCTGAAAAAATCAATAGTCAAGCCTTTGAAAAGGTTGTTGCTACAGGACCTTACGTCAACTTTTTCCTTGATAAAAGTGCTATTTCGGCTCAAGTATTGCAGGATGTTATCACTGAAAAAGAGCACTATGCCGACCAAACCATTGGCAAGCAAGAAAATGTCGTTATCGATATGTCTAGTCCCAATATCGCAAAACCATTCTCTATTGGGCACTTGCGTTCAACGGTTATCGGAGATAGCTTGTCACATATTTTCCAAAAGATCGGCTATCAAACAGTCAAGGTCAACCACCTAGGAGACTGGGGCAAACAGTTTGGAATGTTGATTGTTGCCTACAAGAAATGGGGAAATGAGGAAGCCGTTAAAGCTCATCCAATCGATGAACTTCTAAAACTTTACGTTCGCATTAATGCTGAAGCTGAAAAAGACCCTAGCTTGGATGAAGAAGCACGCGAATGGTTCCGCAAACTGGAAAATGGAGATGAGGAAGCCCTCGCTCTCTGGCAATGGTTCCGTGATGAAAGTTTAGTGGAATTCAACCGCCTTTACAATGAATTGCAAGTCGAATTTGACAGCTACAACGGGGAAGCCTTTTACAATGATAAGATGGATGCTGTTGTAGACATTCTCGCTGAAAAAGGACTTCTTGTTGAGTCAGAGGGAGCCCAAGTTGTCAATCTTGAGAAATATGGAATTGAACATCCAGCCCTTATCAAAAAATCTGATGGTGCAACTCTCTATATCACACGTGACTTGGCTGCAGCCCTTTACCGTAAAAACGAATACCAATTTGCAAAATCCATCTATGTTGTTGGTCAAGAGCAATCTGCCCACTTCAAACAACTCAAGGCAGTACTACAAGAGATGGGCTATGATTGGAGCCAAGACATTGTCCATGTTCCATTTGGATTGGTAACAAAAGAAGGGAAAAAACTCTCTACTCGTAAAGGAAATGTCATCTTGCTAGAACCTACTATTGCAGAGGCTGTTAGTCGTGCCAAGGCCCAAATCGAGGCGAAAAATCCTGAGTTAGAAAATAAAGACCAGGTTGCCCACGCTGTTGGAGTTGGGGCTATCAAGTTCTATGATCTTAAGACCGACCGTACAAATGGATATGACTTCGACCTTGAAGCTATGGTATCCTTTGAAGGAGAAACTGGACCTTACGTTCAATACGCCTACGCTCGTATCCAATCTATCTTGCGCAAAGTCGATTTCAAACCAGATACAGCTGGCAACTACAGCCTGAATGATGCTGAAAGCTGGGAAATCATTAAACTACTCCAAGACTTCCCACGTATTATCAATCGTGCGGCAGATAATTTTGAACCTTCTATCATTGCGAAATTTGCGATTAGTTTGGCTCAAGCATTTAACAAATATTATGCACATACACGTATCCTAGATGAAAGTCCTGAGCGCGACAGTCGTCTGGCCCTCAGCTACGCAACCGCAGTCGTCCTCAAAGAAGCTCTTCGTTTGCTCGGAGTAGAAGCGCCGGAGAAGATGTGATTCAGTACTAACAATTGGAACTAAAGTTCCTAATTGTTAGACGCTAGCCGCTATATGCGGACTAGCTAACTGCTTCACTAATTCACCTAACCAAATAATATCGATTTGGTTAGGCTCATGTCGTAATCTTTTAATCACTTTATTGTAAAGCAGTCTAATACTCAATGAAAATCAAAGAGCAAACTAGGAAGCTAGCCGCAGGCTGTACTTGAGTACGGTAAGGCGACGCTGACGTGGTTTGAATTTGATTTTCGAAGAGTATAAGTAACTAACGCCAAATCCTCTCAAAGATTTGGTTAGGCGCTTCACTAACTTGTCAAACTAAATAACATCGATTTAGTTTGATTTAGGTTCTAATCTTTTAAATTACTTGAAAGCAATCTGAACGGTTGAGGCAAAATAATATTTATATTTTGGTCGGCGTTGCAGCTATTCAATAAAACAATTTATTCACTTTTACTATTTCTTTATCATATGGGAGATTCCTTATGAGCCAATATGCTTATATCCTCGTTATAATTAGCTTAGTTTTCCTTTTTCTGCTCAATAAGTACGAGAAGGAAAGACTTCAAAGGCTCTACCAAGAGCAACTCTTGAAGGATGAAACATTTAGGTCTGACATCAAAGAAAAAATTCAAACGACTGAAAATATCAATGATGTCATTGCGCATATCAATAAAACTTACCATCTGGGAATATTGCTCTCAAAAGACGTCACAGATCAATTGAAATAATCAAAATCCGAGAAGCTTTCTTCTCGGATTTTTTGGGCTTAACCATATTCTCCTTAGGGTAATTTCATTGATTTATGTAAGTTTTGCTGTAATTTTCTAACTTTTTTCAAAACATTCTTGCATTTCTTTTAAGTTTTTTGTAAAATAGAAGCTAGCTATTCAGATTATTCTGAAAATTCAAAAACAGGAGCATCTATTATGTCACAAGTTACTTTATCAAGCCAGTCAACCTGGGCAAGCAAACTTAAGGCAATGGGACCAGGAATCCTAATGGCTTCTGCCGCCGTTGGAGGTTCTCACATTGTATCCTCTACTCAAGCTGGTGGTTCTTATGGTTGGTCACTACTCCTCTTGGTTATCTTGGCCAATGTTTTTAAATACCCATTTTTCCGTTTTGGTGCCGAATATACTGCCGACACTGGCAAGACCTTGGTCGAAGGCTACGCCGAAAAAGGGAAACTCTATCTCTGGATTTTCTTTGTCCTCAATGTTTTCTCTGCCATGGTCAACACAGCTGGAGTCGCTATCCTTTGCTCAGCCATCATCGCTAGCGCCTTCCCAATGATCGGTCTTAGCATCACTCAATGGTCCCTTATCCTTGTTGCAGTCATTTGGGCCATGCTACTCTTTGGTGGCTACAAATTATTGGATGGTATGGCAAAATGGATCATGTCAGCTTTGACTATTGCAACTGTTCTTGCAGTTATCATTGCTGCAATTAAGCATCCAGAATACAGCTCTGATTTTGTCGAAAAGACACCCTGGCAAATGGCGGCCCTCCCTTTTATCGTTTCCCTCTTAGGATGGATGCCTGCTCCTATTGAAATTTCAGCCATCAATTCACTCTGGTCTGCTGAAAAGAAAAAGACCGTCAACTTTAATACAGCAGACGCTCTTTTCGACTTTAACGTTGGTTACATTGGAACTGCTATCCTGGCTGTATTCTTTGTAGCACTCGGAGCACTCATTCAGTATCCTACAGGACAAGCGGTTGAGGCCGCTTCAGCCAAATACATCTCTCAATTCGTGGGTATGTATGCCTCTGTTCTTGGAGAATGGTCCCGTTATTTGATCACCTTTATCGCCTTTCTTTGTATCTTTGGAACAGTCATCACCGTTATTGATGGTTACTCTCGTGTCAATCAGGAATCGCTGCGACTCTTGATTCGTCAAAAAGAGGATTCTCGCAAATCTTTGAACATCTGGATGACCATTACCGCTATCATTGGTATCGTAATTATTAAATTCTTTGCTGGTCAAGTTTCCACCATGCTTCGCTTTGCCATGATCGGTTCTTTCCTGACAACACCATTCTTCGCTCTCTTGAACTATGTTTTGGTGACACGTGAGAATAAAAATCTTCCTTCCTGGCTAAAACTCCTTGCTATCGCAGGATTGATTTTCCTATTTGGCTTTGCTATTTTCTTTATCTATGCACTTGCCATCGGAAAAGCAGGATAGTTTATAAAATGGCACCCTTACAGGGTGCTTTTTGCATACTCAAAAGCAGTTGAAAATCTCAACTACCCCTCAGTACTACTTTATTTTTCTGTTTCTAATTCATACAAATCTGCAATAATCGCTGCAACCTTTTTAATATCTCCCAGCATGCCACGCATTTCAAAGTCTGCTAGGACCGGGAAGCCAAAGCGCTGGCTATACTGCTTGGCAGTCAAACAGTATTGATTATTAAAATTGCGATTACCAGATCCCACTACACCAAAACACTTACTAGCATTGTCTCCATAGGCGATAAAATCACCCACTGGAGTCGTTAAAATCTCAACATCGCCGTTATCTACACCATTTCCACCTTCTAGATAGGTGGGTAAAAAGGCGACATAAGGATGGTCCATCTCAAAGAAATCTTTCCCTTCCTTGACCAGATCCTTGATATGGATGTTTTGGACCTCAATCCCTTCGTGCTGGGACAGGAGATAGTCCTTAAGTCGGGTTACAAAACTCTCTGTATTTCCACTCAAACTGATATAAACTAACGATATTTTTTTCATCTTGACCTCGATTTTTTGTTTACGATTTAAAAAGAACTACCAAGATTGTAACTTGATAGTTCTTTTTTGTCAATACTTATGCAACTTCTTCTGCTTCGACTTCTTCGGCCAAATCTTTTTGCTGGCGCCACATCTTGTAAAAGACTAAAGCTAAAAAGAGGACATTAATGATGATGAACAAAATATTCGTTCCTTGTGCTAATGCTCCCATTCCTAAGCCGAGAGTAGTATCTTTGATTAATTGAACCGCATCTTGAACGTTCATATAGCTATAAACTAAACCAACAATCGCTAGTAAAACATAACCAACATAAGCATAGTTTGCAAATTGGACGTTTTTACGAACTAAGAACACAAAGGCTACCACAACTAGAATAGCAGATAAAACAATCAAAACTACATTAAAAATTGAGTGCGATGATGCTGTTACTTGGTAAGTATAGTTAACCGTGTCTTCTATTTGCTGAGCAGTAAGGGACCCACTATTAGATAGACTTGTACGAAGAACATCTTTACTTGGTAATGGACTCAAGATTCCAAATAATGACATAGATGAAATGAGGGCTGATAGGACTAACAAGACCCAAAGATAAATAGGATTCTTTTTCATGTTTTCCTCCATAATATATTTTGAATATTATAGCATTTTTTGTACAGGAATACAACTTTTACAAGCTGGTTTCAACCTGTTTCCGATAAGCTTTCGGTGATTTTCCGCACAATTTACGGAAAACCTTGTAAAAATAGCCGACGTTACTGTAGCCAACTGCATAGCAAATATCTTCAATACTATCACTGGTCGAAAGCAAGAGTTGCTGCGCTGCCTTAATCCGCTGTTTATTGAGCAATTCCGCAAAAGTCGAGTTGGTTTCTCTCTTGATCAGCTGACCGAGATAGACAGGATTGATAAAGAGATCCTTGCTAATATCCTTAAGCGAGAGATCTTTCTGATAATCACGCCCAATCACCTCCAGAACGCTCACCACATTTTCATTCATGCGGTACTGGCCAAAGAACTTGGTCAAGGTTTCTTTGATATAGGCAACCAATTCTTCAAAGGTGTTAATGGCATGGGTAGCTTTTACAATCTCGGTCATATCATCTGCTTTTAGGTGTTCAAACAAATGAAAGACATCCATGACAAACTGGGTGAAAAGCTGCTTCGTAATGGCCACGCGCGGGGTATTCTCCAAAACGACCTTCTCTAGCAAGGTCAATTCTTCGATGATTTGATTGATATTCCCTTGGATAATCACCCGATAAATCGGTTCGTAATAAGCAAATAAACTCTCGGATTTTTCTAGATTGACTGAACCGTAGAATAGGGCTTTTTCAGCATTGATCTTCCAATTTTCAAAGGACTGCTGGTAGGGTGCTTTAAATGGTGTTACGATGATGCCATCTAGTGGCTGATCAGAGATGAAAATCTGCCAGTCTTGCCCCAAAACGTAGTAAGGAATGTTAAAAGAGCCCTGCTTTTCCTTTGAAAGTCCTATCCACCAGCTGTCTTTACCTGACAGGTAGTTAGTAAATCCTGTCTCATCCAATTCTTGACTGAGGGTCTGACTTTTCTCCACCTTTTCCTGAAGCTGTCGCGCAATCTTTTCTAATAAATTGCCCAACTCCACTTTGTCTACTGGCTTGACCAGATAATCCACGACACTAAGGTTCATGGCTTTTTTGACGTAGTCAAACTCCTGATAACCAGACAGCAAGATATAATAGGTATCTGGAAGTAGCTCTTTCATTTCCTTAATCATCTCAAGTCCGGTCTTATCTGGCATGTTGACATCGGAAAGGACTACATCTACTGGATTTTTCTTAACATAGTCCAAAGCATCATCTGCGTGATTAGCAGTTGCGACGACTTGCATATCCCATTTTTCAAAGGGGATTAATCGCTTGAGCCCCTCTGTCACCATGTACTCATCGTCTACTAATAAAACTTTATACATTTCTACCCTTTCTATTCATCCTGGATAGTGATATGGTAACGAACACCCTCTTGCTCAGCTGACTCTACACTGATTTGGTAGCGATCCCCAAAGTAGAGAACAAAGCGTTCGTGTACATTGACTATTCCAATTGACTGCCGCTCCCCACTATAGCTTGCCTCGTGTTCAAAACTTCGTTGAGCTAATTTTTCTTGCAAGCTAGCTAGTTTCTCAGCGGTCATGCCCCGACCATTGTCTTCCACTAGGATTTCAACGAAGCCTTGGCCCTTCAAGGCTTTGATACTGATGACATTATCCGTTCTGCGATGGTCAACACCATGGGCAAAGTAGTTTTCTACTAATGGTTGGAGTGTAAATTTTGGAATTCTCATTTCTTCCAATTCTGGTGCAATCTTGAAACCATAAGCAATGGATTTAGGATAACGTACCATACAGAGATAGCTATATTTTCGGCAAAATTCCAACTCCTGCTTCAAGGTCGTTTCCCGCTCGTCGGAGATATTGTTGCGTAACAAGCTACTAAATTCATAGATAATATCTGCCAGTTCATCCTGGCTTTCCATAACGGCATACATCCGTAAAAACTCCAGAGTATTGTACATAAAGTGAGGATTGATTTGAGCCTGCAGGGCTCGCATATTGGCATCCTTTTGACTGAGCTCTAGCTGATAGATATCGTGGATATTTTTTTCCAGGCGATCCAACATATCATTAGTTGTTTCTGCAATGAGAAGCAACTCTTGGTCTTTTTCAGAGGTATCGATTCGAAGGCCTTCTTCCCCTTGAGCAATCATCTCGATCGAATCTACTAGGTCTACGGCCTGCTTTTGGTAATTTGAAAAAGTCTGTCTAAGGGTCACGTACAAAATGATGATAAAGAGAATACTTAGCCCAATAATGACAGCTGAACTCGTCAAAGTTCCTGTGAGAACAAAATTTTTAGGAACAGCAACTCGAACCTGATAACCGTGAGAGGTAACACCTACAAACCAGTTTTCTCGCTCGGCTGATACCTCCTCCCCAATATGAAACATCTCGGTCTCAAAAGGCGAAGTTACTGTTACAGCCATTGGGATATGACCCCGAGTATTATCAATAGCGCCGTGTAAAACATCTGGGGATAGGGAGATATAGATCACTCCTAAATCCTTGTCAGACACAGGATCAGAAACGGGAATGGCAAAACTATTGGCTGTCGGCTTAAAACTCTCCGCAGGAACTTTCTCTCCACTGCGTTTCTCTCTAGTCGAAACATACACTTCCTTATAGTCCTGAAGAACAATGGCCACTCCAGTCACAAAATCATTCCGAACATAGAGGTCATCAATATTTTCATACAGGGAAACCGAGATATAAGGCGAAGTTTTACGCTCTAATTGCCAATAGAAATAGTCTGGTGTGCTGAGACTGAAATACTTGTAAATCCCTTCAATGCGGGCCTGATTTTCAACCAAAGACTGAGCAAGTTGGGTTGACTCTCTGTGATAATATTCCACTTCACTCACTGTCCGAGTGGTCACACGTTCTGCAACCCGTTGGGCCTCTTTCTCACGTGAGTCCCAGTCAGCATACGATAGCATCATCGCAAAACTGGCAATGACCACGATCATAACCAAACTATAAATCCGTAAAAGAGAGTGAAGCCAAAACTGCTTCATTCTATTTTGTCGCCAATTTTTCATGGATACTTTCATAAATAGGTTCCAACATATCACTGATAAAGAAATGCCACATTCCAATTCCTACAAAAAAGAGCAAGGCAGGCATATAATAACCAACTCCTACAAGGAGAGTCGTCCCGAGTAAAACCTTGGCAATCGCAGGTAGGCTCATAAAAATCCCGATAAGGGACAGTTTCAAGGTATTTCGGTAGGATAAATCAAAGTACACCTGAAGTTTCAAGGAAACAATATAGGCTAGAAAGACAAGAGCAACTACAAGGACATTGAGAAAGGTTGCCAAGAGGTGGAAAATCGTCTGGTGGGGCAATTGAACTAGAAGATATAAACCATAAACTAGGACAAGATCCACAAACACAAAACTATAGAAAGCAAGATTGCTCTTGACAAAATTGCTCTTATACAATTCCCAAGCTTCCTTCAAATGGTATGCTCGATAGGTATAACCATGCTCCGCATACAAACTCATCAGGGTGGCACTAGCTGGTGCTAGACCAAAGACCACTCCTCCTGCTAGTGTTAATAACCAGAAATAAGCCGTCGCAATCATTCCCAAAAAGATACGATTAAAGACGAATTCTAGAAATTTTCCCATGCTACTCTCCTTAAACTAACGATGTAACTATTATATCATATTTCAAACGTTTTCAAAAATATAGAACTCCCATTTACAATCCTCAAAAAGCGTGATACAATTGGTTTTGTTAATTCGCATCAAGGAGATTCTCATGAAGAAAAATATCTTAACCACCCTCTTAGCTGTCGTCCTCTATTTCCTCTGTCTAGGGATTGGAGTAGTACTTGGACACCTGGTTGACCAGACAGGCAATATGTTCTATGCGCCTGCCTTTTCTGCCCTTGTCGGTGGCAGTGTCTACATGCTTCTTTTGACGAAGGTCCCTCGTTTTGGCGCTATCACCACTCTAGGACTTTTTATGGCACTTTTCTTCCTAGCTAGCAAGCATGGCGCTGGTGCCTTTCTCCCAGGACTCGCTTGTGGTCTTGCAGCAGATGCCATCGCTCGTCTCGGAAACTACAAAGACCGAATCAAAAACACCCTCTCCTTCCTCGTCTTTGCTTTTAGCACAAGTGGCCCTATCTTCCTCATGTGGATCCGTCCCAAAGCTTACATGGCCACCTTACTTGCGCGTGGGAAATCCCAAGAATACATTGACCGTATCATGGTCCCTCCAGAGTTGGACAAAATTTTTCTCTTTGTCGCAAGCATTCTCCTAGGTGCCTTGATTGGGGCTGTGGTTGGGCAATTTCTAAGTCAAAAAATAGCTGATAAGATATAAGGTAAAAGCCCTGAAGACTAGCAATGCCTAGTTCCAGGGCCTTTTTGTATACAATATTAAAATTCACTATAGATAAATTCTTGAATATTCGAAAAATCTGTCACAAAACAGTAAATCACGATGCTCAAGATAACCGTATAAAAAAATAGTGTCCATAAGATTAAACGATGTGTGTTAGTTAGCTTGGTTTGCAAATTTGTAAAGTTCTTTTTCAACTTCCATCCATCCTTTCACTCCAACGTGCATCACGTCAAATAAAAAGTAATCATCATACTCTCTGTTTCCATAGTTTAGTACCGTTGCCCCATGGCTTTTTGCGACATCTTCTATTTTTTTATAAGTTTTTTCCCGCATCTCTCTTGAGACACCCGTATAGTCATTCCATTTCCCGTTTACTGGAAAAATAATGACCTCAACTTCAATGCCCAATTCCTTGGCAACTGTCAAGAAGAGTTCCATATCTGAATACTCTGGTGACTCCAGATAGCTCAAATCTTTATTGGAATCTTTCAGCGATGCATAGCGATCTTTTAAGTAGGTATTGTAGTAGTTATTATCAACAGCATAGTCATTATTGTCTGTTTTCTTTTTGACTTCTTCCACAAACTGATTCGTCATTTTCTGCCAATCATAGTTTGGGGTTTTATCTCCGAGTATAGGGTAGTCTGATTTCCCTTGTTTCTGATAGAATTTATTTTTTAGTTTAAAGGAATAGATTGCATTGTCTAACTCCAATAACTTCTGATCAACAATTGTTCCTTCACCTTCTATGAAATAACTCTTGTACTTCTTATAAAGATCATTTTGAAGCTTGTTTCCTTTAGTAATTTCGATAATTCTATTAATGAGCTTCTTCTTAGTCTCTTTGCTAATTTTCTCATTAGAAAGTGTATGAAAAATATGTTCCTGAGAAGCCTTGTTCAAAAAGGCATCTTGATGGGTCCCATCTTTTTCAAACCACTGAACAGACTCTACTATAGCTACTTTTCGCTTACTCATAGATCCTTCAATAGAGCCCAAGGTCGTAGCCTGAATGATGTTTTGAGAATAGCTGGTCCCAATCTGCATGATATTAAAATCGTTGTAGTTAAAAATTTTATTTGGATGATAGTCTTCATTTATCGTTGCAACCAACTCTGAAGAACCCATTAGAACCAGTGTATTTGGAGTGATATTACTTGTCAGAATATCTCTACTTTTATATTTTTCATACGAAGTGCTATAACGAATACTGTTATCCTTGACTTTATAATATTCATCTATTTTCTTTATTTTTGTATGATTTATAAAGATAAGCGTTACGATTACTAACACAATCGATAGTAAAAATGCTTTTAATTTAATCATCTCGTTTTATCCTATCCCTTCAATCTGGCAGACTTCTTTTCAATCTTTTATCTCTTTAAAATCGTAAGTAAGATCTTATAGGGTTCACCTGAAAAGATAAAGAAACCAACCATAACCAAATTCATGGTCACAAACCAACTTAATAGCTTATACCAGTTTTTGTTTTTATTTTTCTTATAAAAATTGCTTTTCTTTTGATACACTTCAAATCCAGCCATCAAGACACCATGGTAAAAACCATAGACAATATAGCTTACACTAAGGCCATGCCAAAAACCCATGACCAACATATTGACCATATAGGCATAGGTTGCATTGTGTAGTCTATTTTTAAACCATTTTTTCCTGATAACCTGCATCAATACTCTTGAAAATACAAAATCTCTCAACCAGGTCGACAAGGTGATATGCCATCTGGTCCAGAAATCCTTGATATCGACACTCAAGAAAGGTTTGTTAAAGTTCATCGGTGTCTGAATACCTAGAATATTACTACTTCCAACGGCCATTAGACTATAGCCTGCAAAGTCGAAGAACAGATACAAGGTATAGAGGTACATATACTTGATTGAATAAACGACTGTGCCAGTATTATTTAGAGCGAGTAACATCTGGTAAACATAGGTTGATAAAACAACCTTGTAAAGAAGGCCTAGAACGATACGATACACACCGTCCCCTGCTAACTCTAGATACTCTTTTCGAGGCATGACCTCGTTTATCTCTTTTAAAAATCTCCTACTCCGATCAATCGGACCAGCACTAACTGTTGGGAAAAAGAGCAAAAACTGTAGATAATCTTTTACACTGATTTTTTCTTTGATCAAGCCATCCGATATCTCTAACATGATCTGAATGGTCTTAAAGGACATGTAAGAAATTCCAATAAAGGCCAACAAATGCAGAGAAGTCAGGGCAAAGACTTTATTGATTACTAAAGGAAGAATGGAAAGGAAAACCAGTGGTTTCAGCCACTTTGCTTCTATCCTCTGTGCTAGAAAAACCAGAAAATACTGGTAAACGATAAAGATGAGTAAATAGACAATCATCGCTCGACTCTTACCATAGATAGCTCCTGCAAATAAGAGAGAGAGCGCTAAAATATAGTAGTCCTTACGTTTTTCAAAAAAGTTTACCACAAAACCAATCAGTAAAACTACAAATAAGAGAAGGAAAAACTCATTCCCCTCGAAATAATTCATACCAGCCAAACTCCTTTACATTATCATCCTTCTACAGCAAACATTCTGATTTGCCAATTGAGGGACCTTTATTTATTATAGCATATTTTCTAAAAAAATCTTTCCTCTTCTTGCATTTCGGTGAGAAAATAAAAAGGAGTCTCGTTGGGCTCCTTCCATTATTTATGACTTAATTTCTTGGTCAAGAAATCTCCCAAGAACTGGATTGTAAAGATAATCAAAATGATAATGATAGTTGCCAAGATGGTCACATCGTGATTGTAACGATTGAATCCATAGGCGATGGCCACGTTACCGATACCACCAGCACCAACCGCACCGGCCATTGCTGTTTCCCCAACAAGGGAAATCAAGGTCACAGTCGTCACACGAATCAAATCTGGAAGACCTTCTGATAGGTAAACACCCACGATATCCCAGAAGGTCGCTCCGCTCGCTTGAGCCGCCTCAATGACACCGCCATCTAGCTCAGCCAAGACCACCTGCACCTGACGGGCAAAGAAGGCAAAGACTGCAAAAGAAAGGGGAACAAGAGCTGCATTGGGCCCGATACTAGTCTTCACAATCAAGTGAGAAAGTGGAGACAAGATTGCCAAGAGGATGATAAAAGGAACCGCACGGAAAATAGAGGTAATCTTGTCTAAAATCCAGAAGATAACCTTATTTTCCAAGACACCGCCTGGCGCTGTCAAGACGAGGAAAAGACCTGCAACGAGCCCCAAGAATCCTCCGATGATGAAGGAAAGAACTGTCATATAAAGAGTTAGGTAAATGGCTGTTCCCCAGCCTGCCTGACCAGACCAGCCCATCTTATAGACATTTGGTAAGTAAGTTTGAATCAACTCTGTCATTTTACTGTCCTCCCTTCAATACTTTTAACTGCACACCAGCCTGACGGATGGCTTCTTGAGCACCTGCTAGTGCTGCTTTTTCACCGGACAAGACCACAACCAATTCTCCGACTGGAGTGCCATCGAGAATTTCGATATTTCCATAGAGGATATTGGCCGTTACTTGGTAACGCTTGTACAATTCATTCAAAAGTGGTTCGTCTGTTGAAGCCCCTGCATACTTGAGCTGCACTAAAATACTGTTCTCAGATAAATGTTCTACGATTTCTTGCTTCTCAATCTTAACCATGGCTTCGTCAATACCTGTGGCAGTTGAGATGAAGTCTTGAGTCAAAGGTTGTTTAGGATTTGAGAAGATTTCAAGAACACTGCCCTCTTCAATCAAACGGCCATCCTGCATAACTGCCACACGATTAGCAATGTCTTTGACAATCTGCATTTCGTGTGTAATCAGGACAACCGTCAAGCCTAATTTTTGGTTCAAATCTTGCAACAAGGCTAGAATTTGCTTGGTTGTCTTAGGGTCGAGGGCAGACGTTGACTCATCTGAAATCAAGATTTTTGGATCATTTGCCAAGGCACGCGCAATAGCTACACGCTGTTTTTGCCCTCCAGATAGTTGTGAAGGGTAGTTTTCAGCACGATCCGCCAAACCAACCAAGTCTAACAACTTAGCTACTTTTGCTTTCTTTTCTTCCTTGCTGAGTCCAGAGTGTTTGAGGGCAAAGGCTACATTTTCCTCTGCTGTCTTTTGACTCATGAGGTTGAAATGCTGGAAAATCATCCCAATGTCTTGACGCTTACGACGCAACTGCTCTGCAGTCAAGGTCACCTTGCCATCAAAAATGACGTCGTCGTCAATGGTAATTTTCCCTGCAGATGGCTTTTGCAAGAGGTTAATCACCCGGACAAGGGTTGATTTCCCTGCTCCAGAATATCCAACGATTCCGTAGATATCCCCTTCTTGGATGTGAATAGTCACATCCTTGACCGCTGTGATGGTTCTCTTCTTTTGGTGAAAGGTCACATCGATCTGATCTAACTTGATAATATCTCTACTCATAGCTTCTAATCAGCTCCTCTACTAATTCAATATGGGTGTAGTAATCGGCGATTCGCACGTTTTCATCTCCACCATGGTCTCGGCTATTAGCATTTCCTAGACCGAAGGCCACCATGGGTACCTCTAGAGCATCAAAGACCGTATGCATGGGTCCTGTCCCCGCTGTTGTCGGCAAGACTGAAACGCCCTTCGGATAGAATTTCTTGGCCAACTCGATTACGTTGAGAATGGCTGGCGCACTCATATCGCTTCGATAGCTCATCTCTCCCAAGGTATAGTATAATTCTACCTTATCAAAGCCGTTTTTGTCTAGCTGTTTCCGAATTTTTTCCAGAACATCATGCGGTTCTAGGCCAGGAACCAAACGAACCTCTAGCTTAGCACTGGCTTCTGCTGGCAAAATCGTTTTAACCCCTTGCCCTTGATAACCTGACTGAATCCCTTCAATATTAAGGGCTGGCTCGAAAAAGAAACGTTTTAGAAATGCTGCACGTTCCTCTTGTAAGAGAGGCAATTCCAAGCCATAAATGCGACTGATTTCCTCAGGATTGCGTTGGGCGTAGGTATCCACCAAGGCTAGTTCTCGTTCATTTGGCTCTTGAACATCCTCGTACAAGCCTTCTACTAAGATACGACCATCAGCAGCTCGCAGACTACTTAAGGCCTGGATAAGATACCAAGGTGCTGACTCCACGACACCACCATAACTCGAGTGAATATCCACATCCGCACTTTTTACCTTGGCATCAAAGGTCACAATGCCCTTGTTTCCTCCAGAGATTTCCAGCTGTTCCAAGACGTTCTTGGTCCCTTGTTCCCAGACTAGTAAATCCGCCCCACGAAGTTTGTCTGCGTGTTTCTCTAAATACTTATCCAGGTCCATGGAAGCAGACTCCTCTGCCCCTTCCATGATAAAACTGATATTGACAGGCAGGTCATCGTGGTGCTGCATATACTTTCTCAAAGCACTCAAACGAGCTGTGATGTGGCCTTTGTCGTCGTCAACTCCTCGCCCATACATAGAGCCATTTCGCACAGAAAGGGTAAAAGGAGCCTCTGTCCAGATCTGATCTCCGTCCGCTGGTACGGTGTCATAGTGATTATAGAAAATCAAGGTCTTAGCATCTGGACGCGAACTCTTGAAATGCGCCATGACAAAAGGCGCCGTGTAGCTCTCATCAATCTCAACTTCAGCTCCTACACGCTTGAAAATCTCACCCAGATAGTTTGCGACTTCCTTGAGCCCGACCTGCTGGGCAAAGACTGATTTCTTGGAAATCAAGGTACGCAAAACTTCAAAATAATGCTGGGCTACATGATCCTTTTCAAATTTTTCAATCTGTTCTTGTTCGCTAGGAAAAACCATTTTTCTCTCCCTTTCTACTGAGGACTTGTATCTATGGACGGACGACTAGATTATCTTCTTCAAAACCAACAGTCTAGACAAAAGCAAGAGGTGGAAACTCTCCCACCTCCCTATGTCTTATTACCAAACTGGTTGGTCCAAACCGTCTGATGTTTCTTCGATAACTTTTTTCACTTCATCAGTGTGGTAAGCCGCGATAATTTTCTTGATGGCATCAGCTTTAGGTGATGATTCCCAATCTTTTTTCGCAACGATGATGTTGTACCATTGTTTTGAGTTTTCATCAGCTTGTTCTTTGAAGAGTGCTTTCTTGTAGTCCAATTTTGCTTCTGTAACGAAGGTATTGTTTACAACGGCAGCATCAACTGATGACAATGAACGAGCTGTTTGGCTAGCGTCCAATTCAGTAATCTTCAAGTTCTTTGGATTTTCTTTGATGTTCGCAACTGTTGCAAGGGCAGTTCCAGAAACATCCAATTTGATCAAACCAGCTGATTGCAACAAGTAAAGCGCACGGCTTTCGTTTGTTGCATCGTTTGGTACGGCAATTTCACCGTTATCTGGGATTTCTTCCACTTTGGTGTACTTGTTTTCTTCTCCATTTTTACCTGAGTAAAGGCGGATTGGTGAGATGTAGGTATCTGCAATCGCTACAAGGTCTTTCCCGTTTTCTTTGTTCCAGTTATTCAAGAAGTTGTAGTGTTGGAAAGCATTCAAGTCTACTTCGCCATCAGCAGTTGCCTTATTTGGTTGTGAGTAGTCTGTGAACTCTGTGAATTCCAATTTAATACCATCTTTTTCAACCAATTCTTGGATTTTATCCCAACGCGCTTCTTCAGAACCGCTACGGTTAACTGTTGCAATTTTGACAACTGTTTCGTTGTCTGCTTTCTTTTCTGAATTTCCGCAAGCTGCAAGAGCCAAACCTGCGACTGTAGCAAGAGCTGCTACACCGAGCCATTTTTTAATTTTCATGATTCTTTCTCCTTTAAAAATGATACCGTAATAGTATCTCATACTTTATTTGATTTCGCAAATTGTTATTAGATAGGCAGACATATAGTTTAAAACTATATGTCTAAAAATTGAGAAATCATCCGCCTTTCTCAGACTGGATGATTTCACACGACTATTTAATATCAGCTTCTGCTGGGAGATAAGTGTCCCCGAAGAACTGTTTAGACAATTTTTCAAGAGTTCCGTCTTTGTAGAGTTCTTGGATTCGTTTGTCTACAAATGATTTCAACTCATCTTGACCTTTAGCAAGAAGCGGGTAAACGTAAGGTTGTTGGTCGCTTGGAAGTTCAATAACTTTCAAGTTGTCCAAACCTTGGTTCTTGATAACTGTTTCAACACCAATCTTATCAAAAATCTTGTAGTCAAACTGACCATCGCTCAAACGAGACATGATTTGTTGGAAATCAGCCTTTGTGTAATTAAGGATAGTTGGATTGTCCGCATGTTCTGTGTTGTATGCTTCCAATTGTTTAGCTGAGGTTGTTCCTTGAACGACCTCAGTAGATTTTCCACCGATATCATCGAGAGATTTGATGCTATCGTCGTCTTTCTTCACAACGAGAACGTTAGGATTTTTAGCAGTTGGGGCTGCATAAAGGTATTTTTCTGCACGTTCTTTGGTATAGCTGAGGTTGTTAACAGCCATTTGATAACGGTCACTATCAAGTCCTGGGAAAATACCTGACCACTCTGTCTTTTCAAACTTGACAGTATACTTGTCTGAGTCTTTAAAGATAGCGCGAACCACTTCAATCTCGTAACCAGTCAATTCACCATTTTCTTCATAGATAAATGGCTTTGGTGAACCGTTGGTTGCTACGATGATTTCTTTTTTACCAGATGTTGCTTCACCTGATGCTGCATCTTTCTTATCTCCACCTGAGCACGCTGCTAGTACACCTGCAGCAACAAGCCCTAGGGCAGCAAGAGATGAATATTTAACGATTTTTTTCATGTCATTTCCTCCAAAATAGAATACTGTATTATCTTAACAGAAAAAAGGAATTTACGCCATTATATGATATCTATCTCTGTGATAAGTTTTCTTTATGACTGATTTAAAAGACCAAACGCAAGACTGCAATCAAGACCACTCCAAAGAGAACTGTGCCAACTAGATTGCGATAGCGAAAGGCTACAAATGCCGTTGGAAAAACTGCCAAGAAGTCCAGCCACTTGATCTGAGGAAGGCTCCCAACCTTACCTGACACCACACTTGAAAGGATCAAGGCAAAGATGATGGAAACAGGCAAGAACTTCAAAAATCGCTCTACGATAGCTGGCAACCCCTTGTACTTAACCAAGATGAAGGGAATCATACGGGGAATCCAAGTCACTAGGCCCGAAAAGATAACGGCTAACAAAAGATATTTACTGACCATCTAAGACCACCCCCATTGTACATCCAAGTAGCGTCGCAAACAGAACAGCTAGTGACTGAGACACCACTGTCAAGAGCAAAAAGAAAGACACCGTAACAACTGCTAGAATCTTCAGCAGATTCCGTACAGGAACCCGTCTTTGCATAATCAGAAATTGCGAGGTAAAAATCCCGATAAACATCCCGACAAGGGCAAAGTCTAATCCAAAGACCTCAGGATTTGGAAGAAGCCCACCTAAAGCTGTCCCCGCAACTGTCCCAATAAACCAGGCTACATAACTATTGAGATTGTTCCCATGCATCCACATAGGATGGACCTTGTCTGTATGGGCTAATTCTCCCATCAAAACCCCGTATGTCTCATCTGTCAAGAGACTAGACATACCGATATTTTGCCAGAGACTAGTATGACGGAAATAGGTCGACGCATGCAGACTCAACAAGAAGAGTCGCAAATTGATTAAAAAGACCGTCATGGCAATGGCTGCTACAGGTGCTTGGACCGCAATCAATGCCAACATGGCAAACTGGGCACTCCCAGCATAAACAAAGAGGCTCATCAGGCCCATCTCAACAGGTGTCACATAGGGCGCACCGATAATTCCGCAAGCTAGACCGATACTAACATAGCCAAGGGCAGTCGGCATGGCTGCCTGAACACCTTCCCAAAATCCTTTTTCTTTCATCTTTTTCCTCTTATTTTCTTCGTTTGAGACTGTTCAAGGTCACAGCCACAGCAAGAAATATTATAACACATTCATAAAAGAGAAAA
The DNA here is from genome assembly GCF_965111685.1 of Streptococcus oralis. Classification (GTDB taxonomy): domain Bacteria; phylum Bacillota; class Bacilli; order Lactobacillales; family Streptococcaceae; genus Streptococcus; species Streptococcus oralis_B. The sequence goes on from NZ_OZ217340.1 coordinate 1,823,029, forward strand.
AAGTTTAGAGTTTGAAACTAGTAGCTAGCAAACATTGTAAAAAATTTTACCTGTTTATGGATACATGAGAAATTGATCCACTCGAATCATATACTTGTTGGCTTCAGTTTTTTCAGCATATTCATCTTCTGTCGGATAGACATCGACCCAGAGTTCCCACTGTTGTCCTTTCAATTTGACCTTGTAGCGATAACCGTCATCGTATAGTCCTACCGGATCAGTGGTCATGGACTGATAATCCGGAAGAGCTTCAATTTCTTTTTTTATAGTCTGGGATAGATTGTTGAGCACTACTTGTTGCTCCCCTTTTGAAGCTACAGGAATATGAGCTGTCGCTTCTTCCAAGCGATGCGATTTTGAAAATGTGAATCTTACTCGACCTGTATGGCCCTTCAAAGAAATATTTTCGTAATCATAGAAAAGGCGGCCTGTTTTATAGAAATAAGGGTCTTCTGCACGCCAAGTATCGCGATAGGCCATTTCCTCTTCTTCCACCACCTCACTAGCCTCTCCCAATACTTCTTCAAAGGATTTAACAGGCATACCGAAAGAAAGGGATTCAAACAAGACCAGTTGTGTCTTTTTGATATTCTGGCAAGCTGATAAAAGCATGAGTAAAGCTCCAAGAGCAAGCAGACTACTGATTATTTTTGTAATTTTCATATATCTACTATACAAGAAAAGTCTCAGACTGACAAACTTTGGATTTTCCGATTACATTTTGAGACTTATTCTCTAAATTTGGAGGAAACAAAGGACTACTCAAAAATTAGTAACAGACAGTCAAAACAAAAAAGACTGAAAAAACAGTCTTATTTATAATACTTAGCTAGTCAGTTCTTTTGTTTTTATGATTGGCAGAAACTCTAAAACAACAAGGGCAGAATTTGAGCAATGGCATTATTGACTATATGCAGTCCAATAGGCCAATAAATGGACTTGGTTACTCTAAAAAAGACTGCCATTATTAAACCACTACCCATATATACGAAAAAGTCTGTCAAGACCCAACCATGATTACTGATATGCAAAATACCAAATAAAGTAGCCGAACCAAGTACATCCAGTCCCCATTTTTTCCCTTTTTCCAAAGCAGTCATCACCAATCCACGATAGATCATCTCTTCAAAAATGGGACCTGCAATCACAGGATAGAAAAAATACATCAGAAATGCCGTTGCTCCTGTAAAAGTAGGAATATCGAGTTGATAAGCAATTTCATTTTTAGTAGGTGGGAAAAGATAAAATGTGACGAAATTCCAAATAACAAAAGCAAGAAGAGCTAAAAAGGAATAGAAAAGATAGGAACCCTTAAATTTTCTGCTGTTAATTTTCTGCCATTTACCTGACCAAACCATAACAATAATAGCAAGCAGAACCACAAGAAAATTCAACAGCATATCCGACAAATAATAGGAAAAGTCAGATAGACCAGCCGCAAGGTCGCTGTGTAAGAGCAGACGAATCAAGAACTGGTCAGCAATGACAAGTAGAATAGCTATAAACAAGTAGTAGCGTGAAATTATCTTTTTCATTTTATTTTCTCCTATACTATGAAATAAAGACAGTATAACACGAAAAATGCCCTATTTTAGAAAATCGCATATTTGACATTTTTTCTTATAGAAATTTCATTTTTGCGATTGTTTGTTAATCGATAAGGTCTTTATATTGCTGTAAGCGTAGTTCAAAAAGGGATGTTAATTGTGGATTTTCTAATACTTGCAGAGATTGGATAAAGTGTTCAATCTCTTTTTGATTGTTTCCTTTGGTTTGAAGGAAAATACTCATTTTCTTTAAAAATTGCCACAACACTTTTTCAAAAACATCATACGGACGGAGCATACTCTCCAACTCGGCTTCAAAGATTGGGATGTAAGAGAAAAGTTTACGCTCCATGAGCTCTGATATAATATTCAGAAAGCCACTTTTCATATACAGTCTATTATGTACCAACTCTTTAAATTCCTTGGATTTTTCAAGTAAAGAGGTTGATAAAAATATCAAATCTTGATTACTCAAGAAAGGCATAGTATTACAGAATATATAGAGTTCAAACCAGGTCCAAGACTCGATAGCATAGAGATAGGTGGTTAAAAACTCGCTATCCTCCTCTGCTAGCGGATAGCTTTTATCTAAGGAATGGATAGCATCTTTGATTATAATAGCATTCAAACGACGATAGGTCTCTGCCATCTGTTCTTGTTCGATTTCCTCCAACAGTTGCTCTAAACCCGCTATATCTTGATGGGCAAAGCGATCCACAACCTTTCGACCAAATCGCATATGTGGGGATTCTTGATAGTTGTTGAGCTTGTGTCCAAATTCATCGAAGGTCACATTTATCCCTTGGATAGCTAGAATCAGCTTGTCCGCAGACAGCATAGACTGTCCCAGTTCAAACTTGGATAGCTGGGATGCTGTCAGTCCATCACAAGCTACATCTGACTGCTTGAGTTTTCTCGCCAGACGCAATTCCTTGTAAAATTCTCCCAATTCCATCTTTTCAATCATGGCCAAACTCCCTTTACTATTCTATTCGTAAAAACTTTTCCTTTTTTAACATATTATAAAATATTTTAGCAAAAAAGCCAGCTTCAAGCTGACTCTTTATTCCACCGTATCAAAAGCGAGACTTGGTTTGGCGTTGAGATCCAAGCCTGCAAAGTTTTCTTTGTTCCACTCGCTGACACTGGCATAGGCAATCATACCTGCATTGTCTCCACAGAGACGCAAGGGTGGAATGATGACCTTGACATCTTTGATTTCGTCTGCCAAGCGTTCTCTGAGACCTTTATTGGCTGCCACGCCACCTGCCACTACCAGAGTTTTAACAGGATATTTCTCCAAAGCCTTCTTGGTTTTTGCCATGAGAATATCCATGACAGCTGCTTGGAAGGAAGCACACAAATCCTTTGTAGACAAGCTTTCTCCCTTTTGCTCAGCATTGTGGTGAAGATTGATAAAGGCAGATTTCAAACCTGAGAATGAAAACTCCAGATTATCCTCCTTGATCATGGCACGCGGAAAATCATAAATATCCTGTCCCTCATGAGCTAACTGATCAATCTCTCGACCTGCTGGATAGGTCAGCCCCATAACTCGACCGACCTTATCATAGGCTTCACCGACCGCATCATCGCGAGTTTCCCCCACAATCTTATAGTCACCAGCCTGACTGACATAGACCAGCTCAGTATGGCCTCCGCTGACCAAGAGTGCTAGGAGAGGAAACTCCAAAGTCTCCACACTCTGAGCTGCCATGAGGTGACCAGCCATGTGGTTGACGGGGATAAGTGGCAAGCCATGCGCCCAAGCAAAGGCCTTGGCAGCTGACAAGCCAACTAGCAGAGCTCCAACCAATCCTGGTCCGTAGGTAACCGCCACAGCTGTCACATCGTTTTCAGTAATTCCTGCTTCTGCTAGCGCCTCCTCGATACAGGCTGTAATGACCTCGACATGGTGACGACTAGCCACTTCTGGCACTACGCCACCAAAACGTTTGTGGCTCTCGATTTGACTCGCAATGACATTGGACAAGAGCTCATCATCGTTTTTCAGTACGGCGACACTGGTCTCATCACAGGATGTCTCAAATGCTAAAATATATCTATCCTTCATCTACTTCTCTCTTCATGATAATGGCGTCCTCAACTGGATCGTGATAGTAGACCTTTCGCTCAGCGATGACCGCCATCTTTTCTTTCTTGTAAAATGCTTGCGCTCGGTGATTTGACTTTCTAACTTCGAGGAAAATTTCCTTATCCGTCGGTAACGTTGCAAACAAGGCTGACGCAATTCTCTGACCCTGATAGGCTTTCTTTACAGCGATTTGCAGGACTTCTGCCTCAAAGAGATTCTCCTGAACGGCTAGAAAGCCAATCACTTCTACCCCGTCATAAGCCAGAGCATACCAAATCTGATCTTGGGACAGGTCTGCTTGGATCTGCTCCAAAGTCCACGGGCTGACTGGGTAAACAGCTGCCATGACAGCGTAGATGGTTTTAGCTAGTTCAGGCTGTTTTTGGATTCGTTTGATCTCTATCATAGGCGTTTAATGTAGGACTCGCCAGACTCAGTGTGATTCTTGAGCCAGTTTTCCTCGGCTTCGACACGCTTGAGGTAATTTGGCACAAAGTCGTGCAAGGAGTCTGCTTCCTTGTCCCAGGCCCAAAGAGCCAGATTAGCTGCATTTGGCAAGGTCTCTTGGGAGCTAGCTTGTGGTAATTGTTCTTGGATTTGTTCCACAAAGGCTCCAACTTCTCCGACAAAGGTTACCTGTTCAACATCCTTGACCTGCTCTAGCACTTCCGCAAAAGATAGGTGCGCTTCTGGAAAGACAGTCTTGGCCTTTTCATAAAAGCCGGCATAGACATTGTTACGACGCGCATCCATAATAGGAACCACCAATCCTTCTTGCTGACTTGGCACCAGAGCCAAGAGGCTAGACATCCCCACTAACTCAATGTTCAGGGTATGGGCTAGAGTTTTGGCAGTTGCTACCGCAATTCTCAAACCTGTGTAGCTACCAGGTCCCTCTGCCACCACGATGCGATCCAAGTCCTTGGGTGTCCAATCCAGACTGGCCATCAAAAAATCGATGGCAGGCATGAGGGTAATACTGTGATTTTTCTTGATATTGATCATAGTCTCGGCAAGAACCTGCTTGTCCTCTAAAATGGCTAGAGAAAGAGCCTTGCTGGACGTATCAAAAGCTAATACTTTCATAACACATTCCTATCTTTTTGTCTGCTTACTATTATACTACAAAAGCCAGCACATGGGAATTTTCTTTCTTTTGAAACAAAAGGGCCTGCCACTTAGACAAGCAATTCTGCACAGAAAATTCAAAAAAGTTGTAGCTTTTTTGAATAGAAAAGTGAACAAGGAAATTGAAAGGTTCTTCGTAAAAAATTTGAATCAGGCATTTATATTTCAACTCGATTTTCGATGTGAGAAATCATCGTCATAACAATAAAGATAGCATCTAAAAATAAAAAAAGTCCATCCCATCTATCAAGACGAGGTGGATTTTCTGTATATCTAGATGAATAATTGACTTTAGGCATTTAAACCAAAGTAGAAAACGAGCCAGACAATATAGGTGACCAGGAGGAGAAAAATTGAATAGAGCGTCACAAAAGCAAGCTTCCAAAGGAATTTTGTTTTGCGGTGTTCCAGATGCACAAACAGGGCATTCCCTCCATAGACACAAGCTACAAAGACTATAAACACCAGGAGGCGAACCCCTATCGCAAATTCAAACAAACTAAACATTCTTAATCCTCCTTTTGGTATTGCTATTTTTATATAAACTGTTGACAATGTTGGTCTATCAATGTTAAAATGTATTTCAACACTGGTAGGAAAATCAGGTTGAGTCGTTGACTCTTCGGGTTGCAGTGCTATCCCTGAAACTTTGGTTTCTAAAGAACTGAAATTGCGATTGAACAATTCGCCCCCAATGTTATTAGTAGGCTCTTGACTTTGGTCAGGAGCTTTTTGATGCTTTTAAAGTTGATTCCCTCAGTAAGTTATAGTAAAGTATAAATATCGAGAGGATAACGTAGGGCGACTGGTAACAGAGCGTTCAGTTGGTTATCTTCGTTAAAAGCGTAGATGATTTTTTGATTGGCAAATCTATCTAAATATTGTTGTGCTGACCGTTGCAAAGCATCCGCATACTTATTTAAAGTCCTTATGTCCGCATCTTCAGGGTATTTGTAGCCACCACGCAACCGATGACTTGACTTTACTGACTTTGACTTGTCAATGTTAAAATATAATTGAACATTGGTAGGAAAATCAGGTTGAGCCTTTGGCTCTTCAGGCTGTGGTGCTGTCCTTGAGGGTTCGCCTTCTAAATAACCGGAATTGCGATTGATTAGTTCGCCCCCAGTGTTAGATGGCTCTTGACTTTTGTCAAGGGCTTTTCCTTGCCCGTTCAGTAAGCACTCCACTCCATGCTATGTCTACATCGTTATACTTATAGATTGACTTCTTAGCTGAGTAGATGATAAAATAGGGTAAGGTTGAGATTTGGTCTGACTTGGTGACAAGTCTTTCAAAGGTTGTGATTCAATCACTTCAGGTAATGGTGCTGCCCCTTGAGCTTGCTCAGAAAGATCCCTTAATTTTGTCTCAGCCTTTTCTTTTTTCAAAGATATCATTCTGTCCCAACCATCTACACCAACGATTAATGAAACTAGAACTATATTCTTCCTTAAATCCACTATCTCTTTAGATTCCCCCTTTCATTATAACACCTAAGCGCTCTTCGACCAAATTCTATCTATCTTTTTACTCCTTCTTCCCCTCACGACTTTCCCCATTTCCGTCTTTTACTAATTTTTCATTTTATGGTATAATTGAAATAATTGTAACGAATCAAGGTCAATCTAGACACAAAATGGAATGAAATCAAGCAAATCTCTGCTAAAAGTTTGGAATAAGCTGACCTGTAAATAGAAAGGAACTATATGATTTACAAAGTTTTTTATCAAGAAACAAAAGAACGTAGCCCACGTCGTGAAACAACACGCTCACTTTACCTAGACATCGATGCCAGCTCAGAACTTGAGGGCCGTATCGCTGCTCGCCAACTTGTCGAAGAAAACCGCCCAGAGTACAATATCGAATTTATCGAACTCTTGTCTGACAAATTGCTAGATTACGAAAAAGAAACTGGCGCTTTCGAGATTACGGAGTTCTAATATGGCCTACACTCTTAAACCTGAAGAAGTCGGCGTTTTTGCCATCGGTGGTCTGGGAGAAATCGGGAAAAACACTTACGGAATTGAATACCAAGACGAAATTATCATCGTCGATGCTGGGATTAAATTCCCAGAAGATGACTTGCTTGGTATCGACTACGTTATCCCTGACTACTCTTACATCGTGGACAATATCGACCGCGTCAAGGCTGTTTTGATTACACACGGACACGAAGACCACATCGGTGGGATTCCTTTCCTACTCAAGCAAGCAAATGTCCCTATCTACGCTGGACCACTTGCCCTGGCTTTGATCCGTGGAAAACTCGAAGAACACGGCCTCTTGCGCAACGCCAAACTTTACGAAATCAACCACAACACTGAGTTGACCTTTAAAAACCTCAAGGCAACTTTCTTTAGAACCACTCACTCCATTCCAGAGCCTTTGGGGATTGTCATTCATACTCCTCAAGGTAAAATCGTCTGTACGGGTGACTTTAAGTTTGACTTTACTCCAGTTGGAGAACCTGCAGACTTGCACCGTATGGCTGCCCTTGGGGAAGAAGGCGTGCTCTGTCTCCTCTCTGACTCGACAAATGCAGAAGTGCCAACCTTTACCAACTCTGAAAAAGTCGTTGGTCAGTCTATCATGAAGATTATTCAAGGTATTGAAGGACGTATCATCTTTGCATCCTTTGCCTCAAACATCTTCCGTCTTCAGCAAGCAACGGATGCCGCTGTTAAGACTGGACGCAAAATTGCGGTCTTTGGACGTTCCATGGAAAAGGCCATTGTCAACGGAATCGAGCTTGGCTACATCAAAGCTCCTAAGGGAACCTTTATCGAGCCAAATGAAATCAAAGATTATCCTTCAGGCGAGGTTCTTATCCTCTGTACAGGTAGTCAGGGTGAGCCGATGGCAGCCCTCTCTCGTATCGCTAACGGGACCCACCGTCAGGTGCAACTCCAACCCGGCGATACTGTTATTTTCTCTTCTAGCCCAATCCCTGGAAATACCACTAGCGTCAACAAATTGATTAACACTATTTCTGAAGCGGGTGTCGAAGTTATCCACGGTAAAGTGAACAATATCCATACATCTGGACACGGTGGTCAGCAAGAGCAAAAACTCATGCTCCGCTTAATCAAACCAAAATACTTCATGCCTGTCCACGGTGAATATCGTATGCAGAAAGTCCACGCTGGACTAGCAGTGGATACGGGTGTCGAGAAGGATAATATCTTTATCATGAGCAATGGTGATGTGCTTGCCCTTACTGCTAACTCAGCCCGTATCGCAGGGCATTTCAACGCCCAAGACATCTATGTTGATGGAAATCGTATCGGTGAAATCGGCGCTGCTGTCCTCAAAGATCGTAGAGATCTATCTGAAGATGGTGTCGTTCTAGCAGTTGCAACTGTTGACTTCAAGTCTAAAATGATCTTGTCTGGTCCTGACATCCTTAGCCGAGGCTTTGTCTACATGAGAGAATCTGGAGACTTGATTCGCCAAAGCCAGCGCATCCTCTTCAATGCAATTCGTATCGCATTGAAAAATAAGGACGCCAGCATACAATCCGTCAATGGTGCTATTGTCAACGCCATTCGTCCTTTCCTCTATGAAAATACAGAACGTGAACCAATCATCATCCCGATGATCCTCACACCAGATGAAGAAGAATAAATCAACAAAACAGCCCCGTCTTCGGAGCTGTTTTTTCTATGCTTTCTTTTCTTGATTTTTAGAAATACTACGATTTTTACCTTCCAAATACACCATCAAAATAGAAATATCTGCTGGATTCACTCCCGAAATACGGCTGGCTTGGCCGATAGTTTCTGGATTGATAAGTTTGAACTTCTGGCGAGCTTCTGTTGCGATAGAATCAATATCATCCCAGTCAATATTGGCTGGAATTCGTTTTTCTTCCATGCGTTTCATCTTGGCAACCTGATCCATGGCTTTGGAAATGTAGCCTTCGTACTTGATTTCTGTTTCAATCAATTCGATAATCTTGTCATCCAAGTCCTCTGCAGCTGGTCCGATAAAGGCCACCACATCTTGGTAAGAAACTTCTGGTCGGCGAAGGAATTCCTTGGCTGTCACCGCATCTGTCAACGGCTTGAAGCCCATTTCCTCAACCTTGGCATTAGTTTCCTTGACTGGCTTGAGTTTAATGCTATCTAAACGAGCCATCTCATTGTCAAATTGGTTTTTCTTAATCTCAAAGCGAGCCCAACGTTCATCGTCCACAAGGCCAATCTCGCGCCCCATCTCTGTCAAACGCATATCGGCATTGTCATGACGGAGGATGAGACGGTATTCTGCACGACTGGTCAAGAGACGGTAGGGTTCAATGGTTCCCTTGGTCACTAAGTCATCAATCATGACCCCAATATAGCCGTCACTGCGCTTCAAAATCAATTCAGGCTTGCCTTGGATTTTCAGAGCCGCATTGATACCAGCGATAATCCCTTGACCAGCAGCTTCTTCGTAACCTGACGTTCCATTTGTTTGGCCAGCAGTGAAAAGACCTGAGATTTTCTTGGTTTCCAGAGTGGCACGTAACTGGTGAGGCAAGACCATATCGTACTCGATAGCATAACCAGTTCGCATCATCTCAGCATTTTCCAACCCTTTGATAGAATGAACTAGCTCACGCTGCACATCTTCAGGCAGACTGGTTGAAAGACCTTGAACATAGACTTCCTCTGTATTGCGCCCTTCCGGCTCTAGGAAAAGTTGGTGACGTTCCTTGTCCGCAAAGCGCACAATCTTGTCCTCAATCGACGGACAGTAACGAGGCCCCACTCCCTTGACCACACCTGTAAACATAGGCGCACGGTGGAGGTTGTTTTGGATAATCTCATGACTGGTTCCATTGGTATAGGTCAACCAGCATGGCACTTGGTCTTTGACATAGTCCTCATCTCGTGAAGTGTATGAGAAGTGATTAGGCGCTTCGTCCCCTGGCTGAATCTCTGTCACATCGTAGTTGATAGAAGAAGCCTTGACACGTGGAGGAGTTCCTGTCTTGAAACGACCGATTTCGAGTCCAAGTTCCTTGAGGTTGTCAGCAAGGTTAATCGAAGCCAGACTGTGGTTAGGACCTGACGAATACTTGAGGTCTCCGATAATGATTTCCCCACGTAGGGCTGTCCCTGTTGTCACGATAACTGCCTTGGCAGCATACTCTTGATGGGTAGCTGTACGCACACCGACAACCTTGTCATCTTCCACCAAAATCTCATCAATCATGGTTTGACGAAGAGTCAGATTCTCTTGATTTTCAACTGTCTTGCGCATCTCCTTAGAGTAAAGTTCCTTGTCAGCCTGCGCACGAAGGGCACGAACAGCAGGCCCCTTCCCTGTGTTGAGCATCTTCATCTGTATGTAGGTCTTGTCAATATTCTTGGCCATTTCTCCACCAAGGGCATCGACTTCACGCACGACAATCCCCTTGGCAGAACCACCGATCGAAGGGTTACAAGGCATGAAAGCCAGCATTTCGATGTTGATGGTCGCAAGCAAGACCTTACAGCCCATACGGCTAGCAGCCAAGGAAGCCTCAACCCCAGCGTGTCCCGCACCGATTACAATAATATCGTATTCTTCTGTAAAATTATAAGTCATTTCTTAACCTTTCAAAAATTTCTCGCAAATAAGGAACTAACTTCTCCTCCTCTAGAGCTTGATCCATAGTAACCCATTTAAAGTGTGTATGCTCTTCAGGATCTAATCTGATAATTGGCTTCTCCCCAATCCACTCTGCTTTATAAACTAAGCGAGTAAAGACCGTATCCTTAGAGGTATCCAGTTGACTATCTTCGTGAAGAAGTTTGAGCGAACTGCTATCTAGCCTAACTCCCGCTTCTTCAATGCATTCTCTAAGAGCACCATCTCGCGGAAGTTCACCCTTTTCAACCCCGCCACCAGGAATATCCCAGTAAGTTGGATAAACGTTGGGTTCTCCTCTTTTAATTTCCGAACGCTGAATGAGCAAATAATCACCACCACTATGAACAAGTACATGGGCAATAAGCTTAACCATCATTTTCTCTCCTATTCCTCAAGATGAATGTGTTTTAGTTGGCCGTCCCATTCTGGTAGGGCTGTTTTTAAAAAGACTGGAACTAGCTGGATATTCTGGAGCTGATCCAAGTCAATCCACTCACAGGGCTGCGTTTTCTCATCTTCCTGCATGGTCAATGGAGCATCTTCAAGCAAGTTCACCAAATAATGAAACTCGATGTTGTGATAGGAAACACTGTCTTGTTCAAAACGATTTTCAACTACGAAAGCTAGCTGCCCAGCTTGAGCTTTGACACCCAGTTCTTCCTTCACTTCGCGGACTACCGCGTCTTCCGTGCTTTCATTGACTTGAATCGCACCGCCAATAGTGTAATACTTGTCCTTGTCTTTGGTGACTAGAAGCTTGCGATTTTGAAGAATCAAGGCTGTTGCCCGAACGCCAAAAACCGTATTTCCTACTTTTGTCCGAAAATCTTGTTGAGTCATTTTTGTCCTTTCCCTTAAACTACACAAAAACAGTCAAAACTCCAAAGAAGTGCAGGACAAAAAAACCTGCAACATCCATGAGCTTTGACCATCATTTCTATTGCTTTTATTATTGTAGCAAATTGGGAAAATTTGTCAATCTAAATGTACTGACAAACTTGTCCATCGCGACAGGCATTGTCAATCAAACCACCGCCTAGACACTCTTCGCCATCGTAAAAGACAACTGCCTGTCCTGGTGTGATCGCGCGCTGTGGCTCTGCAAAGACGACCTCCGCCTTGTCTCCTTTGACATGGACGGTCACCTTAGAGTCAGGCTGACGGTAGCGGAATTTAGCCGTACATTCTAGCGTAAATTCCTCTGGCATCTCACGAGTAAAGTGAACTTGACTAGCCTCTAGGCTTGTTGACATGAGCGAATCATGATAGAAACCTTGGCCGACATAGAGGATATTCTTGCTCAGGTCTTTTCCGACAACAAACCACGGTGCATTGTCACCACCGTGTTGGCCACCGATACCAAGTCCGCCACGCTGACCGATTGTATAGTACATCAGACCTGCATGCTCACCCATATCGCGACCATCCACAGTCATCATACGACCAGGCTGGGCTGGTAGGTAGTTGCTGAGAAAGTTTTTAAAGTTCTTTTCTCCGATAAAGCAGATCCCTGTCGAATCTTTCTTCTTAGCAGTCGCAAGTCCTGCTTCTTCAGCTAGTCTGCGAACTTCAGGCTTTTCCAAATGTCCCAAGGGGAACATGGTTTTTTGGAGTTGTTCTTGCGAAAGTTGGCTGAGGAAATAGGTCTGATCCTTGCCATTGTCCACGCCACGAAGCATGTGAACGATGCCATCCTCATCACGCGCCACTCGGGCATAATGCCCAGTCGCTACATAGTCTGCTCCCAAGGTCATGGCATAGTCCAGAAAGGCCTTGAACTTGATTTCCTTGTTGCACATAACATCTGGATTTGGCGTGCGTCCTGCACGGTATTCCGCTAGGAAATACTCAAAAACGCGGTCCCAGTACTCTTTTTCAAAATTGACAGAGTAGTAAGGAATGCCGATCTGATCTGCCACCGCAGCCACATCCTTGTAATCTTCGGTCGCCGTACAGACGCCGTTTTCATCTGTGTCATCCCAGTTCTTCATGAAGATACCGATCACATCGTAGCCCTGCTCTTTAAGCAAGAGAGCCGTCACCGACGAATCAACACCACCACTCATCCCCACAACAACACGTGTCTTAGAGTTATCACTCATGGTAAGTCTCCCATCTATTCGTTTATTCATACCCTTCAAAATTCTATTTACTATGACTTTCAATAGAATTTCTTTGAGTATAGTCTTTTCGTTTGCTTTTAGGACTAGGCAACGAGTCGCAGGCATAACTTGAGTTAGGTAAGACGAGTTAACGACGTAATAAAAGATAAACGAAATGACTAGTTCACGATTGAAGGTCGTGTGTGCTTCACGATTGAAGGTCGCTTGAGCAGTATTCATTATAACACGCTTAGTTGGAGAAGACAAGAAAGAGGCTGATAAATCATCTCAGCCTCTCTTTCTTACTTTGCAAACGAATCAATTTTCCCCTTTAAGTTCTTTCTTCGCTTGTTCTATCTGGCATTTCACTTGCTCAAAGCCGGTTCCTCCTAAGGAATTCCGTCTCTGAACAACGGTTTCTGGACGCAAGTAGATATAAATATCCTCTTCAATCAGGGGATGGTAGACTTGCAACTCCTTCAAATCCCAATGTTGGATATTTTTACCATGCTTGATAGAGTCTAGAACCAATTTTCCTACAATTTCATGCGCTTCTCTAAAGGGGACACCTTTTTCTGCCAAATAATCTGCCAGTTCGGTCGCATTCGAAAAATCATTCTCTGTGGATTGCTGCATTTTGGCCTTATTAACCTGCATGCTCGATAGCATACCTGCCAACACATCCAGAGAATTTAAAATCGTTTCTACTGTATCAAACATGCCTTCCTTGTCCTCTTGCAAATCCTTATTGTAGGCCAGAGGCAAAGATTTCATTACGGTCAATAGTCCAAGCAAGTTCCCGTAAACCCGTCCTGTCTTCCCTCGAATCAATTCGGCCATATCAGGATTTTTCTTCTGGGGCATGATAGACGAACCTGTTGAAAAGCTATCAGACAAGCTAATGTACTGATACTCAAAACTGCACCAATTGATGATTTCCTCACAAAAACGACTCATATGCATCATCAAAATGCTGGCATTTGACAGAAATTCCAAGATAAAATCACGGTCACTCACTGCGTCCAAGGAATTGGTATAGGGTTGTTGGAAGGCCAATAAATCACTCGATAATTGACGATTGATTGGAAAAGTTGTCCCTGCCAAGGCAGCTGCACCCAGTGGAGATAGGTCCGTATGTTTCAGGTTAAATGCGAATCGCTCGCTGTCCCTTTGAAACATATTGTAATAAGCCATGAGATGGTGGGCAAAACTAATCGGTTGGGCGTGCTGTAAATGGGTATAGCCTGGCATGATGGTTTCCACATGTTTTTCAGCCAAATCCAGCAAAACACTGTTTAGATTCGTCAACTTATCCAAGACATGGCCAAGCTGCTCCTTTAGATATAAGTGCATATCCGTTGCGACTTGGTCATTCCGAGAACGAGCCGTGTGCAGTTTTCCAGCCAGAGGACCGATTTTCTCTGTCAGCAACACTTCCATATTCATATGAATATCTTCATTTGCAATATCAAAATGAAGCTCTCCTGCCTCTAAATCTCGCAACAAAGCTTTCAGACCATCTTGAATCTGCTCTGCCTCTTCCAAGCTTAAAATGCCAGTCTGTCCTAGCATTTGAACATGAGCTAAGGAACCCATCAAATCAAATTTTGCCAGCTGGTGGTCAAAGGAAATACTCGCACCGAACTGTTCTACCCAATCTTCCACAGTGCCTTCAAATCGACCACCCCATAATTTTGTATTTTTCGGCATATCCTGTCGTCCCTTTCTATCGCGTCACTACTCAACATTTTTCTGAACTTCTGAATAAACCTTAGTCGGAAGCCCCCAAAGCTTGATAAATCCAACAGCCGCATCTTGGTCAAAGGTATCTGCACTAGTATAAGTCGCCAAATTTTCATCGTAAAGAGAATTTGGAGATTTCCGAGCCACTACCTGAGCATTCCCCTTATAGAGTTTAACTTTTGCAGTTCCATTGACAACTTTCTGTGTCTCCTTGATATAGGCAATCAAAGCCTGAGTTGCTGGGCTAAACCACAAGGCATTATAGATGAGATTGGACAACTCATTTTCGATAATAGGTTTGAAATGAGCCACTTCTCTCACAAGAGTCAAGTCTTCAATCTCCTTATGAGCTGCCAATAAAGTCACAGCACCTGGGCACTCATAAATCTCTCTTGACTTAATACCGACTAGGCGATTTTCCACGTGGTCAATACGACCGACACCGTGTTTGCCTGCAATTTCATTTAGCTTTTGAGTCAAATCCGCCACTTTCATCTTCTCACTATTGAGGGAGATAGGCACCCCGCAACTAAACTCAATGTCAATAAATTCTGGACTGTCTGGTGCCTCTTCTGGAGAAGATGTGATCCCAAATGCTTCTTCTGGCGCTTGGTTCCAAGGATTTTCCAAGACACCACATTCATTTGCACGTCCCCAAAGATTTTGATCGACAGAGTAAGGATTGTCAAGGTCAGCTGGAACTGGGACGCCGTTTTCTTTTGCATATTGGATTTCTTCTTCACGAGACCATTTCCACTCACGAACAGGCGCAACTACCTTTAAATTGGGATCCAAAGCTGCAATCGATACTTCAAACCGAACTTGGTCGTTTCCCTTGCCTGTACAACCATGGGCAATTGTAGTTGCCCCTGTCTGATGAGCTATTTCAACGAGTTTTTTTGAAATAAGAGGGCGACTCAGAGCAGATACCAAGGGATACTTTTGTTCATAGTAGGCATGAGCCTGAAGGGCCACTAAAACATAGTCATTAGCAAATTCTTCCTTAACATCAATGACATAGGACTCAACAGCCCCAACCTTGAGAGCTTTATCGTGGATGAACTCCAAATCTTTTCCTTCACCCACATCCATACAAACAGCGATTACATCATAGTCTTTTTTTAACCATGTAATAGCAACTGATGTATCCAATCCACCTGAATAGGCTAAAATAACTTTTTCCTTACTCATTTCTCTTCCTTCTTTCTATTTTTCGATAGAGGCTTTAAAAGCATCATCAATCAATTTGTCCAATTCCCCAGAATCCTTCAACTTCTGGATGGTTTTGTCAACCGCCTCTTTTAATTCTTTACTGTCTTTTTTCATCGCAACAGCGTAGGAATCTTCTTTGTCATTGTCAAAATCAAACTCAGCGATGGCTAGGTCTGGATTATTCTCTACAAAGCCTTTCGCCACTGGTTCCTCAAAGATAACTGCATCCAGTTGCCCTGATTTCAAATCTGTTATCAAATTTCCATTTTTAGGAAGTGAAACGAGAGAAGCATTCTGCAAGGTTTCTTTGGCCAGAGTTTCCTGGATAGAGCCTTTCTGCGCTCCAACCTTTTTCTGAGCCAAATCCTTGACTGATTGGTAATTCGTTAATTCAGATTTTCTTACGATAACCTTATTTTTCGAAGTGTAGTAGGGAATTGAAAAATCGTAAACTTGACTTCTCTCCTCCGTTTTAGAAACACCTGATATGGCAAGATCGGCCTTGCCTGAATCAAGACTAGCCAGTACATTGTCAAAACTCATTGGAGAGAACTCCACTTCTACACCTAGTTCCTTTGCGATGGCTTTGGCTAGCTCAACATCTGAACCTACAATCTGATTTTTCCCATCGACCAATTTCTGATATTCAAATGGAGCAAACTCTGGATTTAGGGCCACCACCAATTTTCCTTTAGCCTTAATGGCTTCAACACCTTGGGATTGAGCGTTACTACAAGCAAATAATAAGGGAAACATAAGCAAACCAAACATCGTCATCAACACCTTCTTCACTTTATTCATAGAAGAGCCTCCTTTTATTTTTATACTTTATTATTGTATAAATAATACTCTTCTCGTTCTCGTTTGTCAAGGAAAAACTGTATTTTATTTCATTCAAATCAAGAAAAAGCTTATTATATGATATATTTTTACACATAATAAGCTTATTTATACTATTTGAGTTTTAAAACAATTTGAAGGATTTCGTTGAAATTATACAGATAGAGCATTGCTGAGAATATCGTTACACCTTTTGTTATAGAGAAACAAAAAAGAGCCCTAAAGGACTCTTGTATTCTTAATACCAACCGTTGTTAAGCCAGAAGTTCTTGGCAGCTGTCCATGAGCCGTAGCGTCCGGCAACGTAGGCATCTGCTACACGTTCTTGGTTTTCAGCTGAGTAGTCACCGTTCAAGTATGAATCTGTCAATTGGTAACGTCCGATGTATTGGCCATTTGTAGCTGTGTAACTACCACCTGATTCTTTTTGAGCGATCCATTCTTTGGCTTCTGCTTCAGAACCACTTACAGTTGAAGCTGCTGCAGTGTTGCTTTCTGCTACTGGAGCTGCAGGTGCAGCTGGTGCTTCATAAGTTGTTGTTGCTGCTGGTGCTTCTTCAACTGTTTCTGTAGCTACTGGAGCTGATTCTTCCGTTGTCGCAACTGGAGCTACAGTAGAAGTTGTACCTTCGATGACCAAAACTTGGTCAACATAGATAAGGTGGATATCTTTGATATTGTTTTTTGCTGCCAATTTTTCAACAGTTGTGTTGTACTTCTCAGCGATTTCTGAAAGAGTATCACCTGATTTAACTGTGTAAGTTACAGTTTCTTGTGCAGATGCAAGAGCTGGAGCAAAGAAAGCAAGTAAAGCTGCTACTCCTGCGATAGTTGTTTTAATTTTTTTAGTTGTTAATGACATATCTAAAAATTCTCCTTCCATTGGATATATCTATGATACCTTTTAAATGTTACCGTTGTTTAACGGTTTTATGTAGAAATATTACAAAAATGTTTTATATTTACCGTTTTAAGGAGGTTTTTGTCACAAAAGACCTTATTTTATACTATCTTTAATCATTTTAAGGTTTTAATAAGGGAAATAAGCGCAGAGGTCCATTCTTTGATATAATAGATATAAGAATCTTTGTAAGGGGAAACAGATGCACTCACTTCGTTTTCAATCTGTCTTTGATATTATCGGACCAGTCATGATTGGCCCATCAAGTAGCCATACTGCTGGAGCTGTTCGTATCGGGAAAATCGTCTCTTCTATCTTCGATGATACGCCGACAGAAGTCGAATTCCAATTATTTAACTCATTTGCCAAGACCTACCGTGGTCATGGAACTGACCTTGCTCTCGTCGCTGGTATATTAGGTATGGATACGGACGATCCCGACATTCCAAATAGCCTTGAAATTGCCCATAAACGTGGCATCAAGATTGTCTGGACCATTCAGAAAGACAGCAACGCTCCTCATCCTAATACCACTAAAATTACTGTGAAGAATGAACACAAGTCCATCAGTGTGACAGGAATTTCCATTGGTGGGGGAAATATCCAAGTTACGGAGCTTAACGGCTTTGCTGTCTCTCTCAACATGAATACCCCGACCATCATCATCGTACATCAGGATGTTCCAGGTATGATTGCCCATGTCACAGAAGCCCTCTCTCGTTTCGATATCAACATCGCTCAGATGAATGTGACTCGAGAAAAAGCTGGAGAAAAGGCCATTATGATTATCGAAGTCGATAGTCGAAGTTTCGAAGAGGCGATTGAAGAAATCCGAAAAATCCCTCATCTCCACAATGTCAATTTCTTTAAGTAGGAGGAAACATGTTTTATTCTATCAAAGAATTGGTCGAGCAGGCGGATCTAGACTTCCAAGGAAATGTTGCAGAGCTCATGATTGCGACAGAATATGAACTGACCGGCCGATGCCGAGACGAAGTTCTCCTCCTCATGGAACGCAATCTAGAAGTCATGAAAGCCTCCGTTGAGCTCGGTCTTAGTGAAAATAAATCCCGTAGTGGCCTAACAGGCGGAGACGCGGCCAAACTAGACCGCCATCTCAAAAGTGGCAAGGCCTTGTCTGACTTTACCATTCTATCAGCAGCCCGTAATGCCATCGCGGTCAATGAACACAATGCGAAGATGGGCTTGGTCTGCGCCACTCCAACCGCAGGAAGTGCTGGTTGTTTGCCAGCCGTTCTCACTGCTGCTATCCAAAAATTAGACCTTAGCCACGAAGAACAGCTGGATTTCCTCTTTGCTGCTGGTGCCTTTGGACTAGTCATCGCAAACAACGCTTCTATCTCAGGCGCTGAAGGTGGCTGCCAGGCCGAAGTAGGATCCGCCTCTGCCATGAGCGCCGCAGCCTTGACCTTGGCTGCAGGTGGAACCCCCTATCAGGCTAGCCAAGCCATCGCTTTTGTCATTAAAAATATGCTGGGCCTCATCTGCGATCCTGTCGCTGGTCTGGTTGAGGTTCCCTGTGTCAAACGAAATGCCATGGGAGCCAGCTTTGCCTTTATCGCAGCAGATATGGCCTTATCAGGTATCGAATCTAAGATCCCTGTTGACGAAGTCATCAATGCCATGTACCAGGTCGGATCGAGCCTTCCAACTGCCTTTCGTGAAACGGCTGAGGGTGGACTCGCTGCCACTCCTACTGGTCGCCGCCTACAAAAAGAAATCTTCGGAGAATAAGCTTATCTATTAGGAGAAACTATGCCCTCTATCTCAGCAATCTTTTTTGATCTAGACGGAACCCTGGTTGACAGTTCCCTAGGGATCCACAATGCCTTTACCCATACCTTTAAAAAGCTAGGAGTTCCAAGTCCTGATACTAAAACCATTCGTGGTTTCATGGGACCGCCACTTGAAAGTAGTTTTGCAACATGTCTTCCCAAGGAGCAAATCTCGGAGGCTGTTCAAATCTACCGCTCTTACTACAAGGAAAAAGGGATCCACGAAGCCCAACTCTTCCCCCGAATAACGGAATTGCTCCAAGAGCTTTCGCAAAACTACCCTCTCTATATTACCACAACAAAGAATACTCCTACTGCTCATGATATGACTAAAAATCTGGGAATCCATCATTTCTTTGATGGCATTTACGGATCTAGTCCTGAAACGCCGCACAAGGCGGATGTCATCCATTACGCCTTGCAAACGCATCAACTCCCTACAGACCAAGTCCTCATCATCGGGGATACCAAGTTTGATATGATTGGAGCCCAAGAAACTGGCATTAAAAAGTTCGCTGTTACTTGGGGATTTGGAGAAGAAGCTGATTTGCTCAGCTATCAACCTGACTGGATTGCCCATACCATTGATGATATCATTAGCCAGCTCTAACCATACAAAAATACTCCTAACACTAGTGAACTAGGTTGAGGAGTATTTTTTATATGTTGTTACTATCAGAAGGAATCAACTCTATGCTTAAGCGTTAATTTGATCCTGTTCTTCAGTAGCTGCATCTTCATACTTCTTACTTGGCCAAGCAAGCATCACAATAAGAGCAATCGGTCCAACGATAGGAACCAAAGCAATGAAGATAAAGGCCCAGTGGAAACCAGCGTCTCGTAAGCGGCGAACAGTCACAGCGATAGAAGGTAACATGAGAATAACTGCTAAAAAGAGGTAAAAGCCACCCATAGCTTGTAAGCTACGAATTGCCTCCATATTATACGGACGAGTTGACACTGCAGCATGATATTTCGTATAAGCAGGAAGACAGATTAATAAGTTTGTAAAGTAAATCCACCAGTACTCCGAACGAGTTGAACGACCAGTAAAGTTTACATAACCCTTCCAAAAGTTCTTATAAGCATTAAACATACAATAATCTCCTTTGTTTTTATTTGTATAGTTTACCATAATTTATCATAATTTATAAGGTCTATCGGGATATCAAACCAATGAAGTATACAAGGATTTCTCTCAAGCTCAATAATTACTGTCCTATGATTTTTATTAAATTAGAAAACGATTTATCACGCTGTCGCATATCTATACATCTATCAACTGCTGCGGATTTCTCTGATGAAGGAAATTTTCATGTGGTAGGTGGATCCCATCTCTAGTTTGCTATTCTAAAAACCAGCTTTCTGATTTCCTCAGAAAACTGGCTATAGCTGTTTCATTATGAAGGTAGATGGACACTCTTACTCAGAATGGGTTGTCTCATTTGCAAAGGAAATGATTGCTTCTTTGAGCTCATTTCCGCCGAGTGAACGGAACTCTTCAATCTTTTGATCAATAGCTTCTAGTGGCATGACGTTTACCTTACCAACAAAAATCTTGTCCATAACTTGATTATCAACCAATTCGGTCGAAACCAAGAGTTCTTCATAGAGTTTTTCCCCTGGGCGAATTCCAACTTCAACGATTGGAATTTCATTTTCAGTGTGTCCGCTTAGAAGAACCATTTTCTTAGCCAAGTCATAGATTTTAACCGGTTTGCCCATATCGAGGATAAAGACTTCTCCATCCTTAGCATAAGCGCCAGCATGGATTACCAGACGACTGGCCTCTGGAATGGTCATGAAGTAACGTGTCATACGGAAGTCTGTCACCGTTACAGGACCGCCTTCAGCAATCTGACGTTCAAAGACAGGAATCACACTACCACGACTACCGAGAACATTCCCAAAACGAACTGCACAGTAGGTTGATTTACTACGTTGGTTAAAGCCAGTGACAATCAATTCTGCCACGCGTTTAGTTGCACCCATAACATTCGGTGGATTGACCGCCTTGTCAGTCGAAATCATGACCATCTTAGGTACTTTGGCTTCATCAACAGCCTTGGCAACATTGTAGGTACCGAGGATATTGTTCTTGAAGGCTTCTTTTGGATTGCGTTCCATCATCGGAACGTGCTTGTGGGCTGCAGCATGGTAAACAATGGCTGGTTTGTACTGCTCAAACACCTGTAAGAGGCGATCATAGTCCTGAATATCTGCAATAACAGGAACATAATCAATTCCATGGAATGTACGGATCAATTCATGATAAACGAGATAGATGGAATTTTCCCCATGCCCCAGCAAGATGACACGCTCTGGATTGAAGCGGCTAACCTGACGACAAATCTCTGAACCAATCGAACCACCAGCTCCTGTCACTAAGATGGTCTTTCCAGTAATTTCTGTACCCAGACGCGATTCGTCGAGACGAATTTCCTGACGGCCCAAAAGGTCTGTGATATCAATTTTTTGGAAGCCACTACCTGGTTGATGGAGCCCTTGAACAACTGTCTCAACCTTAGGCATCTTGTAACATTTGACGCCTAGCTTATTACACATCTGTAAGATGCGTTCGTACTCTGATGGATCAAGCGAAGGAATCGCTACGATGACACGCTCAATTTGGTGACGTTTAGCCAATTCAGGCAGATTATCATAGGAGCCCAAAACTGGGATTCCACCTAGTTTTTGCCCTTTTTTCTTTTCATCGTTATCCAAAATCCCCACTAGCTCAAGATCGCTAGTTGGATGTTGATAGCTGTTCATAAAGAGGGCACCACCATCACCAGCACCAATCAAGAAGGTACGACGATGTTCTCCATCTCCGCTACCTTTTTTACGTTTGGAATAAATCAACTGCCAAGTGATACGAGGAAGCAAGATGAGGAAGGTACTCAACAAAATGAAGAGCACGATGAAACGGATAGAAAATAGTGGAAGAAAGGCATAGCAGATTCCATAGGAAAGAACACTGCTAAGCGTTACTCCGAAAAAGATTTTCATGAAATCCGTAATCTTGCTATAACGACTGATACTAGCATTCAGCCCCCAAAATGCAATCATGATTTGATAGAGGAGGAAGGCTAAAAGAGTGTAAATCACGTAATCCACAGGAGCAGGATTTATAAGGCCATAAAACAAGATGTAAGATACGATGATGGAAACCACCATACTCAGAATATCGAATATCCCCCAAAACACTTGTTTTTGCTGTTTATTTAAAATTTCAACAAGATCAATCACGTAATCTGTTAGTTTTTTATTCATAGGAATTTACTCCCCCTTAAAAGAGTCAGATGATACTGTTGTTTTGATAACCTGAATCATTCAGTCTATCGGGGCTTACTTTCTCTTTCTTAAAAGTTTGACGAAGATAAACTGACGTACAAAGCCTGGGCAGAGTGCAACAATGGCCTGAATGGCTACACTTTTAGCATATTCCATGTAAGAAATTTGCCCTCGCTCAAGCATCCGTTGGCGAGCTTGACGATAGAGTTTAAGGTAACGCAAGCCACCTCGACGCTCAAACATCCCTGCACCAACACGAACCTTACACAAGATTTGATCTAGGTTCCCAGTCTTGGCACCTGCAGCAATCATATTGAGCCAAAGGAGGTCATCCTCCATGTAAAGGCCATCTTCATAGTTACCCGCCTTGAGGACCATGTCCTTTTTGAACATGACTGTCATATGGTTAAAGGCGCTTCTCATTCTCTGATAAGCCACAATGTCTGCATGCTGAGTTGGAACACGACGATAAGACACAATCTCATCTGGATTGTCAATGAACTCTGCGATATGCCCGCCTAAGAGATCGAGATCTTCTTTCTCCATTAGCTGAAGCTGTTTCTCAAAACGATCCGGAACGGCTAAATCATCCGTATCCATGCGGACAATAATGTCATACTGGCACTGTAAAACACCGTATCGAAGAGCCAAACCTAAACCTTGATTTTCTTCTAAGGGGCACCGTTTAACTGGAATTTCTGACTGAGTTTCCACTTCATCTAGCACCTGATAGAGTTCGGGTGTGAGCGGGCCGTCCTCAACAAGAACAAGTTCGCTCGGTTTCAAGGTCTGGTTTTGAACACTTTTGATAGCATCTCTTAAAAACGTCGGATTTTCCTTTACATAGACCGACATCAAGACGCTGATTTTTTGCTTTTCAGGCACAGTTTTTCTCCAATGTATAGATTTCCTTCCACTATTTTATCACAAATTCTCCTAGTTTCCTATTTTTATATCAAATCAAGGAAAATTCTAGTAAAGAAATCCGTCCTTTTTCACTATATTTTCACTTCCATTGATTGAACTGTCTTGGCTGCCATTACTTGACATTATATAGAAAAAACCTTAAAATAAGCTGTTATTAAAATCATCCTATCGAGGTTTTTATGAAAAAACAATCACTCTTTTTTGTTCTAGGAATTGTCTTAATCGGGACCGTTTTGCGCTCTCCTTTTACTGCTCTTCCAACCATTTTAGGAGATATCGCTCAGGGACTAGGAGTGGAGGTTAGCTCTCTTGGGATTTTAACCAGTCTCCCTCTCTTGATGTTCGCTCTTTTCTCTGCTTTTGCAAGCCGCTTGGCACAAAAAATCGGGTTGGAACATCTCTTTACTTACTGTCTCCTCCTCTTAACTGTTGGCTCTGTCATTCGGATTTTCAATCTTCCCCTTCTCTATCTAGGGACCCTAATTGTGGGAGCAAGCATTGCGATCTTCAATGTACTCCTCCCAAGTATGATCCAGGCAAATCAGCCTCAAAAGATTAGCTTCCTAACGACACTCTATGTCACTTCTATGGGGATTTCCACAGCTATTGCTTCTTATCTATCTGTCCCTATTACCCAAGCTAGTTCTTGGAAAGGTCTCATCCTTGTACTCAGCTTTCTCTGTCTAGTCACTCTGCTAGTCTGGTTGCCAAATCATCGCCACAACCACCACCTAGAAAGCCAAAAAGAAAAGCAAGTCAAAGAGAATATTCTAAAAAGTAAAGATGTCTGGGCTATCATTATCTTTGGCGGACTTCAGTCCTTGCTCTTTTATACAAGCATGACCTGGTTGCCAACTATGGCTGTTGGTGCTGGTATTTCTAATAGTGATGCGGCTCTCCTCGCTTCTATTTTCTCACTGATCAGCATTCCTTTTTCAATGACTGTTCCAAGTCTGACCACTCGTCTGTCAGATGGTCGTCGTCGAATCATGCTGGCAATTATCTCTATCGCTGGTATGATGGGAATTGCCATGCTCTTGTATCCAACCAATAATTTCCTCTACTGGTTAGTCGTCCATCTCTTGATTGGAACGGCCTGCAGTGCCCTCTTCCCCTATCTCATGGTTTGCTTTTCTCTTAAAACCAGTTCTCCTGAAAAAACAGCTCAGCTATCTGGACTAGCGCAAACAGGAGGCTACATCTTAGCTGCTTTTGGACCTGCCTTGTTTGGTTATAGTTTTGAACTTTTCCAATCTTGGATCCCAGCTGTCCTTGCTCTTCTAGTCATCGATATCATCATGACCGTCTCACTCTTTATGGTGGATCGGGCGGATAAAATCCTCTAAACTTCTAGTTTTTACTAGGAGTTTTTTATATATAAAATTTTTACACATATTTCTTGACAGGGCTTTCAACTTGAGATACAATATATTTGAAAAGAGTATATATAAAATTTTTATATAATATAAAGGAGGTTTCCCATGTACTTCCCAACATCCTCTGCCTTGATTGAGTTTCTCATCTTGGCTGTACTGGAGCAGGGGGATTCTTATGGTTATGAGATTAGTCAAACCATTAAGCTCATCGCCAATATCAAAGAATCTACGCTCTATCCCATTCTCAAAAAATTGGAAGCCAGTGGCTTTCTGACCACCTACTCTAAAGAGTTTCAGGGGCGTATGCGCAAATACTACTCCTTGACCAATCGGGGCGTAGAGCAGCTCGTTACTCTAAAGGAAGAGTGGACGCTCTATACCGACACCGTCAACGGCATCATAGAAGGGAGTATCCGCCATGACAAGAACTGACTATCTGACTCAGTTAGAAACCTATCTCCATAAACTACCTGAAGCTGACCGCATCGAAGCCATGGACTACTTTAAGGAACTATTTGACGATGCAGGTTCAGAGGGCGAAGAGGAACTCATTGCCAGTCTAGGAACACCAAAAGAAGCGGCTCATGATGTCCTCTCTAACCTCCTCGACAAAAAAGTCAATGAAGCCCCTGCTCAAAAGAATGACCGCCAACTGCTACACATTGCCCTCCTGGCTCTGCTAGTAGCTCCTATCGGAATTCCGGTCGGGATCGGCATCCTCATGGCCATCATCGGTATTATTATCGCAGCCGTCTCCGTCATTCTAGCCTTCTTCACTGTTTCGGTGACGGGTATCCTGCTAGGTGGACTCTTTATCATAGAGAGCTTTAGTGTTCTGGTCGAAGCCAAATCTGCCTTTATTTTGATTTTCGGGGCCGGTTTGCTTTCTATCGGTGCTTCTTCTCTTGTTCTACTAGGTATCTCCTATGTAGCCCGTTTCTTTGGCCTCCTAATCGTCCGCTTGGTGCAATGGATTCTTAAAAAAGGAAAGAGAGGTGACAGACATGCGTAAATTGACGAAAGGATTTCTCATCTTTGGTGTGATTTCCACGATCCTTGGTTTTATCATGATCATTGTAGGCGCCCAGTCCAATGGTATTCAAAGTTTGCTTGCCATGTCAAAAGACCCCGTCTATGACAATCGTATCGAAGAAGTAACCTTTGGAAATGAAGTGGAAAAACTTGATTTGACCCTTGAAGAACATAGCCTAACCATAACAGAGTCTGTAGATGACAAGATCCATATCAGCTATCATCCTTCCGTGTCTGGTCGTCACGATCTGACTACTGGCATGAGTGACAAAACACTGAGCGTCACTGACAAACAAGCCTCCCAACATCGTTTTCTCGGTTCAGGAATCGAAGGCCTACTTCGTATTGCCAGCAGTTATTCTCACCGTTTTGACGAAGTCATTCTCTCCCTACCTAAAGGAAGAAAGCTGCAAGCTATCAATGTCTCGGCCAATCGTGGACAAACCAATATTCGTCAAGCCAATCTTGAAAATGCGACAATCAAAACAAAAGGCTATCTCTTAAGACTAACAGAAAGTTCTATCAAGAACAGCACACTAACGACACCTCATATCATCAATATCTTTGATACCGAATTGACAGATAGCCAGGTCAAGACGGAGGGGGGACACATCTATGCTGAAAATATTCATGTTCACGGTAAGGTTGAGCTAGAGGCCCATTCCACTCTAACACTCATTCTCTCCCAGAAAGAGACTGACCGTATCAATCTAGAAATTTCTTCTCAGCATGGTGGTATCTATCGTCAACCCAAAGAAGAACATCGTGGACAAAAAGAGAATGTACTTGCCAACCCTTATAAAACCGAAAAAGCAGATATCAAGGATTTACTCATTGCAAAAGCCAACCAGGATATCTACCTACCTAAAGAGGAGCATTCTGCTCCATCTAGAAACCATTGACAAAAACGCTTTCATCTGCTAGTCTAAAGATAGAAAACGACCATAAAAAAGGAGGTTCCACCATGACACAAGAATGGTTTGAAAGCGCCGATCTTGAGAAGAAATCAGCTCAGACGAAATCGGAAATCCAGCCCGACCAACCAGAGACTTCGGAAACTGTGGAGACCGAACCACAAGCAAGCCAAGAAACTCCTATCTCACCTAAAGAGTCGGAAACGCATGAGGAGGAAGCTCCCCAAATAACGGAGGAAGACCAAACCGAGGAAGAGGGAGATGGGAAAGCTGAAGAAGAACGCAACCAAGAAAACTCTGTAAAAGAAAAAAGCATCCTCAGCAAGGCTTTAGAAAGTCCCTATATCCCAGACATTGACCCCCGCAAAACTGCTCGATTCAAAGAAGAAATCGCACTGTTTTGGACTTGGCTGCTGGACGCTATCCAAGAACCAACTGCCAGCAAGACTAGGGACCAAAAGCATCGTTATAGTGTCTTTGCCCTACTCAGCTTGCTGTCGTCAATCAACCTTTTCTTTAGTATCTATCATATCAAGCGCCTCTACTATGGCTATATGGTCTCTATTGCTAATAGTTCTCCTAATCAGCTCCCACCTTTGGATCTCTTTGCTGGACTTTCTATCTTGGTCGCTAGCGCTCTATTTTACTTTTCCATCATTTTGGGAGGCTTTACTGTCCGACGTGTGCTGGATCAGGAGAGCGACTTCACATTCCAAGAAGCCTTTGATCGGTATAGCAGACTCTTTGCTATCCCACTTGTCCTAACAGCTCTAGCAAGTTTCTTTGCACTCTTTGGTGGCTTACGATTTGCTGGCATCCTCACTCTTCTAAGCATGGCCATCTTTGCCCTTGGCAATCTCTTTGTGATTAGCAAGCCAAGTAAGACCAGTAGCCTCGACCCATTTTATCGATTCCTGCTAGCTGTCTTACTTGATGCTGCTATTCTCTTACCCTTCTTCATTGCAGAGCTTGCGCTGACAGTGGACTACCTTCGCATCCTGACATTCTTTTAACCAAAATCCCTGCCAT
The DNA here is from genome assembly GCF_965111685.1 of Streptococcus oralis. Classification (GTDB taxonomy): domain Bacteria; phylum Bacillota; class Bacilli; order Lactobacillales; family Streptococcaceae; genus Streptococcus; species Streptococcus oralis_B. Next base: position 1,850,587 of record NZ_OZ217340.1, read on the forward strand.
TTGTTAATGACAGGGATTTTTATGCTTACTCTTTTTTAAACAAGGCCTACTCGATGGTTGCCAATCCTTCAAAATCTTGTCCAAGGATGGGGTGAACTTCTAATTGATTGGCATCTAATTGCTGGTAAAATGCTTCTGGTAGTGACTCTAGGAATTTTACATAATCCAAGCGAGCAATGACTTCATAGTCTTCTGCTTTTGAGCCATCACCAGAAATCTTCACTAGGTCAATCTCCCAAAAAAGCTCCTTTCCTGCCAGCTGCTCGGTATAAGGAGCTGGTACAAAGGGTTTCTTTGGCAAAATTGTCTTGACTCCCTGGGCTAGGTGGTAGATACCGTGCACCTTACCTTGGGCATCTGGGTAAAATTTCACATTGGCAAGGTAGGCATCAGATCCTTGAACCTTCTTGACCAGCTCTTCAAAACGTGCCAATCCATCCTCAGCCAAAAAGCTCTCGAGGTATTCCTTATTGAGATAGATAGGGGCCAAGAGTCCTTGGCAATAGACTAAACGAACCGCCTTATCCGCTAAATATTGCTTGACCGTTTGTCGGAAATAAGCTTCAAAGTCAAACCCTTCTAGCCCTTCTACCACTTGCCCCAACTTGCCAGATAGGGCTCGGAGAAGAGCCTCTACAATCTCCCAGTCCGCTCTAGTAAGGAAGTCTGAAATCACCACCTGATAGCCTTTTCGACTATCCGCATAGTTCACCTTGAAGAGAAATTGTGACTGGCCTACAATCCCACACTCCATGTATTCGAGACGATTGAGGGGCTGACGGAGATAGACCGCATCATAACTGTGTGACTCCAAGCCCTCCACCAAGGCCAAGATAGACTTGGCAGTCAAGACCTCCTGTTGTCCTAGAATGCTTTCTTTATTTGGGATAAAAAATGTTTTCGCCATACATGGTCTCCTTTGAAATCGTTTACATATAGTATACACTATTTTCCTGAAAGATGCAGAAACAAATTTTAGATTTTTGGGTAAAAAGCATAGAAAAACAGCCCCTCAGGACTGTTTGCTTTTTATACTGCTGTAGCTGGATCTAAACTCTCACCAAGTACTGCTAAACGCTCAATTACATCAGCTTCTGTTAATTCATGTTCTAAGACATAACGATTGCGTGGATGAACACGGCACTCATGTGAGCACCCGCGAAGGTATTTATCTTCATTTTCTTCTGACGTTAAGATACGACGGTTACAGAATGGATTGCCACAGTTAACGTAGCGTTCACATGGTGTTCCATCAAACCAGTCCTTACCAACAACGGTTGGATTCACATGGTTGACATCCACTGCGATACGCTCATCAAAGACATACATTTTACCATCCCAAAGCTCACCTTGAACTTCTGGGTCTTTACCGTATGTTGCGATACCTCCGTGCAATTGACCAACATCTTTATAACCTTCACGAACCATCCAACCAGAGAATTTTTCACAACGCACGCCACCTGTACAATAGACGACAACACGTTTGTCCATGAATTTTTCCTTGTTATCACGAACCCACTGTGGTAACTCGCGGAAGTTACGGATTTCTGGACGGATTGCTCCTCGGAAATGACCTAAATCATATTCATAGTCATTACGTGTATCTAAGACAACGGTATCTTCATCAAGTAAAGCTTCCTTGAACTCTTTTGGAGATAGGTAAGCACCAGTTGTTTCTAATGGATTAATGTCATTGTCAAAGTCATTATCTTCAAGACCAAGGTGAACAATTTCTTTTTTGTAGCGAACAAACATCTTCTTGAAGGCTTGCTCGTTTTCTTCATCAATCTTGAACCATAAGTTCTCCATTCCTGGGAGACTGTGAACATAGTCCATATATTTTTGTGTTGTTTCGTAGTCACCTGAAACTGTTCCGTTAATACCCTCATCAGCCACAAGGATACGACCTTTTAGACCGATAGATTTACAGAAGGCCAAATGATCTGCAGCGAATTGTTCCGCATTCTCAATTGGAGTATAGAGGTAGTAAAGTAAGACACGAATATCTTTTGCCATAAGATTTGTTCTCTTTTCTATTCTTAAATTTTCAGAATTTTTCATCTAACTATACTAGTATACCGACAAAGAAAAGCGATTGCAATTTATTTGACTGAAAATTAACCTCTTCTGGTTGAGGCTAGTTTTGATTTTCAATCCTACTTCTAATTCAAAACAATAAAAAAATCCTTGGAAAATTCCAAGGATTAATGTTTATGCTTTTTTAGCTTTAGACATGTAGAAGAGTTGGAGAAGAATACCAACGATAGCCATACCGATAACGATGAAGAAGGCCATTGTGTAGTCTCCTTGGTTTGCTTGGGCAAGACGTGCACCAAGCTGTGGACCAGCAATCGCAGCCACACCGTATGCAGTAAACATCCAACCGTAGTTTGTTCCTACATAAGTTACTCCCCAGTTTTCAGCAGTGATACCTGGGAATAAACCTAGGAATCCACCGAATGACAAGGCAACCATCATAACTCCAAGGATAGCCAAGATGCTTCCTGGGCCTTTGAACAAGGCTGTAAGCAATAATCCAACAGCAATTGCTCCAAACATAGCGATAACTGTAGGGTAGCGACCAATCTTATCAGATGCTGAACCCCAGAAGATACGTCCAAATGTATTAGCGATAGATACTAACATAACGAAGAGTGTAGCTTCTCCTACAAGTTGATACTGGTCAGAAATTGATGCTGCAGTACCGATGATCATCATTCCACCAGTAGCACCAAGAACGTAAATCAACCATAGAAGCCAGAAATTTCCGTCTCGAAGCATTTCTTTGTAAGTTTTACCTTCTGGTTGAGATGCTCCAGCTGCCGGTGCAGCCGCAGGAGCTTTCTCCATTACCAATGAAGAAGTACAAATAACAATTAGAAGAATGATACCTAATACTTTGAATGTTGAGTAAACACCCATAGAAGCAATCAAAGATTTGGCAACTGGACCGATAATAAGGGGACCTAACCCGAAACCTGCTGCTGTCAAACCACCAGCTAGACCTTTTTTATCTGGGAACCACTTAGTAGCAACTGAAGTAGATGCTCCATAAGCTGAACCAATACCAAGTCCTAGGACAACCCCGTAAGTGAGATAAAGGACTGGAAGAGTGGTAGCAAATCCAGTAGCGAACATACCAGCACCGAAGAGAATACCACCTAGGAATACAAATTTCTTAGGTCCTACTGAATCGATTTTAGGACCAAAAATAATCATACCAACAGGTACCATAGCAAAAGAAATACTAAAGGCTAAGGAAGTCTGAGCTTGAACCCATCCTTGACTAGCATTGGTTTCTAGGAGTGCCTTCTGAAAGACCGACCAGGCATATCCTGCACCTAGAGAGAGATTCGTTAAAATGGCCGCAGCCAAAATTAACCATCGATTGGGTGTTTTTTTCATATGAATAACCTCATGTAATATTTCTTGTTCCCAAAAGGGATAGCAAACAACTTTATATCGGATTTTCACTTACTGAGTTTCACTTGAACCTTTCATAATTTATAAAAGGTGAATAAGTTGAAATCAAATATAAATGAAACATTTAAGAAGGACTCCTGTCCGCTTCTTAAATCGAAATCCAGTTAAATTTCACAATGTTAAGCGCTTTCATCGTACTCTTATTATAAGCTAGTTCATTCTAAAAATCTACTTAATTAAACTAATAGAGGTATTAGTCCAATTAATCGATATCTATATTTTATACTGGCATTTCACAAAGTTTTTAACAAGATTTTTTACTTTTAGCTATTCTAATAAAAAAACCACTACCTCCCCCGGGAGTACCAGAGGAGGTAGTGATAACATTTTTTAGGAATGAATACACGAAATCAGTTTGTCTTATGATTTTTTGCTTTTCAAGAATTCGTCGTATTGTTTTTGCATCTCATCCAATACTTTTTGGTATGCACCTTCAGATTTCAATTTTGCCATCAATTCTGGAATAGCTTGTTCTGGGTCTAGAGTACCAGTGTTGATAGCTGTATCGAATTGTTGCATTGTGTTAGTAATTGCAGAGATTTCAGATTTCACGCTATCAGTGTTAAAGATGAATCCAAGCGCTGGAGATTCTTTAGCTTCTGCCAATTGTTTCTTAGAATCTTCGATTTGTTGGTCTGTAACGTTTTCGTTGATGTAAAGGATCCAGTTGTTACCAGTGTTCCATCCACCCATGTGAGTGTTTCCTTTGTATCCTTCAAGGACACGAACACGGTTTTCTTTACCTTCAATTTTCTCCCAGTTCTTGCCTTCTGGACCGTAAACAAGTCCGTTCAAGAGTTCAGGGTTCGTGTTCAAAAGGTTCAAGACTTCCATCGCTTTTTCTTTGTTCTTAGAGTTGTTTGAGATTACAAAGTTAGCAACTTGAGTTGTTTGGTTCTTCTTGATTAAGTCAGTGAATGGTTTGATTTGGATGTCTTTGTTAGCTACACGAGAGAGCAAGCTGTTACCGTAGTCAGCTGGTCCTACTGTTTCTTCACGAACGAACCAAGTGTCTTGTTGAAGGTCAAATGTAGTGTCGCTTGTTGCTACGTCTTTTGGAATGTATCCTGCTTCGTAGAATTTGTGAAGAGTCTTCAAGTGTTCTACGAAACGAGGCACTTCGTAACGGTTTACGATCTTAGTAGTATCCCCTTTAAGGTCGATAACGAATGGAAGTCCGTTTGCTACTGGGTAGTCAAAGTTTTCAGAAGGGATGAAGTTCTTAGTAACTGCAAATGGTACTACATCTGGAGCTTTTTCTTTGATTTGTTTCAAGACTGGTTCAAGTGTTTCATACGAGTTTACACCTGAAATGTCGATACCATATTTTTCAAGAAGAGTCCCGTTAAAGGCAAAGTTTTGTGAAGATGCAACGTTAGCCGCAACTGGAACAGCGTAAATCTTGCCGTTTACAGTATTCCCTTTGATGTAAGCTGGGTCAAGTGCTTTATAAAGCTCTGCTCCTTCTTTCTTGTACAATTCTGTCAAGTCAGCATAAGCACCTTTTTGAGCGTTTACGATGTAGTTATCTGCAAAAGCGATATCGTAGTTATCACCTGATGATGTGATAACGGACATTTTCTTACCGTAGTCACCCCATCCAAGGTATTGGATATCCAATTTAGCACCAACTTTTTCTCCGATGATTTTGTTTGCATTTTCTAGCAATTCATCCAAGTTATCTGGTTTGTCACCGATTTGGTACATTTTGATAACTGTCTTATCACCTGAAGCTGAGTCAGCAGCTTTTTTGTTGTTACCTGAAAGATTTCCACAAGCAGCAAGACTTGCAGCCAAAGCGACTACGCTAGCAGATGCAAAAGCATATTTTTTCCAGTTTTTCATGATAAAAACTCCTTTTTTTATTTTTAAACTTATAAACGATTTAATGATTTTAACTTCAGCCACTAAGATGAAGTTGGGAAGGGAGAAACGATGTTTCTCAGTAAGTCCTATTCTTTCACACCACCGATGGTCAAACCTTTTACAAAGTAGCGTTGGAAGAATGGATACAGAATGGCAATCGGAAGGGTTGCAACGACAACCATGGCCATACGTCCTGTTTCCTTTGGAAGAGCGACTCCCAGTTGACCAGAAAGACCGACTGCTTTGGCGATGTAGTCCATATTTTGTTGGATTTGCATGAGCAAATACTGCAATGGATACAAGTTGTCACTCTTGATGTAAAGAAGGGCGTTGAACCAGTCGTTCCAGAAACCAAGAGCTGTCAAAAGCGTGATGGTTGCGATACCTGGTAGCGACAATGGTAAACAGATTTGGAAGAAGATACGGGCTTCACTAGCACCATCGATACGAGCAGACTCCAAAATGGCTTCTGGAATGGTCTTCTTGAAGAAGGAACGCATCAAGATGATGTTAAATGGTGAGAGAAGCATTGGAACAATCAAGGCCCAAACTGTGTCACCTAGTTGAAGCAAACGAGTTACCACGATATAGCCTGGAACCAAACCGGCGTTGAACAACATACTAAGTAGGACGAAAACTGTAAAGAATCTGCGGTACTTAAAAGTTGTCCGTGAAATGGCGTAGGCATAAGTTGTTGTGATAAAGACGTTTGTCAAGGTTCCGACTACTGTTACAAACACTGAGATAAAGAGCGCTTGTAATATCTTATCTTTAAACTGAGCCAAAAACTCGAAGCCATCTAATCCAAACTGTGATGGGAAAAAGCTATATCCATGTTGAAGGATGCTCTTTTCATCTGTGATGGAAATCATGATGACAAAGATAAAGGGCAAGATACAAGAGAGAGCAATCAATCCAGAAATAATACTGAAGAAGATATCTGCCTTCTTACTAAAGGAGTGAATGCCGACATTATCAATTTTTGCTTTTTTAATTTTTTCTGCCATGCTTTCCTCCTTTCTAGAATAAAGCGGAGTTTGGATCGACTCGTCTTGCAAGCAAGTTTGATAGGATAACCAGAATCAAACCGACAACGGACTGATAAAGACCAGCTGCTGATGCCATACCAATATCCGCGGTCTGAGTCAAACCATTATAGACATAGACGTCTAGTACGTTGGTTACATTATAGAGCTGACCAGCATTGTGTGGGATTTGGTAGAAAAGACCGAAGTCTGCACGGAAGATGTTTCCGACTGCAAGGATGGTCAAAACAGTTATCAGCGGTGTCAACTGTGGAATCGTTACATTGCGAATCCGTTGCCACTTGCTAGCCCCGTCCACTGTTGCTGCTTCGTAGTAGGTAGGGTCAATTCCCATGATAGTCGCATAGTACATGACACTGCTATATCCGAATCCTTTCCAGATACCTAGGAAAAGGAGAAGATATGGCCAAATACTTAAGTCAGCATAGAAGTTAATTTCCTTCAATCCAATGGAAGAAAGGAAGTGGTTGATCACCCCCTTGTCAATATTGAGGAATGCATCTGTAAAGAAACTGATGATAACCCATGACAAGAAGTACGGGAACAACATAGACGTTTGGAAAATTTTAACCATTCTCTTAGAACGAAGCTCACTGAGGATGATGGCAATTCCAACCGACACAATCAAACCAATAAAGATGAATCCAAGGTTATAAAGGACGGTATTTCGAGTAATGATAAAAGCATCTCTAGAACTAAACAAGAACTTAAAGTTATCGAGACCGACCCACTTACTATTCATAATACTGTGGATAAATCCTTCACCACTCATATGATAGTCTTTAAAGGCGACCACATTTCCAAATACTGGGATGTAGAAGAATAGAATCAACCAAAGTGCCCCTGGTAAAACCATCAAAAGAAAAATCCAGTTATCTCTCAAGGTCTTTGAAAACTTTTTCATAATTTCCTCCCATTTTATTCCTAAAAACTGATTTCATCGAATTTTTAGGTTTGATAACGATTACATAATTAGTATACTCTTATTTTAAGAATAGTTTAAACTACTAATTATAGAAAAAACTCCACAAATTATTTTATGTGGAGAAGTTTTTTATAAGAAATAGGTTTCACGAGAAACACTCTGAACAAGGGACACTGTTCTTGTTTTTATACTCAATGAAAATCAAAGAGCAAACTAGGAAGCTAGCCGCAGGTTGCTCAAAGCACTGCTTTGAGGTTGCCGGATAAGACTGACGAAGTCAGTAACATATATACGGCAAGGCGAAGCTGACGTGGTTTGAAGAGATTTTCGAAGAGTATTAAGTCGTATAAATCGTCGATGCTGTTGCAATGGTGTGCCACTGGTTGGCTGTTGTGGCTGCAAAGTCTTTGTCTCCATAAAAATCGTTAAATGGTAGGATTTCGACTTCTAATTCTTCGATGCGGTCAATCTGACCTGCCAGATAAGCCTCGATGCGACTCTCTGCACGTTTGATCCTTTGTAAGAGTCCGCCTATACGGATATCAACCGTATCCAAACCAAAGACCTTGTTTTCTTTCAGCCATTGGTGGCTAAAGAGTTTGTGGAAGGTTTCAATCTCGCTTCTGAGTTTTGGCAATTCTTGTCTTGCGATTTCTTTCAGATTTTCTTTATCACCCACTTGGTAAGCCTGACGAATGCGTCGTCCTACATCAACCTTGCTGCTTAAAATAGCATTCAACTGAGCCTGAGCTTCAAAGAGATAGGCGTAGATGCCTGCTTTATCTTTGATAGCAGCAAGAGTTTCAGCCGCTTGAGCGAAGTGGGGCTTGTCCTGTTCAGGTGTCATGTGTCGATCAAGAATCGGACAGAGAACATCCTGATAAAAGACATAGCGGTTGGGATTGATCCCACTGAGATTGCCTGGTAGGTCTGGCAAGAGATTAGCTAGGTCAATCTGCATAAAGTCCTCAACCGATAGACCCGTATTGGTCATGAAGTGTGCAGACAAACGGTCTAGGTCATTGCGGTAGCAGAGTTCTGCCCAGATTTGCAAGCTTGGTAGGATAGAAAACTGAGCTGTCTCACCGCCATTATCTCCCCAACCAGTCACGATGACTTCTTTGATCTGATTAGCACGACAAGCTTTATTAGCCTCAATAGCCACTAGACGGCTGAAATGGTTGTGAGGCGTAAAACCAATCCACTTCCAAGCACCACCTGCAAAGGCGATATCTTGGCTAATCTTGTGGTGATTGCGGAAGTTACGATTGTACTTTTCTTCGCTATCTTGGTAATAATCCCAATAAACCAAGGTCACACGGTCTTTGAGACGGTCTAAATAAACGCGAGTTTCCTCAGGAATTTCCACATCACGGTCGTACTGGCCATCTGCTGACATGAGTTTGAAAAACATGTCGCTCCACATTTGGCAGTGGAAACCATACTTGTCGGCAATATCCAGCACGCGCTCCAAGTGTTGGCACATGAGGAGACTACGGTCCACAACACCGTTCAAAATGAGGTAGCGCCCCAAACCAACCAAGTGAGCTTCGTCCATCCCGATATTGACTTTGCGTGTCTGCAGTTTAGACAGAGTGGCAAACATCCCGTCAATCAAATCATAAACCTTTTCTTCACCGATAAGGAGAATGTCCTCTACATCACGGAGTTCTTGCACTTCTTTGACACCCCATTTAACGAAGGCTGACAAGTGGGCCAAGGTCTGGATGCAAGGCACAAAGGTCATGTCAAACTGCTGGGCGTAGGCTTCTATTTCCTGCAACTCCTCAGCCGAATAAGCTCCACGGAAATAACCAAAGTAGGGTTGCCCCTCAATCTGGTAGGTGTCTTCCATGTAAAGTTCAAAGGTTGAATAACCCATGAGAGCCAAGACTTCAATCATCTGCTTGGCAGAAGCCACTTTCAGAACCGCATTTCGCGAACAGTCTGCCATGTAAGCCAACTCTTCGTAAGCAGCTTGTTCTTCAATCTCTACCTTATCACCATCTTTTAAGGCGCTTGCTAGCAAGGATAGACCGCGATACAGTTGGTGAGGTTTGTCATAAGTCAGTTGATAGTGGCCGCCCTCACCCTTGATAGAGATGGAGGCCTGATTAGACTGAGCGACTTCCACTTCTACATCTGGTAGCGAAATGTGCTTTTTAAACAACTCTAATGCTTGCGCTTGTTTGGGACTAAGTCCTGTAAAAATTACCATTGGTTTTCCTCCTGCAACCAGTTGACAAGGGCACCATAGAGATTGGCATCTGCATGATAGGTGCAAGCTTGGATAACTGGTGCGACCGTGTATTCTTCGTAGGTTTCGACAAATTCATCGACAGCTTTTTTGACGCCTTGGATAAAATCTGGATTTTGACTGATAGAGCCTCCCAGACTAATGACATCTGGATCGATCAGATACTGGATATTGAGCAAGCCTTGAGCCAGATTACGGTTCATACGCTCAATGGCTTCTTGGCAAAGAGCATTCCCGACTGCAGCTTCTTGGTAAATCTTGCGACCGTCCCAGTCAGTCTGACCAGATTTTTCAATTACGTAGCGAACCATGTTTCCTGTAGATGCTAGTAGCGACCAGTTGTTGAGTTTTTCAGCTGGTTCAATGGTTGTCATATAGCCAAACTCACCACCTAAGCCGTGGCGACCACGGTGAAGTTTCCCATTGATAATCATAGCTCCGCCGATCCCTGTCCCAATCACGACACAAGCTGCATTTTCAATCTCTGGGTGAGCCAGCAGTTCACTCAGTCCAACACAGTTGGCATCATTTTCCAGATGGACAGGTAGCTGATAAGAGCTAAGCGCCTCATACCAAGAAAAGCCGTGGATATAAGGTACGGCACTGATTCCCTCAATCACCCCTGTTTCTTGATTGACCGCGCCTGGAACACTCATAGCAATGCCCTTATAATCTTGTTCTGCCAAGCGTTGGTTTAGCCAAGCTAGTAATTCCTCCAAGTTTTCTGGCGTCGGTGTACTTGTCTTATCTAGTATTTTTCCATCAGGAGTCAGACTGGCAAACTTAATCCCAGTCCCTCCGATATCAATGGTTGCAATTGTCATATTTTCACCAAAAAAGGGGCGAGTCAGTAGTTAATCCTTACTCTTTCGCCCCTCCTTTCTATCTCATAGCATTAGTTATAAAACACTTTAAAACTGTTAAATTTCTTCTTTTTTAATCAATTCTGTACGAATTTCTTGTGGAGCCAATAGTCCTGAATGAACTGGATAAGGTCGCTCAAGTAAGTCAAGAATGGTTTGTTGGTGTTCTGAAATGCGCACATTTTCTTGGCTCATATTGTAGTAACGGAGTACATATCCTTCTTCATTTTCCGCCACTTTAAAGGCTGTTGGGCAAACTTGTGGTAAGCTGAGTGCCGCATGACTCAAGAGGCTACCAGTCGCTGCAACACTTCCTTCTTGTTTAGCAATCTGAAGACTAGTGAATGGTGTTTGGAAGGCTTTGGCACGACGGAAAGCTGAGAAGCGTTCTTGTGCTTGGTGGCATTCAAGCGCAAACTCGACTTCAAACTCACGCAAACACTGAGCCTCTGGCGTAGGGAAGTAACCCCAGTCACCTAGCTCACCCGAGGCACGAAGGATGGTCACTGCAATAGTATCGTCTCCAAGGATTTCATACTCGTGCAGTCCTTTATTGGCTACCGTCACTCCTTTTTCATCATCATAAAGGCTGACAAAGGCTTGTTGGTGTTGTGGATTTTCAGGATTTTCCCAAGAAGCAGCTGGTTTATTTGGTCGTGTCACCACCTCATAGATGCTTTCAGAGTCATTGCTTGGACGCGTGTTATGAGTCTTAACCAAGAGACGGATACGGTGGTCCTTGGCTGTGTTAGTAAAGCGAGTCTTGAAGCGTATTTGTGGATTATCAACAAAGACGGTCATCTCTGTTTCAAGAAGAATGCTTGCCAATTCTTCTGAGCGCCCAGCTTCACGCGTCATAAACTCGATAATGCCTCTTTGTTCTGCATCCAGTTTTTCGTCTGCACTTACTGGAATTGTCAATTCATGCTTGAGCAAAATCTTGGCAAAACGAGCTGTATTTTCCAAGATCTCATAGCCTTTGAGTTCTGCGTAGATAGGCTCTGTTCCTTTTGGTTGGAAATAGATGTACTCATTTCCGATGTCACCACGGTCTTCAAAGCGAACAACATCCTCATACGCTTCATGAGTTGTCTTGTCATAGACTGTGATATTCTCATCTACACTTACCGTTACAAATGGCGTATCAATCACTCCATTTTGGTAAATACCGTCACGGTGTTCTTGTTCTCCTTCAAGCAATTGGAAGGTTGTCCAAGAAAGTGGTGCTAGATGAACAGGGACTGTCACGCGCACTTGTCGAGCGATACGAGCTTGACGGAACTTGTCTTTTGGCAAATCATACTCAAAATTAGCTCCCAGATCTTCGATTTTCGCTTCTACAGCATGTCCTTCCAAGTCTTCGACACGGTAGTTTGGCAAGGCCAAGGATGCCATTTTCTTGTAGCCTTCTGTTGGGTGCAATTCCTTGAAATCACAAACCGCCACATCAATCACTGTGCTGACAGTGTCAACCTTGTCATGCAAGCCTGTGTTAATGACCGTAAAGAGATGGTCACTTTGAGCTTCATGGGTTGCAATTTTACCCTTCCACTCGTTGAGAAGATTGGTCTTAACGAAGTTTCCGACTTGGTTGACCTTGGCAAAACGTGTCTCCATCTCGCGGTGAACTTCGTCAATACTACAGCCACAGATACTGTCATGTGGCGCATTTTGTAGAAGGACTTTCCAAGCATAGGTCAGCTGGTCCTTGTGGTTATGTCCACCAGTGATGACAGTCAATGGTTCCACTACTTGTTCTAGCAGGTTGCTATTTTCTTGGAAAGCTTGTTTAAGGTAAATCCGCGAAGAAGAAGTATTGGCAAGTGTGTACCAACCGTCTGTTTCTTGACTGGTCAACTCACCTGTAACCGTTGATAGCTGCTCAGGAAGGGCACTTTCTACTGCGTGGATATAGTCATCAAATGAACTATGCACAAAGGTCACATCTGGGAAGAGTTCATTTGCTACACGAATGGCTTCACTAAGATTTCGCTGTACAGGCTGGTGATCACATCCGTTCATCATCAACCATTGGTTGGTCGAAGCATAGTCACGCACGTCTGACAATTTTTGTTTCCAAAAGGCCAAGGCTTCGTCCTTATCAACTGGGATTTCATTCCCATTACTATACCAGTTGGCAAAGAGGATACCGAGGACACGACTTCCGTCCGCACCCTGCCAGTACATTTCTGAAAACTGGGAAGTAAACTGCTCATCTTCGAGAACTTGGTTGTCAAATCCAATCGGCTTGACACCACGCCCAAAGGCCGCCACGTGAATGCCTGATTTTTGAAGGATTTGAGGAGCTTGTCCCATATTTCCAAAAGTATCTGGGAAGTAACCAATCTGGGTTGATTTGCCCCATTTTGCACATTCTGCTTGACCAATCAAGGTATTGCGAACATTGGCTTCGCTGGAAATCAAGTAGTCATCCTGCAAGATGTAAAAAGGACCAATTTTGAGTTTGCCTTGGTCAATGTAACCTTGGACTTTGTCGCGATTTTCAGGACGAATTTCCAAGTAGTCATCAAGGACAATGGTTTGTCCATCCAAGTGGAAGCTCTTGAACTCAGAATCATTTTCAAAAAGATCAAAAAGATTATCAAATAATTCCACCAACTGCATACGGTGGCTTTCAAAAGGTAAGTACCACTCACGGTCCCAGTGACTGTGTGAGATAATATGTACGACAACATTTTCCATGAAGTAAAACCTCATTCTAACTTAAATTTAAAAATATATTTGTGATTCTTTACCAGAATCTGTTAAGCGATAGCTCACTAGCGGATATCCAAGTAATCCAAGACCAACTCACAGAACATCATATTGGCCCAAGAAAACCATTCACGAGAGTAGAGCGTTGGATCATCTACGTGGAAGCTTTCGTGCATGACACCTGTGCCACCATCGCAGGAAACGAGCTGATCGAGCAAGAATTTCTTCTCCGCCTTATCTCTTGTTGTCAAGCCTTGGATAGAAAGGGCGATTGGCCAGATATAGCGATAGAAGGTATGAGAACTTCCGAGACCTCTAGCGTATTCTCCTTGGTAGAAATATGGATTTTCAGGGCTCAGAATGGTACGACGAGTTGCTTGGTAAACCTCATCGTCAATCGCACAATAACCAAGATATGGAGCAGCCAACAAACTTGGTACATTTGGATCATCCATGATGCTGGCATTTCCCAAACCATCCACTTCAAAGGCGTAAATCTTTTCGCCCTTGCTATTGGTGGTGTAGGCGTAGTTTTCGATCCCTTCTTGGATCTCTGCTTGCAGACGTTTAGCGTCTGCGATGACACTCTCGCTATCAGCTAGATTCAATTCTGCAAAGATTTCTTGGACATAACCCAAAACAACGACGGCAAACATATTGGACGGAATCAAATAGCTATACTGACAGCAGTCATCACTCGGTCGGAAGGCTGACCAGGTCATGCCTGTCACGGCAAAGTCAGGTCCAAAGCCATCATTTACCAGAGTATCTTCCTTGCGGTCTGTATCCCGAACAAAACGATAAGGTGAATTGTTATGGTCTTGCTCTACCGCCCAAAGATGGAGAATTTCCTTGGTCGCTGCGACAAAAGTCTCATCAAACTGACTGGTCTCGCCAGTCTCTTTCCAGAGGAGATAAGCCAGCTGCAAAGGATAGCAAAGCGAGTCTACCTCGTACTTGCGTTCCCAAATCCAGCCATTAAGGTCTGTGTGGTCAGTCTCGTGGTGACCCTTCCAGTTCTCCTCAATGTTAAAGGAATTGGCATAAGGATCCTTAAGAATCAGAGTCATCTGACGTTTAACCAAACCTGCAATGGTCTGACGCAAGAGAGGATCTTTTTTTGCCACATGCAGGTAGGGTCTGAGTTGGGCTGTTGAATCCCGAAGCCACATGGCAGGAATATCCCCAGTCAAGACAAAAGTTGAGCCATCTTCTAGGATTTCAACTGTATTGTCCAAGGTGTCTGTATAGCAACGCTCAAAGACATCCACCCACTCGGGATGGTCCTTCGCCCGCTCCGCTATTTCGTCTAGCCATTTTCTAACAATTTCTTTCGAATAAATCATAGTATTTTTTCCTCTTTCAAACAAGTTTCATGTTCAGTATATAGTTTTTGAGACAGAAAATACATACACAAATGATAGTCATTTTTCTACAAAATTGCTTACTTTCGAACCCCATATCTAAAGGTTTCATTTTTCTGATATAATGTAGAAAAACAGCTAAAGGAAAGACTATGAAACCACTACTTGAAACCATCGATACCCGCTTTGGGACTGCTAGCAAGCATGCCTTTTCTCGAGGAAATACCCTGCCCTACACGGGCGTTCCTTTTGGGATGAATTATTTTGTTTCCCAGACCATCGATCAAGAGGGAGCTTGGTTTTTCGATCCACATCTGCCCATCTTTCAGGGGATTCGATTGACCCATCAACCAAGTCCTTGGATTGGCGACTATTCTTGGCTACTCCTAACACCTGTCACAGGCCAGATTGGTGGAGACAGTCTCTTTCATCGTCAGTCTTCTTATGATATAGAAAAAGCTTGCTTCCAGCCTCACTATTTGAAACTCTTTTCTCTGCGCTATCAGATTGAAACCCAGCTCACACCGACTTGCTACGGCGCTTCTATTCGTTTCGATCAAAAGCAAGGCAAATCCCTCGCCCTCTACCTTCACGCAGCAGATGAACTGACAGTGGAGCAGGTAGATAAGCGGACTCTGTCCCTACGACAAGAAGGTAAAACAGAGACCAATAAAAGTCCTCTGATACTCTTTACTGCTCTACAAATGAATACGGATATTCTTGCTGTCAGCCAAGAAAGTGGAGACTGGCGAATTGACCTAGCAAGCAGTCATGCTGAAATCCAGCTAGCAACTTCTTTCATCTCTCCATCTCAAGCTCTGCTTAATCTACCTCAAAAGGACTTTGATAGCTGTAAAGAAAAAGCCCAAGCGGACTGGGAAAATCTCCTCCATCGTTTTGATGTGCTGGAAACAGGAGAGGCTGACCGAACCTTCTTTGACCACTGCCTCTACAGACTCTTCCTCTTCCCACAGACATTTTATGAAGTGAACGAGTCAGGGCAAGCCATCCACATGGATCTAGCTACTGGTACTGTCAAGCCCGGCATCCTCTTTAGCAACAATGGTTTCTGGGATACCTTCCGGACTACATTTCCCCTCTTTGCCCTTATCATACCGGAACACTATCGTCTCTTTTTAGAAGGCTTTCTCAATAGCTACCGCGATACTGGATTCCTTCCAAAATGGCTAGCTCCAGACGAACGGGGTATGATGCCTGGTACTCTATTGGACGGCATTATCGCAGATAGCGCCTGCAAGGATATGGCTCCCGATCTAGAAAAAGAACTCCTTCAAGCCATGCTTGAAACAGCCACTAAGTCCGACCCTCTCGGCATCAATGGCCGCCACGGACTAGCCCAATACCAAGAACTGGGCTACCTCTCTACCGACCACCACGAAAGCGTCAGCCATACCCTAGACTATGCCTATAGTGATTTTTGTATCGCCAGCTGTGCCGAAAAGCTTGGTCAGAATGACATCGCGGAAACTTATAGAACTGCGTCACAAAATTACCGCAATCTATTTGACACTGCGATGGGCTACATGCGTGCGCGAGATAGTCAAGGAAACTTCCGCCCTGACTTCTCTCTATATAGTTGGGGACGAGACTACGCTGAATGCTCTGCCATTCAAGCGACCTTAGGCGTCCTCCATGACATCCCAGGCTTAATCCAGCTTATGGGTGGAAAAGAAGCCTTCAGCAATTATCTTTTGAAAGCCTGTCAGGACGCTCCTCTCTTTGAGACGACAGGCTATGGTTACGAGATTCATGAAATGAGCGAGATGGCAACAGCTCCCTTTGGACAAGTCGCCATCTCTAACCAGCCTAGCTTCCACATCCCTTATCTCTTTCGCTACAGCGACTACCCTGACTACACTGCTCTACTCATCAAAACCTTGCGTCAGAAAGCCTTTCACCCCAGCTGGGAAGCCTATCCTGGCGATGAGGACAATGGCAGTCTCTCTGCTTGGTACATCTGGTCAGCTCTTGGATTCTACCCGACCTGTCCGGGCAAACCAAGTTACGATCTCGGAATTCCTCTCTTTAACCATCTCCGTATCTACCTGGCTAAGGAAAATAAATGGCTGGATATCCATGCCGAGCAAAACCACGGCCATTTCAACTTTGTCAAAGAATGCCGACTGGACAAGGCCCCAGTATCTAGCATCCAACACCAAGACCTCTTGAAAGCTGAGCAACTGACCTTCACCCTCAGCTGGTTGCCAAGTCACTCATAACCAAAAGAACCTTTGCATCATGCAAAGGTTCTTCTTTTATGAAACTTGGACCTGAAGCTGGTCAACCAGCTGCCCATCTACCATCAAATTCAGATAAAAGTCCAAGGTTTTATCTCCTTCAAAATACAAGGTTGGTAGCGTCAGCCTTTTTTCAGTCTCGCCAACTTGAAACGCAAGGACTTGAATCTCGTCCCGATAAGCGACACCATGCACACCCGTCCCTGGTTGAATCGAAATCTTAGCTTCCAAAGGACTGCTAGATTCTCTTTGCTTCACTGTAAAGTGGACATTTTCTCCCTTGGTCACAGTCAGACTTTTTTCTGAGAACTCTAGTTGCTGAATAGCTTCTTTTCTCGACAAGGTAGGTGTTTTATAGAGTGAAATTTTGGTCAACAAAGGCAAAGCCTGTGCCTCTGTAATGGTCACACGTATCTTCTGCGCCTCAACGACTGATCCTCGTAAGAGACGTTTGTAGCCAACAGTATAACCAGATCCAAACTCCTGCCAAACACCATCCAACTCTACCTGAACATGGAAAGCAGCGATGCGTTGCCCCAGCTTCAAATCTTCTCTCAGCTCGATTACATCAAAAGTTTTAGGTGTCCCTAAATCGAGCTCTAATGGGATTGGAAACTCTGCATCACTTGCCCAAAAACTGGTCTTCCGTCCATCTGTCAGATGATAACAGGCAAAGTCTGGTGATAGAGCAGGGCCAGATACCTTGGCTCCCAGAGCCAAATCTTCTTTATAGAGTTCGTCACGGTAGGCAGCAAATTCATAGAGACGCTGGATATCCTTTTCGTCAAAGAATCCATCTGTATTAGGCGGAATATTAAGCAAGAGAGGTGTTCCCCGCCCTACCGAGTGAAAGTAGATTTCGACCAATTCCTCGAGAGACTTAGGATCCTGATCCTCATGGTAAAACCAACCCGGCCGAAGGGAAACATCTGCCTCACCAATTGAAAACAGCATACCTGAGGGATCACCGTGCTGTAGATAATCTAATGCAGCCTCTGTCCCCAACTGATCTGGCTTGACTTTTTGCCACAAGGGATCCCCTGCATAGCCCCGTTCATTGCCTATCCAGCGAATACTAGTTCCCTCAGTTGAGAAAATCAAACAATCGCCCTGCAAGTCACGAATGGTTTCAAACCAGGTCTTAAACTCATAGTTGACTTTTTGGGCCCCTTCGCCTCTAGCACCATCCATCCAAACCTCGGCAAATTTCCCAGCATTCCCATAAGCGGGATTTGACAAGATTTCCTTCAACTGAGCCAAATAATAGGCATTGTAGTCCGCTTCTCGGTCCACATGATAAAGGGGACTATGGGCATCCCAAGGAGATAAATAAACTCCCATATCCATGTCAAACTCAGTTGCAGCTTGGGAAACCTCAAGGAGCAAGTCCCCCTTTTCATCCCTCCAAGGGCTAGCCTTGACCGAATAATCTGTATGTGCTGTCGGGTAGAGGACAAAACCATCGTGATGCTTAACCACCAAAATCAGTTTTTTAAAACCTGTTTCTTTGAGTACCCGAACCCATTCACGCGCATCCAACTTGGTCGGGTTAAAACGCATAGGATCCTCTTGCCCACTTCCCCATTCTTGGTCATAAAAGGTATTGGGACCAAAATGGATAAAGGCAGCTAGTTCATCCTCTAAATAATCCAGCTGGGCCTGGCTTGGTAATGGACTATGTGGTTTTATGTTCGTCATCATCTCATATCTCTTTCTCTTGTTCACAAAGTTATCCACAACTTGTGGATAAGAAAACATGCCTAAAAACTAGTTTCTCCAAAATCCAGCCCTTAGACTTGGAAGCTTTCACCCTAAACAGACCTTTATCAAATAGCTTTGTACCAGGGTTTCTGCCAGCTCTCTAGCAAGTCACTAATATACGGAACTATTATCAGGATACTTCAACACCCAGAGTTGTATGTTATTTTCCCCTAGACTTATCCACAGACTGTGAATAAACTATTGTTCCAGACCGCTCTCTCCTTGACTATAACAAAAAGCGATAGCAGCGTCAATATGACTAAGATTCCTTCCTAAATCCCCTGAAAAGATTCTATAATTTGTACAATCGTAGCTTTTGCATTCGTCAGCTAGTTAGAATCTGTCAGTAGAAAATGACTTCTTTACCACATTCTGAACAGCTCAGCTGTAGTACTATTGCGCCCACAACCTACTCAGATAATCGTTTCTAGCAAAAAATCCCGCAGATTTGCGGGATTTTCTCTTACATCAATGCGCCAACATTTCTTGGGCGATTTCTTGGCCAGATAGGTTATCTGGGTAGTAAGTTGGCCAGTTATCCATCTCTTCAAAGAGAGCTTCTTGACTGGTGCCCCCAAAGAAGATATGGAAATGTGCGGCCTTGACTGGGGCGATATTGTGGTCACTAAACTGAACGTACTTGAACTGTCCAGCGTCCGCATCTGTCGCTTCAAAAAGGAAGCGCACTCCACGATTACCTTTCTTATAAGTCAAAATTTTCTTACCGACATACTTGTAGGTGAATTTCTTGCTTTGGCCACCTTGAACAAACTCCATAGTATTATCCGTAATGTTGATCTTAGTCACATCTGTCTGATAGCCTTTTCTATAGTAGGCCTTGTACTCATCCTTGGTCATCTTGCCAGTCAACTTAGCCTTGTAGTCAAAGACTTGATCAAAAGTTCCATCCTCAAGGAAAGGATAGACAGACTGCCAGTTACCAGTATAGTCACTCAAGGTGCGGTCTTTGACATCTGCATCCTCAAAGTAACCATTGTGAACTGTCTTGGTGTTTTCTTCCTTTTCTGGCTCGATTTCCGGTCCTTCTTGATCTGTTGTCTGCTTGAGAGCCTTGAGGTTTTTCTCCATCACGGAGATATAGTCCTCACCAGCCTTGGTTGCTTCTTCTGTCAGACTTTCTAGCGGATTGAGCACATCTAGTTTGACGCCCGTTTCTTTTGAGAGGGTATTGGCGAGGGCTTGTGAGGCATTTTCCTCAAAGTAGATATAAGAAATCTTGTTTTTCTTGATATACTCTGTCAATTCTGCCAAACGTGCTGCCGATGGCTCTGCATCTGGTGAGAGACCTGAGATGGATACTTGCTTGAGACCGTAGTCCAAGGCAAGGTAGTTAAAGGCAGCGTGCTGGGTCACAAAGCTCTTTTGTTTGGCTTGAGACAAGCCATCTGTGTATGCCTTGTCCAAGGCTTGCAATTTTTCGATATAGGCAGCTGCATTCTTCTCAAAAGTCTCTTTTTTATCAGGATAATCTGCTGACAAGCTGTCACGGATATGCTCTACCAGTTTGATAGCACGTGCTGGTGAAAGCCAAACGTGGGGATCGTAGTCGTGATGGTGACCCTCACCGCCATGATCATGCCCTTCCTCTTCTTCCTCACCACCTGGCAAGAGGAGCATATCACCTGTCGCCTTGATGGTTTTCACTTTTTTCTTATCCAAGGATTCTAGCAATTTTGGAACCCAAGTTTCCATATTTTCATTTTCATAGACAAAGGTATCTGCATCTTGGATTTTAGCAACTGCCTTTGCAGACGGTTCGTATTCGTGAGGTTCTGTACCAGCACCGATTAGAAGTTCTACATTAGCGGTATCTCCTGCGACTTGTTTGGTAAATTCGTAGACAGGGTAAAAGGTTGTCACGATATTTAGCTTCCCATCTGCCTGCTTTTGATTGGAACAAGCCACTAAAAACAAGGCACATAGACTAGCTAGTAGTAAGCTAATTTTTTTCATTTCATTCTCCTATTTGATAAAACGTTTCAGTAGACTGACTAACAAAAAGACAGCTACAAAGATAATGGTAATACTAGCGCTGGCAGGTGTTTCCGCATAGTAGGAAATATAGAGACCTGCCACCATTCCCAAAAAGCCAATAGCACTGGCTAGCAACATAACGGATGTAAAGTTTTTCCCCACACGAAGGGCAATACTAGCCGGCAAGACCATAATGGTCGACACCAAAAGGGCTCCTGCTGCTGGTATCATAAGGGCAATGGCCACCCCTGTCACCATGTTAAAAAGAATGGACATGGTACGAACTGGAAGTCCATCTACAAAGGCCGTGTCCTCATCAAAAGTCAGGATATACATTGGACGCAAGAATAAGAAAGTCAAGAGTAAAACAACCACAGCAATGGCAAAGAGGAAAATCACCTGTTCCTGGCTAATAGTCACAATCGAACCAAAAAGGTACTGGTCCAAACTCATGGAGCTCGAACTTTTACCCTTACTCATCACGATAAGGGAGACTGCAAGCCCTGTAGACATGAGGATGGCAGTTCCTATTTCCATAAAGTTCTTATAGACTGTCCGGAGATACTCTAGAAAGACCGCAGCGATCAAGACGATAGCAATGGTTGAAATAGTTGGAGAAATCCCCAAAACCAGACCAAAGGCTACACCAGACAAAGAAACGTGACTGAGGGTATCGCTCATGAGACTCTGACGACGTAAGATAAGGAAGGTCCCAAGAACTGGAGAAAAGAGACTCATGGCAATGACAGCCAAGAAGGCCCGCTGCATGAAGTCATAAGATAACAAACTAAGCATGGTCCACCTCCTGGTCACTCTCGTGAACGTTGAAACAACGCCATGGCGAGTCTTGATTACGCACTAGGTGAATATTACGGTCTGCATAGGCCTTGACCTCCTCAGGATCATGGGTAATCATCAAAACAGCCTTACCATGATGATGAGCACTGTGGTGCATGAGTTCGTAAAATTCATTTTTGCTTCCAGCATCCATCCCTGTCGTCGGTTCATCTAGGACAAACACATCTGGATCCGAAGCAAACATCCGAGCAATCACCGCTCGTTGCTTTTGCCCTCCTGAGAGGGAGCCAATTCGTTTGTCACGATGTTCCCACATACCAACTGAGTCTAGACTGGCCTTGATATGTTCCTCATCATGAGCATTCAAGCGACGGAACCAGCCCTTTCGCGGATAGCGACCCGACTTGACAAATTCATAAACTGTGCTTGGAAATCCTGCATTAAAACTAGCAATTTGCTGGGGAAGATAGGCTATCCTAAGTTTTTTCCCATGAGTATTTGTTTTTGAGATGGTTACCTTGCCAAATCTCGGCTGCAAGATGCCTAGACTTGCCTTAATCAGCGTCGTCTTGGCAGCTCCATTTTCACCAGTCAGGGTGACAAACTCCCCACTATCAACACTATAGTTGATATGCTCGAGGACAGGTTCCTTGTCATAATAGAAAGACAAGTCCTCTACTGTAATATACCGCATTATTTGATTTCTCCTACTAAAGCAGTTAAAAACCGCTGGATGACTTCCTGTTCATTTGGAGTAAACTGACTTGCCACTTGTTCATAGGCTAAGAGCGTGTGTTCATGATGGTGGTGGTGTTCCTCTGCCACCGGTCGAGCCAGCTCTGTCAGTTGATAAAAGATCACACGCGCATCCTTGGGATCTCTGGATGTCTCTAACATACCCTCTTTGACCAAAGACTTGATAGCCTTGGTCACTGCTGCCTGACTGACATTGAGACGACGGGCTAGCTCTGAGTTGGTTAGGGATTCTTCCGACAAGAGCATGAGGATGTGTTCCTGAGTATTGGTCAAGGCTACATCACTGGTGCAATGCCCGATCAGAATTTCATGCTGGTTCTCAGATCTCAAAATCACCTCGTTTAAAAAGTTGTCGATTTCCTGTGCAAGCTGTCTCATGTGTTACTCCTTCCCTAGCTATCTTTTTCATAAAAAACTTGGATAGCTACCGATTCTTTACTGGTTAATTATATCATAAACCAAAAAAGAGTCAAGGGAAAAAGGCGTAAAAACGTTTCCCTAGACTCTTCTAGATGTAAAATTTAACCTATTTTAGCTTTGGTTTTCGGCTCGATAAGATAC
Source organism: Streptococcus oralis (assembly GCF_965111685.1). Classification (GTDB taxonomy): domain Bacteria; phylum Bacillota; class Bacilli; order Lactobacillales; family Streptococcaceae; genus Streptococcus; species Streptococcus oralis_B. Next base: position 1,873,235 of record NZ_OZ217340.1, read on the forward strand.
CTGCCAAACCAGCTACCATTCCCATCAAGAGCAAGAAGATGGATTGTTCACTTCCTGTATTTGGAAGAGCTTTTTCTGAGACAACTGCCTTCTTTGTATAGTCATTAGTAGTCTGATTTGATACTTGAACAGTTTCTCCTCCAACTGTTGAATGTGATTGTACTTCATCTTTTATAACGGATATCTCTTGACTTTGATTAGTTCGAAGGTCTATTTGTGTATCATTTTCTATTATATGTTGATGTTTTTTATCAGAATTTATTTTCCCATCTAACAAGTAAGACACTAAGTCCTTGTAGTCTTGTTTGTAAGCAGAACTGATCTGGTCATTATCTTTCCCTGGTAAGATAAAATTTTTAGAGTCCACAGAAATCGTCCGTGAGTTTGGATTAATCTTTTCATACTGGGTCAAATCAGCGGTTTTAAGATACTCTTCAAAGGCTGCATCCATAGATGGGCCTTCTTCACGCGCGCCACCTAACATAGTGTAGCCATCACCACCTGCAGCTAGGAAATCATTAGTTGCAAGATAGTAAGTTTTTGCGAGGTCCAGTAGTTCATAACGACCAGTTGCACGGTTTTTAACCTGGATGGCCAAGACACGTTTGCCTGATGGTAGGTTGGTATCATAGTAGACCTTCACACCTGAAACTTGCAAGAACCCACCACTTGGCTCTAACAATGGTTGCCCGTTCTCATCCAAGACCTTCTTGCCATCCTTATCGACCTGCAAGATAGATCCCAGTGACTTTTCAAACATATCCAATACTTGTTGCCCAGCCACTTGGATTTGTGAGATGGTATTTCCAAATGGAAGAACGGCAATGACATTTCCTTTAGTGATTGATTTGCCTTTTGCAATGGTTTCACGCAAGCCACCACCATTTGTCACAGCGATGTCTGTCGGATGGCTAAATCCTGTTTGACCATACTGATAGAGCGAGTCTGCCACGACGTTTCCGAGGTTGGTTTCACGGACACGAACATTTTCACGATCACCATTTAGTTCTACAGGACTGTTTGAAACAATCTCAACTGCATTTTCAGCATCGTATTTTTGTTTAATGTCTTTGACTAGTTTTTCAACTGTTGGATTGGCTGGTAATTTTTTAGCATCAGCAGCCGCAATCTGAGTTGGATTGCCCAAAAGCTGATGTGATTTGTAGGTGATTTTCCCTACATTATGAAGGTAGCTTCCTGTCTGGTTATAGGTAACATTGTCTCCATAAGTCGTTGATTCTACTGTATGAGAGTGACCATCGATTACTGTTACGCGTTTCCCTTTCAAACGAGGATTTTTAGACAAGGCTTCTGCCAAAGTTGAACCACGCCATTCTACTGGGGTTGTGGTATCTACACCCAAGTGAGCGAGCACAACATAGTGTTTGTAGTCCTTACCTTCTGCACGAGCCTTGGCTTGAACTTCTTCTATGACCTTATTGACTTCAGAGATAGGATCTGTAAAGATTACCCCTTTGACATTTTTAGGGTGGGTTTTTGTAGCAGTTTCAGGTGTTGTCACGCCGATTACAACAAACTCATCACCTTCCACAGTCTTATCTTTATCAACGATTGTAGAAGCTTCAAAGAGACGAGCACCATTGACGTAGGTATTTGAACTAAGTAATGGGAATTCCAAGATTTCCTTGTATTTCTTAGCTTCGTCTAAACCAAAGTCAAACTCATGATTTCCGACTGCCATGGCATCATACTGCATCTTATTAAGAATTTCAGCACGTGCCTCACCCTTTGTAGAGTTGGAAATTGGTAAACCTTGGAAGGCGTCTCCCGCATCTACGACGAGAGTCGTTTGATTTGATTTCGCGCGTTCCTGCTCAATGACAGTCGCTAACTTAGCATCACCAATTACTCCTTTTTCCTCTACAATACGACCATGGACATCATTGGTGTGTAAGATAACAGTGTCCTTTTCTTCGCTTTTAGGAGATTCAGCAGGAGCTGACGGAGCTTCTGCAGGTGCATCTGCTTCTGAAGTTGCCGAAGTTTCCGATACCGCAGGGCTCTCAACAGGAGCTGGAGTCGCCGACGTAGCAGGAGTCGCTACAACAGCTGAACTTTCTGCAGGAGTTGTTGCTTCTTCAGCATAGACTTGTCCAGCTAAGAAGGCTGGAGCTAACAGGGCTGTCGACAAGACAGGTAACAAAGAACGTTTGTTCATTATAAAATCCCTTTCTTTTCTTTTTCTCTTTTATATTATACGCTATTTCTAAAAATTTTGAAACTTTTGACCTATTTGCATCTAAAACATTCGCCATTTAAACAAAAAAGCTTGGGTTCAAATCCCAAACTTTTAGCTCATTTTATTGGAAATCTTTGATATTCCCACCATAGGTCGCCCAGTCCTTGCTAAAGAAGCGGTCATTCATCTTGTAGTCTGGAGCTGGTTTCGGATCCGTCAAGAAAGGATTGACAACCTTATCAAAAGCCAGCCAACCCAACCATCCTAGATGAATGGTGTCCTTAACAAAATAAGGGTCCCCTCCATTTTTTGAAAAATCAGCAATATTGGTAAAACCCTGACTTTCTAATTGGTAACGAATTTTCTCCACTGCATGTTGGTACATCTCTTCGCTGAGCCCTGTGTACTCCATCCACTTCTTGTTAACCGGCTGAATGACAAAGAGCACATTGACATTCGACTTAGCAAATTGATTAAGGACCAGCTGCAAATCATTGTATTCAGAGGACTTGAGGAAGTTGTAATTTTTTTGATACCCTTCCCATTTTTTTAAATCCTTTTGAATCTCTCTCGTATAGAAATGATTTTCCATCCCCATATCGTTATTGGTCGTATTTGCTTCTGCATCCTTACGAACAATTTTTTCTAACTCATCATAAGAAAATTGATCCGGAAGATCTTTTAAATAGTTCTCCACATGTTCCTTGTACTTGAGTTGTCCTCGAATGGAGAATTGTCCAAAGAGAGCGGATTGCTTTTCATTGAATCGCGCAAAAATATCAATAGCAACCCGATCAACCTCTGATAATTCTTCACCCTTTGACAGTTTTTGAACAATGTCTTTTAATGAAACATTAGGATTCTGCTTTAACAATCGAATAGCCGCATGCTTTGCAGCAGTGTCACCAGATTGATTTTCCAGAAAAGCTGTCAATTGGTCACTGTTAAAAAATCTCTGAAACGCTGCGGGTTCATAATCTGTCTCCGTAAACCACTGAGGCGAAATCACAAATACAGCCTGCTTATTCTCTATTTCTGGCAAAATTTGCTGTAGACCAAAATACTGATTTAGAGAGGCTGCTCCTGCTTGACCTAAAAAGTAAGGACGATAGGGACGATGGTATTTTTCCGCTAAAACAGCTGGATGAACACTATCAAATCGAATCCATTCACTGGACCCTAGAAAAGGAATAAAACGCATATTTGGATCCGTAAGAGCCCTCACTTTTTGACTTCTCTCCTTAAAGCTCTCTGTACTAATAGAAGCCGCGGAGTATTTCTCCTCCGTCAGATTATGGCTTGTTGTACTTGGATAAAAAAAGATGAGTAGAAGAACCAAAAATCCAGCAATGAAGATAGGCCCGAAAATCAGCCACAAGCGTTTAAGCATTCTGCAACTCCGTAATACCTTCTACGATTTTATTAGCCGTATTCCAGTCATCACGACCGAACTCCGTCACTGGGACACGAATGTCAAAACGATTTTCAATCTCAACAATCAATTCAACAGTTCCCATGCTATCCAAGACACCCGCATCAAAAAGATCTTCATCCATCATGTCAGAAACATCTTCCATAAACAACTCATCAATAATTTCAATAACTTCTGATTTAATATCCATTTTTCATATCCTTTTATTTTTTAAACCATAAATCATTCAAAAATCCAGAAAAGATTAAGAATGAAACCATCACGACATGGAAGGTGACAACCATGCCAAGCAACTGAATCCAGCGATTCTCAGGTAAGGAACCCTTTCCAGCTTTTTTCCGTTCTTTATTGAGGGCTTTTTTCTTACGAACCCAAGCATCATTGATGACCAGCCCAATCCCATGAAAAAGTCCATAGGCAATGTAGTACCAGGTCACACCATGCCAAAATCCCATAATCAGCATATTGACAATATAGGCGACACTTGAAGTCACATTGCGATTCTTAAAGACCTTCTTTCTGGTCAACACCATGACCATCCGCATGAAGACGAAGTCACGGAACCAGAAAGACAGACTCATGTGCCAGCGATTCCAAAACTCTTTTAAATCCCTTGACAAAAAGGGCTTGTTAAAGTTTATCGGGCTACGAATCCCCATCAAGTTTGAGATGGCTAAGGCAAACATAGAGTAGCCCGCAAAGTCAAAGAAGAGCTCCAGACCAAAGGTGTACATGACCGCTAAAGCGTAGAGGTTAAAGAAACCACCTGTCTGCAAGGCCAAATTTTTCAGAGGAGGCAATAATGTCTCTCCTAAAATGTGAGCCAAGATAAACTTGTAGAGGAAGCCAAGCATGATATATTTGACAGCCTCTTCTAGCATATCCATCAGCTCATCTCGCTCAGGAATGATCTCGTAATTTTCGTTGAAGCGTTTAAAACGATCAATGGGGCCACTTGAGAAAGTCGGCATAAAGAGAAGAAAACGTAAAAATTGCCAAATCGTTAAATCCTTGATGACACCGTCTCTCAACTCGACGATAACCCCAACTGCACGAAAGGTTAAGTAAGAAATCCCTAAAAATCCAAACAAAGATTGAGGCCCATGAATAGCAGGAGATACTTTCACAAAGACAATAGGCAATAGGGATATAAAACTAACCAGGTAAAATATCCATTTACTATCCCGTTGTTTCCTGTACCTTTTGTATAAATATACAAGAAGTACTTGCCAGATAACATAAAGGATAAGAGCACTTATTTGATTCGTCTTTCCACCAACCAACATGGTGACGATAAAGAAGAGACTAACAAGCACCTCGTACAAGGCAAAACGTTTCTTGAAAAAAAGGCCGATGAAGATAGGCAAAGTCGCAGCAATTACGTATAAAAAGTACTGAAGGTCACCATAAGGTTCCAAATGAGGTAGCTGTTTATAAAGCTCCATCATCTACTGTTTACCTCGTTAATCAAGCCCTTGATATCAATTTTACCATTAGGCGTTAGCGGCAAACTATCTCGATAGAGAAACTTAGACGGCATCATATAAGACATCATGATATCTGCTAGGTCTTCTTTAATAGCCTTGGTAATATCGATATCACGCTCAAACTGCTGACGGACACCATCCTTTAGGATAACATAGGCCAATAGATTCTGTACCTTGTGGTCCTTGTTATAACGTGGGACAGCGACAGCTGATTCAATAAAGCGAGACTTATTGAGATTTTGAGAGACATCTTCAAGCTCAATACGATAACCATTAAACTTAATCTGGAAGTCCATGCGTCCACCATAAAGAAGCAAGCTCTCATCTGTCATAGTTCCTACATCTCCTGTGTGATAGGCTGGCAAGCCTTCAAATTCAAAGAATGCTTCTGCTGTTTTTTCAGGATTATTCATATAGCCTTTTGAAACAGCTGGCCCAGAAACGATGATTTCTCCCTGTTCACCATTTGGAACTTTCTTACCTTCCTCATCAATGATAAAAGTTGGAGAATCCGCCTTAGTATAGCCGATTGGGAGGCGTTTGAGAGTCTTCAACATCTCGTCTGTTACAGCAACTGCTGATAGGGCTACTGTCGCTTCTGTTGGTCCGTAGGCATTGATGATACGGGCATTTGGGAAACGCTCGCGCAGTTTTTGAGCTGTTTTAACCGTCAATTCTTCACCATCAAAGTAGAAATGCGTGATTCCTGGCATTTTCTCACTGTTAAAGTCTTCTGACAGCATGGCCATATCTGCAAAGGAAGGCGTTGAGGTCCAGATAGCAATGGGCAAGGAAAAAATTGTCGCAAAGAGTTTTTTGAAATCCTGAGTAATGGCAGACGGAAGAGCGAAAAGCGTGCCACCAAGTGCTAAGGTTGGCGCCCAGTACATGACAGATAGGTCAAAAGAATAAGGTGGCTGAGCCAGCATTTGTGGACGACTTGGCGTCGCAAATTCCTTATCTGTAATCATCCAGTTGGTAAAGCTGAGGAGATTATCATGGGAAATCTGAACTCCCTTAGGCTTACCAGTCGTACCAGAAGTAAAGATGATGTAGTAGTTGTCATCCCTCTTGACTGGATGGGTCATCTCGTAGCTAGAAGCTTGAGTAAAAGCTTCATGGACTTGCTCTAAAGTCAGAATCGGTACGCTAGTTTGCTCTAATGGAAAATCTGAGATAGCAATAATCAAGCTTGGCTCTGCAACTTCTACGATAGCAGAAACTCGTTCCAAGGCTGAATGGCTGTCAATTGGAATGTAGGCATGACCCGACTTAGTCAGCGCTACAAAGGTAGCCAACATCTCATATTCCTGACCACCAAAAACGACGACTGGAGATTTCTCAGGCAAGTCAAGTCGATCGATAGCTGCAGCTAAACTATCTGAATCAGCTTTCAGATCGCCATAAGTATGCTCTTGACCTAAAACATTGTAGACAGGATATGTTGGCTGTGTTTGAGCAAAGTGCTCAATCGTTTCAATCATATCTTTTATCGGTTTATTAGACACTGTTTCTCTTCTCCTTTAAACTAGAACTCATTATAAATAAAGGTGCCTTGGCTCTGACCAAGGTAACTAAAAAAATAAAGTAAACCAAGTAAGATTATAAAATATAGAGCCGTCCGGCCTAAGAATACATGTAAATTTCGTTGTTTTTTCATAAGCTATCCATTAATATATTGTTTTTATTAACTATCAGTATGTATTGTTAGCATCTTATCTTCCTAACATTTTACCACTTTATCAACCTTTTTTTCAACTGTTTACCATAACTTAAAAGTTGGTTTTAGCTTATTTTAAGATAAGTTAAAATATTAATGTTTTGGCCATCAAAAAAGAGCCTGAGATTTTCATCTCAAACTCTGTTGCCAATAAACTCTTTTATCTTAGAAAAGTAAAAATACGAAAACTGCTAGGGCCGCACCAACAATAGGTCCTACAACAGGAATCCAAGCATAAGACCAGTCTCCGTCTCCCTTGTTTGGAATTGGTAAAATGCTGTGCATGATGCGAGGACCAAGGTCACGAGCTGGGTTCAATGCATAACCAGTTGTCCCACCTAGTGAAAGACCGATACCGACAATCAACGTTCCCACTGCAAAGGTCCCTAATCCTGCCTGAAGGTCATAGAGCCCCAAGGCAAAGATTGTCAAAAGTAAAACAAAGGTTCCAAGGATTTCGCTAACCAAGTTGGATACTGTGTTCTTGATTGCTGGTCCAGTACTAAAGGTCGCTAGGATATTGCCTGCATTTTCTTCTGCCTCATAGTGTGGTTTGAATTGCAACCAAACCAAAATCTGAGCCACCATCGCTCCTGCGAATTGGGCTAGGATATAAGGGAAAACAGAGCCCCAAGAGAGCGTTCCTTTTAAGGCCATCGCAAACGTCACAGCTGGATTTAGATGGGCTGGACTGAGCGTACCAGATACAAAGGCCGCAACAGCTACAGCAATTCCCCATCCCATAGTGATGACAATCCATCCTGAATTGTTACTCTTGGTTTTAGGAAGAACCACACCTGCTACAACACCATTTCCTAGGAGGATAAGGATTAAAGTCCCCAAAAATTCTCCAAATAATTCTTTCATCATATCGTTGTCTCCATATAAAAGAAGGAGAGAGAAGGCAAGGAAAGCCCGCCTCCCTCTTTTCTAGTCTTTCTTAATTTTTCAATTTCACTAGATCGTTGTTAGCAAGAGCTGCTTCGACATCTGCACGGTAGGCTGCTTTTTCTTCATCAGACCAGTCATAGAATCGTCCCATTTCATCCAGAACTGGCGCCACGATGCTATCCAAACTATCACGCATAAAGAGCATGTGGTTGGTACGGCGAAGGAGGAAGTCAACCGGGCTCAGAGCCAACTCATTGCGCATTGCATAGTGAAGGGACAAGGTATCTGCCAAGCTGAGTCCTGGCGCTTGTTCCAAGCTGTGAGCAAGGGCAAAGACCTTCGGTGCATTTGAACCGTATAGATTTGCGAGATAGTGAGCTTCTTTGCTATCCAATCCACGTGACACTCCAAGTTGAGCAAAAGCTTCAATTTCTGAGTCCACATTTGCTGGATTCAATTCTCCACCTGAAACAGGGTAAGTCTTAGAGTTGATGAGTTTAAAGCTACGGTCAAATTCTGCTTTGAGGATATCAATCACGCGCTCCATAGCCCCTTCAGCCATCTTACGGTAGTCTGTGATTTTACCACCAGCAAGGGTCAAAAGGCCATTGTCATCACGATCCAAGCTCGAACCACGCGAAACTGCAGATGGGTCCAAATGTTTCTCAGATGTGCTGCTTTCAAGCTTGCTGACAGCAGACTCAACATCTTCACGCGTTTTTTCTTTCGATAGATATGCCTCGACAGTCGCAATCAAGCTATTGAAGCTTTCATCGCTAATGGTTCCGTTATTTCCACCATTGTAGTCAGAAGCGCTATTGCCTGCGATCAATGGACGAAGACCAGCCCAGCTGCTTTCAATATCAGCAACGGTAATGTTTGCTTCTGGGAAGCGGTTGTTGACAATACCTAGTAGATAATCTACATCTTCCTGCGTCACTTTTGGATGTTCCAAATCGCCTGTGTAGTCTGTATCGGTTGTACCAAAGTAGGTCTTGTTTTCACGTGGGAGAACGAAGACCATACGACCATCTCCCAAACCTGTGTCAAAGTAAACTGGCTGTGAAACCTTGATCTTGCTTGAGTCCACTACCAAGTGAACTCCCTTAGTTGGACGCATTTGTGAGAATTGCGTTCCCTTATTAGACAAATTGCGTACCTTGTCGCTCCAAGGTCCAGTTGTGTTAATAACTAGGCGAGCCTTGATTTCAAAGACTTGGTCTGTCAACAAATCACGAGCTACAACACCTGTAATCTTGCCGCTTTCGTCAAAGAGGAAGCCTTCTGCCTTAACATGGTTGGCAATGAGGGCACCGTCTTGGTTGGCACGTTTGATGTTTTCAATCACCAGACGCGCATCGTTGTTACGGAAGTCAAGGTAAACTCCACCTCCTACCAAGCCTTCCTTCTTCAAGTTTGGCTGGCGTTCCAAGACTTCTTCCTTGCTCAAGACCTTGTTAGCAGCTGGCGTATTGCTAACACCTGCCAAAAGGTCGTACAAGTCCATGGCTACTTTGAGACGGAAGAGGCTAAAGGTCGCTCCATCTTCATCGTAAACTGGCAAGAGCATTGGATCTGGTTTTGGAATATGTGGAGCGATTTGTTGAACCACCGCACGTTCAGAAACTGTATCTGATACCACTTCTACGTCGAATTGTTTGAGGTAACGCAGACCTCCGTGGACCAATTTTGTTGAACGGCTGGATGTTCCTTCTGCGAAGTCCTGCATTTCAATCAAACCAGTGTCAAGACCACTGGCTGCTGCCTGCAAAGCTACACCAGCTCCTGTAATCCCTCCACCGATAATCAAGAGATCCAAGGTGCGTTCCTGCATTTTTTTAATTGATAATTCACGTGTTTTCTTTGAAAATTCCATATTTACACACTTTCTAACTGAGTCGCTTTATTCTTTCAGTATTAGTCATCGATTTCCGCAAAGACTTGCGTTGCTTTCACAGCCTTCTTCCAGCCCTTATAGAGTTGTTCCTTGCGCGATTCATTCATGGATGGCTCAAAGAGGTCTCCTGTCTCGTTCAAGAGTTTCAACTCGTCCAAATCCTTCCAGTAACCCACTGCCAAACCAGCTAGGAAAGCCGCACCTAGGGCAGTTGTTTCCAAATTTTTGGCGCGTGCGATGTCGATTCCTAAGATGTCAGCCTGGAACTGCATGAGGAAATTGTTCATGGCTGCACCACCATCCACTTTCAAGACCTGGATAGCTGTCTGCGCATCCACTTGCATCGTGTCGATGATATCACGTACTTGATAAGCGATAGATTGCAAGGTTGCCTTGATAAAGTCTTCTTTGCTTGTCCCACGAGTCAAGCCAAAGACAGATCCTCGCGCGTTTTGGTTCCAGTATGGTGCTCCTAGACCTGTAAAGGCAGGTACGACATAAACTTCGTCGTTGTTGTGAGAATTGAGAGCATATTTTTCAGACTCTGGTGAATTTTCCACCATACGAAGACCATCACGAAGCCACTGAATGGCACTTCCAGCAATGAAGATAGAACCTTCCAAAGCATAATAAACCTTGCCGTTAATTCCATAACCAATCGTTGTCAAAAGGTTATTTTCAGACAACTGCATCTCTTCACCAGTGTTCATAATGATGAAAGAACCTGTTCCATAAGTATTTTTGACCATACCAGGCTCAAAAGCCAACTGACCAAAGAGTGCTGCTTGTTGGTCACCAGCCATACCAGAGATTGGCACTTCTCCACCGTAGAAATGGAATGGAGCAGTCTTACCATAGATTTCAGAGTTAGAACGAACTTCTGGAAGCATGGCCTTAGGAATATTGAGGATTTCCAAAATCTCATTATCCCATTTAAGATCCTTGATGTTATAGAGCATGGTACGAGCTGCGTTTGAGTAGTCGGTCACGTGAGCTGCGCCGTCAGTCAATTTCCAAACCAGCCAAGTATCAATGGTACCAAAGAGCAATTCACCCTTTTCAGCTCGCTCTTGAGCACCTTCTACATGGTCCAAAATCCAACGAACCTTGGTAGCAGAGAAGTAAGCATCGATGATCAAACCAGTCTTTTCATGGAATTTTTCCACATAACCTTGGCTTTTTAGTTGTTCAGCCAGAGGTGCTGTCTGGCGTGATTGCCAAACGATAGCATTATAGATAGGGAGCCCTGTTTTCTTATCCCAGACGACAGTAGTTTCACGTTGGTTGGTAATCCCGATTGCCTCGATTTGACTTGGTTTCACACCGCTTTCGATGAAAGCACCCGCAATAACTGACTGAACCGAGTTCCAAATTTCATTGGCATTGTGCTCTACCCAACCTGCTTGAGGGAAAATCTGAGTGAACTCTTTTTGACTAGAGCTGACTTTTTCTCCTTTTTTATTAAAGATGATGGCGCGAGAACTAGTAGTTCCTTGGTCAATAGCCATGATGTATTTTTCTTGTGACATGTGCTGTCCTCCTGATAAAATCTTGAGGGGGTTCCTCTTTACAGTAACTAGTATACAAAATAAAGCGCTTTCTTGTTTATCAATTTTTTTAAAATTTTTAAAAAAAGTGAGGAGATTGTGCGAATTTCACAAAAAAGACCTGAAAATTCAGGTCTTTTAGGCAAATAGCATCTGACGAATCGTAGCTAAATCTTCCATGTCCAAATCATTTTTCAAATAGTAGATAGGTGTTTGTTCTTTCTTATGGATAGGGTTGTTGGTAATTAACAAATCATAATGTCGACTGGGGTCATAGGCTTCAATAGTGATGAAACGATTGTACTCCAAATACCGTTTTAAAAGGGCCGACATTCTCGAAAAGACAAGGAAGCCTGCTGTTAGATCTAGCCCTATTCTCAGATGCTTGCCTATATTTTCTGCCATATACTCCATCAACTGAAGCCATTCCCAGAGGATTTTCTTATCCAGATCCGTCCCCTGATGAAAGGCTGGCAAGGAAGTAAAAATCACCTGAGCAATATCTCGAAAGTCATGTTCCATCAGCAAATAGGGATGGCGATTCTCCGTCTGGTATCTGTACTGATCTTGTAAAATATAGCCCTTGTATAGATAAACTTGACCACAGAGCTGACTGAGTTCATAGGTGACATGGTCCTCTGTGTAGTCCCCCAGCAACTCTTCCTTCTTCATCTCTTGAATCAATTGCGTCAGCAAATCGGCTAATTGCCCTCCAAAACCAAGGATATATTCCATAGTATGAAGGGGCAAGATACGATGGGAAAGGAGAAATGAAAAGAATATCATCATCTCACCATCCTCAGTTCCTAGAGGGATGTGTTGCCCAGCAAAAAAGGACGGAGCCTTTCTCAGCAAACGAAGATAGAAAATATTGTCAAAATACCCTCGCATTTTTTCTTCTATAACCTGAAATTGACAGGCGTTAACCCGAAGGCGCTGTTGACTGATATGAGTCCAGAGAACCAAGTCTAATTTCTGACCCGAAGACAAGCTAGCACCGCAGATTTCTTCTAGGGTAGCAATATCCTGCTTTCTCTCCGCTTTCTGCATATGACTTTCCCACTCCTGACTGGACCAGACCTTGCGGAAAAGACAGAAATAAAAGTAACGAATCTGATGCTCCGAACCTCGCCAACGGCCATTTTGGATGGATAAGTCAAACTCTGACAAAATATGATTCAAGCTAGATAAATGGCGACCAAGCGTGGCCTCGCTAATCATCAATTCTTGAGCCAACTGATGAGCTAGAAACTGTTGGTGATAGAGAAGGTACACTAAAATTTGGTATTTAATGGCATTTTCTAGAAATAAGCTCCGAATCTCTCTCCCCTTTGTGGCAGTACCGACAGACAGACGCAGGCTTTCATCATCCAAGTGGATGGTCAGCTCTAACCCTCTTTCTAAGGCATTTTCGTTAATCAGAGAGATGTACTTGGTTAGAGTCGCCTTTGAAAAGCCTGTTTCTTCCATGGCTTCCTTGACGGTTGTCTGCGAATCTTGTAACAGAAAGGAAAGGACTAAAAATTGACCAGATTCGGCTTTTTCCATCAAATCACCTAAATACATTTGTTACCCCTTTCATTTTCTCCTACAAGCATAGCATAAATCTTACGAATGCTGAAATAATCTGTTTCTCATTTTATTTTAAAGCTGATTTCCTCGTCATTATTCCTCAGAAACAGCAAACACACAACTCCCCCTTTGGGCATTTTTATGCTAAAATAGTAGCTATGGATAAAATTATTAAAACTATATCAGAAAGCGGAGCCTTTCGTGCTTTTGTCCTTGATAGCACAGAAACCGTCCGCACTGCTCAAGAAAAACATCAAACCCAAGCCAGTTCAACCGTCGCACTTGGTCGAACTCTTATCGCTAGCCAGATTCTCGCAGCCAATGAAAAAGGAAATACCAAGCTAACGATTAAAGTTCTGGGAACGAGCTCTCTCGGTGCCATCATCACAGTCGCAGATACCAAGGGCAACGTCAAAGGCTACGTTCAAAATCCAGGTGTTGACATCAAAAAGACTGCAACTGGTGAAGTCCTTGTCGGTCCTTTTGTCGGCAATGGTCAATTTCTCGTTATCACAGACTATGGTACTGGAAATCCTTACAACTCCATGACTCCTATCATCTCTGGAGAAATCGGTGAAGACTTGGCCTACTACCTGACTGAAAGCCAACAAACCCCTTCAGCAGTCGGCCTCAATGTTCTTTTAGACAAAGACGACAAGGTCGAAGTTGCCGGTGGTTTTCTTCTCCAAGTCTTGCCAGGGGCCAAGGAAGAAGAGATTGCTCGCTTTGAGAAACGCATCCAAGAAATGCCAGCTATCTCGACACTTCTTGAAAGCGACGACCATATCGAAGCCCTTCTCAAGGCCATCTACGGTGACGAGGCTTACAAACGCCTATCTGAAGAAGAAATCCGTTTCCAATGTGACTGTAGCAAAGACCGTTTTATGAACGCTCTTGCCAGCCTTCCAAGTTCAGACCTTGAAGAAATGAAAGAGGAAGACCACGGGGCAGAAATCACTTGTCAATTCTGCCAAACGACTTACAACTTTGATGAAAACGACCTGGAGGAACTCATTCGTGACAAATCTTAATACACCTTTTATGATTGGCAATGTTGAGATTCCCAATCGTACTGTTTTAGCACCCATGGCTGGCGTGACCAACTCAGCCTTTCGTACCATCGCAAAAGAGCTCGGAGCTGGACTCGTTGTCATGGAAATGGTCTCTGATAAGGGAATCCAATACAATAACGAAAAAACCCTGCACATGCTTCATATCGATGAAGGAGAAAACCCGGTTTCTATCCAACTTTTTGGTAGCGATGAAGATAGCCTCGCACGCGCAGCAGAATTCATACAAGAAAACACCAAGACCGATATCGTCGATATCAACATGGGCTGCCCAGTTAACAAAATCGTGAAGAACGAAGCTGGTGCTATGTGGCTCAAGGACCCAGATAAGATCTACTCTATTATCAACAAGGTCCAATCTGTCCTTGATATCCCCCTCACCGTCAAAATGCGCACTGGCTGGTCTGACCCATCTCTTGCAGTAGAAAATGCCCTCGCTGCTGAAGCAGCAGGTGTTTCTGCCCTCGCCATGCATGGCCGTACCCGTGAACAAATGTATACAGGTCACGCAGACCTCGAGACCCTTCACAAGGTTGCTCAAGCATTGACCAAGATTCCCTTCATCGCAAACGGTGATATCCGTACTGTCCAAGAAGCCAAGCAACGCATAGAAGAAGTCGGTGCTGACGCAGTCATGATTGGCCGTGCTGCCATGGGAAATCCTTACCTCTTCAACCAAATCAACCATTACTTTGAAACAGGAGAAATTCTCCCTGATTTGACCTTTGAAGACAAGATGAAAATTGCTTACGAACATTTGAAACGCTTGATTAACCTCAAAGGGGAAAACGTCGCAGTTCGTGAATTCCGTGGACTCGCTCCTCACTACCTTCGGGGAACATCTGGTGCAGCCAAACTTCGTGGAGCCATTTCCCAAGCTAGCACCCTGGCAGAGATTGAAGCTCTATTGCAATTAGATAAAGCTTAATACACAAAAAACCGTAACTCACTTGAAGTTTACGGTTTTTTTATCCTAGGAAATCCTAGATACTATTATTGAATCAAGGCAACGCTTGAAACTTTACCATCCGCACCTGTTGTAATTTGGATGATTTTTCCTCCACCGATTTTGGCATTATACTTGCCATCATCAAGAGTGTAAGAGTAACCTCTAATAGAATAGTTTTCTTTCTTTCCATCTGCAGTTTCTACTGTAAATTGTCCCCCTGATGAAACCGTAATCGTTTCGCCATTCGCGCCCTTCCAGTTACCTGCAGCAGCTGAGAAATCACCATCTACCATGGTTAAAACTCCCTTATAGCGTTTGTTGTGTTCAGCTTGCTTGTCCTGAAGTTTGCGGTCAGTTGTTGGATCATAGCCTGACTGGTTAGTATGGGCTTGAGAACCTTGCTGAGTTGACGGAGCCTGAGAAGGGGCTGGTTGACTAGGAGCTGCTTGTTCCTGTCTTGATTCAGGGGCTGGTTTCGCTTGTGACTGATCTGCTGTTGTAGAAGACTGATCAGAAGATGCTTGAGCTTTTTCAGATGAAGCTGAGCTCGAAGATTTTTGAGTCTTGCTTTCTTTGTTAGAAGAAGCTGCTTTAGAACTTGATGATTGGCTTGTCTTTGCAGAGCTGCTGCTTTGAGTGGTTTCGTTTTTATTTCCACAAGCTCCCAGTAGCAAGGTAGAAGCCAATACAGTCGCTGCCATCAATTTGATATAGGTTTTCTTTTTCATTTTCCTACTCCTTTGTAACATTTTTGAAATGTTAAGAAATCTTTTTGTAATATAATTGTAACATTGAGCTTTGAATCTGTCAACTATTTAGAGAAACTATTTTAAAAAATTTCTCTCTACTATTTTTATTCGCAATCGAAACGAAAAAATAGAAATTTTTTTAGATAAGAGTCCTATTTTTTACATCACCTTTGTGTAATCGCCTGTATCTTTTTAGATAAAGGGCTTCAATACTATTGAAATAGGATAAAAGTATCTAATAACAGCAAACAAAGAGGTCGAGATTTTGATCCCGACCTCTTTATTTCAATCGATAGGTTTTTCTTGGTTTCTTTTTAGGAACTCGTTTGAGTCCGACTTCTTCTACATATTCGCCGTATTTTACGAGAAAGTTATTGCTGACGATGGGGCGACCGGGGTTGATGAGATTGACTAGCTCAGTTCCTTCGTAAACGGTGAACTCCTCCTCCAGCAGATAGAGGAAGGTCGGATTCCAGTCAAGACGGCCTTGGATTCGTTTGATAGATTCTTGGATAATGGCATAATGGTCAAAGGCGAAGGCTTGCTCCTCCAGCTCGACTCCATCTAGGTAGCATTTTCCTGTCTGAAAATCGACATCTACGAAAACGACATCCTTGGCATCGTCACCTGCCTGAACGAGGTCTAAGGCACGACTAGGTAGGTACACTAAGTGGGCAATGGTCACTGTCCAGCCCCGTGGATCACGACCGGGGGTCGATACCGTCATCAATTGCTCGATTTTCTCCAAAGGTAGATCGAGATTGACTTCTTCTCTCACCTCGCGCTGACAGGCATGTGCAGCATCTTCTCCCTTGTCCATAAAGCCTCCAACTAAGGCTAAACAGTTCTGATAAGGGTGGGCCTTGCGACGGATCAGCAGGAGCTTGATCTTTCCTTCGACAAAGCAGTAGGCTACCATATCCACTGTCACACTTGGTTTTTCATATTGAGGGAGTTCCTGCTTGTAGTACCAGTCTAAAAACTCCTCCTGACTGGCATGGATTTCATAATATTCTTTTTCCGTCATCCCGGCTGGAATCTTTATGTCTGCCATCTTATGCCTCCTTTCGAACTGCCTTGGTCCATTGGTACCAACCCACTAGACTGTTGAGTGTGTAAACCCAGTACATCCCTTGGATATGGATATTTTCACCCCACCAGAGGTAGATACTAAAGAGATTGGTTGCAATCCAGAAAATCCATTGCTCACGGTAGAGACGTGTCATCAAGAGCTGACCAACACCATTGGTCGCATCGGTAACACTATCACGGAAAGGGCGAGCGCTATTGATACTTTGGTAAGCCAAGCCCATACCAATCCAGATAATAGCAGTCAAGGCCAAGTACTTGAGCCAATCAAGAACAGATAATTTCTTAGCTTCAAAGTGGGATTCTTCTGGTTTTTCCTGTTCATTGATACGATTTGACAGCCAAGCATAGAGACCAATCGGCTGCATGACAAAGAAGTAAACGGTCGTCAAAACTTCTCCATAAAAAGTCGCGTTCATGGCCAAGATCAAGTAGATTGCCGAGTTAATAGCCCCAAAGAGATAATTGCTTGCACGCCCTTCTGCTACCAAGATAACACAGACAATCCCAGTCCAAGATGCAAACAAGCTCAGCCAGTCATGGCTTTCTGTATTTTGCGTGAACTCTAAGATCAAGGGAACACTTGACAGGGCGATGAGATACAACCACTGGAAAAGGCTACGGCCAACAAAGAGATCTTTCCATAGCAAGCGCATGATTCCTGCAAAACCGATCTTGCGGGCTTCTGAATGGACATTTTTAAAGTTTTCGATAAATTGTGTGATTTTTTTAGTTACTGTTTTCATCATTTTCTCCTAATCTGCTTGGTAAATGGCATCAATAGCCACTTTTGCTGCTTCATAATTGCCTAGATAATCCTCCGCTAGATAAACTAGTGGAATGGTGGTTAAGTATCGCTCCCTCATTTGGTCCAAATGCTGGGAAAAACTGTAGCGAATGTGGTCTTCCGCCATGGTCATATCTCTAAACCCGTCATTGACATAGGAGCCAACAGGCTGCACAAAGAGAATCAAGTCCCATTTTTCCTTGGCCAAGATCGAAAGAAAGAGATTGTCAAAGGTTTCTCCTGATAAATCCTCTTGGTCCTCAGTCTCCATGTAATAGTCATAGTAGCCCTTGGTTACCAAGGAGTTGGTATCGGCTATCACTAGGCCTCGATTGGCATTGCTGTCGATTAACTTGGAGGTCTGGTCATACTGTCCCAACAGGAGATAGTAGTAATCCTTTGGAGTCAATTCATCGTCGCGGACATTGTTTTTTATCTGGTACTCACGCGCGTATTCCAGACTAACGGGCGCATCGTAATACCTTGCCAAATCCTTGGCCAGAGTGGTCTTCCCATTGCTAGCACTTCCCATAATCAAGACTTTCTTAGTAAACTGACGACGGAAGGGTTGTGCGATGTATTTCCAATATTTGCTTGGATTTTCTCGAATCATAGTCGCTGAGATACCAAACTTTCTTTCTTGCAAGACGGTCTCAAAGCCACGTTTAGCTAATTCTTGCTGGTAGTCTGCTTCTCCTACAAAGAAGATCAGTTCTTGCTGGGCTTCATCGTAGGAAATCTCCGATAACATCTGGTCCAACCACTCCTGCCAGCCCATAGGGTAAAGGGGAAGGTTGGTCTCATCCAGTTTGCAGACAGAGGTCAACTCGTCATCCCGAAAAGCCTCTCGGATATAGCGAAATCGTTTTTGGAGACTTAAACCTACCTGCTCGCCTCGGTCTCCCTCGTAGCCTAAAACGACTACCCAGACCTGGTCACACTGACGCTTCGCTCGCTGGATCAGATCGATATGACCCTGATGAAGAGGGGCAAAGGTCCCAAATACCACTGCTGTTTTCTTTTTCATAAACATTTTACCTTTTTATAATTTTTGATATTTTTGTTTTCTGTGTTTTTATTATATACTATATTTTTATTTTGTCAATAGATTTTTATTATTTTTTATAAAAACATTGCGAAAAAAAGAATCAGGATTCCTCCTGATTCTCATTTTTTAAGCAATATCAAATTTTAATTGACCAGCTTTGACACCAATTTTGAGAGTCTTACCTGCTACCAGTTCTCCCTTAAGGAGGAGTTCTGCTAGCTTGTCTTCCACTTCTGTTTGCAGGGTTCTGCGAAGTGGACGGGCTCCCATTTCTGGATTGTAACCGTGACTAGCTAGTAACTTCAGGGCTGAAGCTTGCAGTTTCAAATCGATGCCCTTCTCTGCCAGGCTAGCAATCAATGGTTTAACCATGATCTTGACAATTTTCTGCATGTGTTCGCTATCCAAACTGTGGAAGACCACCTTTTCATCAATACGGTTGATAAACTCTGGTCGATAAGCTTTTTTCAACTCTTCGAAGATTCGTTTTTCCATATTTTCCTGGTCAAAACGAATGTTCTTGGCCCCAAAGCCGACTGTCTTGTCATCACGAAGGGCTGTCGCACCGAGGTTTGACGTCATGATGATAATGGTATTTGAAAAGTCGACCTTGCGCCCCTTGCTGTCTGTTAGAAGTCCATCATCCAAGACTTGCAAGAGGACATTAAAGATGTCTGGGTGGGCCTTCTCTACCTCGTCAAAGAGAAGCACTGAGTAAGGTTTATTGCGAACCTTCTCGGTCAACTCCCCACCTTCTTCGTAGCCCACATAGCCCGGAGGGGCACCGTTGAGACGGCTGGCTGCGAATTTCTCCATATACTCACTCATATCAAAGCGGATAAGAGCTGATTCGTCGTCAAAAAGAACTTCTGCCAAAGCCTTGGCCAATTCGGTCTTACCGACACCCGTCGGTCCTAGGAACATAAAGGAACCAATCGGACGCTTGTGACTGCGAATACCTGACTGGTTGCGGCGAATGGCACGGCTAATACTTGAAACAGCTTTATCTTGACCGATGACACGTTTGTGCAGTTCTGCTTCCAAATTCAGGTATTTCTTGGCATCAGTCTGAGTCAGTTTTTGAACTGGGATCCCTGACAAGCGGCTCAAGGTGGACAAAATATCAGATTCTGTCACCAAGTCTTTATAGGCAGGGACTTCCTGCTCTTTTGCGATTAGTTGGCCTGCTTGTTTCCACTTACCATCCATCAAGGCCTTGTCAGCTGGACTCAAGTCGGATTCGTCTGCTTTCACATGCTTGGATTTGTTTTGCACTGTTGCTGCCGCTTCATCTAAAAGGTCGATAGCAGAGTCTGGCAAGTGACGACTGGTCAGGTAACGATGCGCCATCTTAACTGCTGTTTCGACAGCTTCATCTGTGATTTGCACACGGTGGTGTTTCTCATAGGTGGCCTTCAAACCTTGCAAAATAGTCATGCTATCAGCTAAACTTGGCTCTTCAATCGTCACTTTGGCAAAACGACGAGAAAGGGCAGCATCTTTTTCGATGTGTTTTTGGTATTCTTCCTGAGTGGTTGCACCAACTGTTCTCAGAGTTCCGCGAGCTAAAGCTGGCTTCAAGATATTGGCTGCATCCAGAGTCGAATCAATACCGCTACCAGATCCCATGATGGTGTGGAGTTCATCGATAAAGAGGATTACTTTACCATCTTCCTCGATATCCTTGATGATATTGTTCATGCGCTCTTCAAAATCTCCACGGAAACGTGTCCCCGCAACAACATTCATCAAATCAAGCTCCAAAACGCGCATCTTGGCCATTTCCGCAGGTACATCCCCACTAGCAATACGCTGAGCAAGACCAAGTGCTAGAGCTGTTTTCCCGACACCAGCATCTCCAACCAAGACAGGATTGTTCTTGGTCTTCCGACTCAAAATCTGAATCATACGTGAGATTTCCTTGTCACGACCGATAACTGGCTCTAACTTGCCAGAACGCGCTTGCTCCGTCAGGTCATGCGTGTAGTCCTCTAGACCACCACTTGGATTCTGAGGCATACCCATCATATTGGCCATGGAATTTTGCTTATCAGAAACTGTGCGATGGCGTTGACGCAAAGCCTTGAGGTCTTCACGAGTCCAGCCAGCACGCTCTTCTAGATTGCGACGAAGAGCAGCAATTCTGACCTGATCTTTCTGATCTTCATAAGAAAAACCTGCTCTCTCCAAGATGCGAGTCGCCAAGGCATTGCCATCATGCAAAATCGCATAGAGGACATGCTCTGTCCCTAGCACCTTAGCATGGACCACTGAAGCCACATACTCTGCTTCTGCAAAGAGAACCTCCAAACGATGGGAAAAGGGCAATTCCGTAAAGGTTTCGTCTTGGCTATAGTCCGTTTCAGTCAGTTCCAACGCAACCTCTTCTAAACGGTCCATCTCGTATGGGTAATCATTTAGAGTCGCACCTGCCACACTGTAACTGTGATTGGACATGGCAATCAATAAATGCCAAGACTCTAGATATCGAGCTCCAAAATGGCCCGCAACCATGTAGGCACTTTCGATACATTCATTCAATGCTTTTGAATAGTTCATCTTACTTCTCTTTTCTATCTACCTCTTGTAATAGCTGTCGGAGCATATTGGCACGGACAACTGAGGATTCTTCCCCTAGGACACGATCTGTTGCTACTGAAGTCAGCAAGGTCATCTCCTGCTTGGTCATCAAGTCCTGCTCCACCAAAAGCTGGAGAATATCCTCATAAATCTCCTGACTAACTCGCTCACCAATCGAATAAAGCAAATCGCGGAGCATCTCGTGATGACTGGAAAATTCAATCCTACCTATGCGAATGTAGCCTCCACCACCTCGTTTACTCTCAACTAAGTAACCTCTACTTTCCGTAAAGCGTGTCTTGATGACATAGTTGATCTGACTCGGTACAACCTGAAAGGTATCTGCTAACTGGCTCCGCTGCAATTCCACGATACCAGACTGGTCTAAAATCGCCTTGATATAGGCTTCGATATGATCTGATGTATTTTTAAATCTCATAGTAAATCAAACTCCTTCTTTGAACCTTGACTATCTTTGACTATTATACCGAAATTTTCTCATTTTTAAAAGAAAAAGGGCGCTGGTAAAGGATAATCTTCACCAACTCCCTATTTTTCTACTTATCTAAGCCCAATTCCGCTAAAATCTGGAGTTTAAAAGCAATTTTTTGGACTTCCTTGTCCTCACCTTCAGACCACTCTAGTTTAATTTCTGAGACAATCTGCCCAGGACGATTTTTCAAGATATAGATGCGGTCACTGAGATTGAGGGCCTCTTCGATACTGTGGGTAATAATCAAGGTTGTCAGTTGCAACTGTTTGTGAATCTCCAGATACCAAGCATGGAGCTCCATCTTGGTCATTTCATCCAAGGCGCTGAAAGCCTCATCCAAGAGAAAGAGCTTGTGTCCGAAAAGGTAGGTACGGAGCAAGGCCACACGTTGCCGCATCCCACCACTGAGTTCATGAGGATACTTGTCCCTTACGGCTGTCAACTGGAAGGTCGCAAGGATTTCATCCGCGCTAGCAATGGCTTCTGCCTTATCAACCTTTTGAATCAAGAGGGGCAGGATAATATTGCCAAGGACTGTCTTATGCTCCAAGAGTAAATCCTTTTGTAGCATATAACTCACGCGCCCCTTGAGATTCTCCTCTCCATCAAGGACAATTTTTCCTGACTGGACTTCTAAAATCCCTGCGATTAGATTAAAGAGAGTAGTCTTTCCAACACCACTTGGACCTAGGATAGAAACCACTTCACCTGAAGTCACTTGTAGGTTAATGTCCTCTAAAATCTTTTCATTGTCGTAGGCATAGCTTACATGTTCTAGTCTAATTTCTGTCATTATTTTACAAATTCGTTAGTGAATCCTTTATCAGTCAAGTCTTCCTTGAGGATACCATTTTCTTTATCCCATTTGTAGAAGGCATTCCAGCGATCAGCATCAAATTGTCCCCATTTTTCCTTGTTGCTAGCATACTCTTTTGACAAGTATTTTTGAGATTCGATGACGAAATCACGTTTTTCCTTGAGTTCTGGGGCATTCTTGATCAGGATATCAGCCGCTTCTTCTGGGTGTTCCATGGCATATTGGTAGCCTTTTTTGATGGCTTGGATGACTTTACGAGCTTCTTCTTTATTGTCTTTCAAATAGTCGTTGTTTGCGATGATAACTGGTGAGTAGTAGTCAAACTCTTTCACATAGTCTTTCAAATACATGAAGTTAGCATCAACACCTTGCGATTTAGCAAGGATTCCATCCCAACCGTAGTAGATCCAAGCAGTATCAAAGACACCATTGGCAATCGGTGTAATCGAGTTTGAGTCGTTGTTCGGTACTTTTTCGACCTTCTCAAAGTCTCCTCCTTGAGATTCTACCAAGGTTTTCAACATAGCAAGCTCAGTCGGGTCATTCCAAGTTCCGTATTTCTTCCCAACCAAGTCTTTTGGACTGTTCACATTGTCAGATTTACGTGAGATGATTCCTGATGTATTATGCTCAACGATAGCGGCAACAGCAGTGATTCCTGCACCTTTTTCCAATTTCTTAGCCATGTAGTCTTGGAAATAGATAGCAAATGGTGCCTTGCCATTGATCACCAAGTCAGACGAGCTTTCTTCAGGTGGCAATTTCAAATCAACATCCACTCCAGCTTCTTTGAAATAACCTTTTTCCTTGGCAACATACAGTCCTGTGTGGTTGGTATTTGGTGTCCAGTCTAGGATAAAGTCAATCTTCTTAACTTCTGCTTCTTTGTTGTCCTTAGAAGCAATTCCTTGGCCACAAGCCACAAGCAATACAACTACAAATGCTGTTACAATCGTTAAAAACACTTTCCATGTCTTTTTCATTTTATTTCCTCTTTTCTTTTTCAAAAACGCTTCTTTTAAGTACGTTTCCATTTAATCACATATTTTTCACTGATATCGACCAGCTTCATCCCTAGAAGACTGATAATCGACACCAGAATAATAATGGCAAACATGGTATCATACTGAAACAGTTTCTTGGACTGAATCATGTAGACACCTAGTCCTTCAAAGCCTCCCAACCACTCAGATACCACTGTTGTGATAAAAGCATAGGAGACACTGACCCTCAGACCTGCATAAAAGTAAGGCAGACTGACAGGGATTTTAAAATGCCACAGGATTTGCCAAGGGTTTGCTCGCATCAGACTAAACAAAGTCAGCATATCCTTGTCACAATGCCTAAAACCGTCCAAGATACTAACAATGATAGGGAAGGTTGTCGTCAGGATAATCAAGACAATCTTGGGCAATATCCCATAGCCTAGCCACAAGACCAAGATAGGCGCTATGGCAATGGTCGGAATGGTCTGGATAACCACCATCATAGGGTAAATCAAGTCATTGAGCCAAGTCATACTATCCATAAGCACCGCCATGAGACAGGCAATCAAGACTCCTAAGACTAGTCCGAGTAAAGCCACTCTCAAGGTCGCCCAGCTATGGTGCCAGAGAAATTCTCTGTCACGAACAAAGGCCTGGAGAATTTCAAAGGGAGTTGGTAGGATAAACTTGGGTAAAAGTTTGAATATTCCTGCTAACTGCCAGATTGACAAGACTCCTAGAAAACCCAATAGACTAATGTGTCGTCTCAGTATACTTTTCAAGTTTGTCATCAATACTTAAAATCTCTCCTATATTTATTTTGACATTGGCAAAGACATTATCTGCCTCCTGCCCTGCCACTTCAAGAGCTTCTTTGAGAATGCGCATGAGCTCATCCAACTCCCCTTCTAAGACCGTTTCAAATGGTGTCACCACCATGGTCACAGACTGAGCTTGCAGATAAGCAATCACTTGATCGATAATAGCAATTCGATCAATCCCCTGTGATAGGGGCAAGACTTGCAAGGCAATGCTTGCTTTCATAAAAACCTCCTTTTCTCAGGTTTCCCTTTGACAAAAAGAAAACCTTTCCCATATATGGAAAAGGTGCAGAATTCGGCTAAGTATCGTTCCCTACGCTGGCATTACCCAGATCAGGTGCGGTCGAAGTTTAACACTTCCTCTCAGACTGTACACAGACTCCCATATCTTGTATGGACATATAGTAACGCAAATACAAGAAAAAGTCAAGGAAACTGCTTACAGAAAACTATGAAAAAGAGTTTGAAGGCAAATGCTTCAAACTCTATCTTAGCTTTCTTATTTAGCCTCGTACCAGGTTGCCCCTTCATTTTCATCTGCGATAAGGGGAACACTGAGCTGGATGGCTTCTTCCATGGTTTGTTTTACCAGTACTTTGACGGCTGCTAGTTCTGATTTCGGAACTTCAAGGACGATTTCATCATGCACTTGCAAGAGCATCTTGGTCTGATAACCACCCTCAACTAGAGCTTTGTCTAGCTGAATCATAGCAATTTTGAGAATATCTGCTGCCGATCCCTGGATAGGGGAGTTAATGGCTGTCCGCTCCGCAAAACCACGAATGTTAAAGTTGCGCGAATTGATATCTGGCAACTCGCGACGACGCTTGAAAAGGGTCTCTACATATCCCTTATCACGCGCCTCACGTACCACTTCTTCCATATAGTTTTTGATTCCAGGGAAACGTTCAAAATAGGTATCAATGTAGGCTTTGGCCTTCTTACGACTAATACCAAGATTGTTTGCCAAGCCAAAATCTGAAATCCCGTAAACCACTCCGAAATTAACCGCCTTGGCATTGCGACGGTCGTTTGGTGTCACATCCTCAGGACGTTCAATTCCAAAGACACGCATGGCTGTCGAGGTATGGATATCAGCTCCCTCTTGAAAGGCCTTGATTAAGTGCTCATCCTTAGAAATATGCGCCAAAACGCGCAACTCAATCTGTGAATAGTCCGAACTGAGTAGAACACTATCCTCCCACTCTGGCACAAAAGCCTTACGAATGAGGCGGCCTTGTTCCAAACGCACAGGGATATTTTGCAAGTTTGGATCCACACTAGACAGACGCCCTGTCTGAGTCAAATCCTGCACATAGCGCGTGTGAATCTTGCCATCATCCAAAATCCAGTCCTGCAAGCCAATCACATAGGTAGATTGAATCTTAGCAATCTGACGGTAGTCTAGAATTTTTTTAACAATCGGAGCAATAGGAGCTAAGCGCTCTAGCACATCCACAGCTGTCGAGTAACCTGTCTTGGTTTTCTTGGTGTATTCTAGAGGAAGACCGATCTTTTCAAAGAGAAGCGCGCCCAACTGCTTAGGCGAGTTGATATTAAACTCCTCACCAGCTAGCTCATAAATCTCCTGAGTTAGCTTTTCAATGACAAGCTCATTTTCAGCCTGCATCTCAAGCAAGGTCTCTTTCTTGACTGTAATTCCAGCGATTTCCATCTTGGCAAGGACAAAGGCCAGAGGTTGCTCCATGTCATAGAGAAGGTTTAACTGTCCATGTTCACTGAGCTTTTCAAGTAAAACAGGTTCGGTTTCAACCAATACAGCAACCTTGCGAGCTAGGTGTTCCAAGAATTTTTCCCGTTCAGGAAGTGCCTTCTTGACCCCCTTGCCGTAAAAGGTCTCATCATCGACTATGTAAGTCTGACCATAAAGACTCGAAATGGTTGAAATTTCATTATTCTCGACAGTAGAGAGAAGGTATTTGGCCAAGCGACTGTCAAAAGAAGGGGCCTGCAGGTTCAAGCCCAAGCGATTTAAAAGAACCTTAGCTTTCTTAAAGTCATACACTTTCAGAGGTGTTTTTTCTAGAAAATTCTTGAAAATCGGCTCCTGCAAGAGCTCAAGTTTATCTGTAGCGTAAAGTTTATCCCCACAAGACCAAGCAAAACCAACCAAATCATCCGTATGGTAATTTTCACCAAAGAGTTCAAAGTGAAAGATAGAGTCGGCACTCAGCATGTCTTGACTGACGTGGTCAACGATAGTGAAATTCAAGCTCTCAGGCGCATCCGTTGACGAAACATTTAGAGCTTGTTTGAGCTGTTTGAAGCCCATCTCATCGTAGAATTTCCCGAGATTTTCCACATCTGGGCCATTATAGACCAAATCATCTAGGCCAATCTCAATTGGTGCCTGAGTCTCAATGGTCGCCAAGGTTTTAGACAAAAAGGCTTGTTCCTTGTCATTGATGAGATTTTCCTTCATCTTAGAAGCCTTCATGCCATCGATATTTTCATAAATACCCTCTAGCGAACTGTGTTCTAGCAAGAGCTTGATGCCCGTCTTTTCACCGATTTTCGTGACACCAGGGATATTATCAGACTTATCCCCCATAAGAGCCTTAAGATCAATGAACTGAGCTGGTGTGAGGCCCATTTTTTCCATGAGGTAATCTGGTGTATAGGCCTCAAACTCAGCCACACCTTTCTTGGAAATCTCGACCACCGTATTCTCATCCGTCAACTGGATCAAGTCCTTGTCTCCGCTAACGATTGTTACATCAAAGGAATCCTTCTCAGCCAAACGGCCTAGGGTCCCGATGATATCATCCGCTTCATAATGGGCCAACTCATAATGACGAATCCCAAGATGGTCTAACAACTCACGAATGAAGGGAAATTGCTCACGAAACTCATCTGGAGTTTTAGCACGGCCCCCCTTGTAGTCTGCATACATCTCTGTTCGGAAAGTCGTCTTACCTGCATCAAAGGCTACCAAAACATGACTGGGCTCAACCCGCTCTAAGACATGATTCAACATGAGTTGAAAGCCATAGATTGCATTGGTATGAAGGCCATTAGCATTTTTAAAACGATCCAACTGCTGATAGAGCGCAAAAAAAGCTCGAAAAGCAACAGAAGATCCATCAATTAATAATAATTTTTTCTTGTCCATACACCCATTATAAAGGAAAGCAAGGAAAAATACCATCGGAAAGAGCTGAAAAACTTGGACTTATCCCTATTTCACCATAAAAAAGAAAAGGACTATTCAAATCCTTTTCTTGTATTGATTTCATGCGATTTATTTGTTCAATTTTCTCTTTGCAAATGGTAGCAAACCAAGAAGGAGACCAATAAATCCTAGCGATGCAACTGCTGAAGCATCTTGGCTTCCAGTATTTGGAAGGAGTTGCTCATCTGTTGCTGCAGGCGCTTTGTAGGTGCGATCTTGTTCAGTTCCAAGAGTCGGATTTGTAGCCAAAGGAGCTACACTGTCAGTGTATTCTGGAACTTCATATACTGCAGGTTCAATCTTTTCAGCATAGGCTGGAATAGTAGCCACTGCCGGAGCACCACTTTCTGCATAAACTGGAACATTTACTAGAGCTGGGGCGCCGCTTTCTGCATAAGGCAGAGCATTGTTTACTATTGGTGTACCACTTTCTCCGTAAGCTGGGACATTCGCTACTGCTGGAGCACCGCTTTCTGCATAGGCTGGAATAGTAGCCACTGCCGGAGCACCACTTTCTCCGTAAACTGGAACATTTGCTACGGCTGGAGCACCACTTTCGCCATAAGGCAGAGTGTTGTTTACTATTGGTGTTCCGCTTTCTCCGTAAGCTGGAACGTTCGCTACGACCGGAGCGCCACTTTCGCCATAGGCTGGGAGTTCATTGACAGCAGCTTCTACCGCATTTACACCTTTGTTGTATTCTGACAACTCTGCAGTTGCAGCTTCTACTGCGTTCACCCCTCCTTTAAAGTCTTCAATTTCAAGAACAGCTGACATGACACTACTTAGAGCCTTAATAGCATCCTCATAGTCTACTACAGCTTGTTGCAAGTCTTTTACTTAACTATTCTTGTCACCAGAAACTTGTAAACTTGATAATTGCACTTTAATCTTAGCAACTTGCTCTTCTAATTTACTTAGCTCAAGTTTTTTCGCATTACTATTTTCTTCCGCCGCTTCCTTGTCCGCTGCAGCGAGTTTAGCCTCTTCTTCTTTCTTAGCTTCTTCTGCTGCTTCCTTATCAGTGATAGTGGCATCTTTGTTGATGTCGTCAATGGTTGATTTTTCGATTTTTTCTAGGGTAGCGATTAAATCTGAGAGAACTTTAGCTGCATCAACCTGAGCCTCTTTATCAGCTTCGTCTAACTTAGCTTGGTCTTCATCTGTGAATTCTGATACAGGTTCAGCTACCGTTTTGTGCTCGCTCGTATCTGCTGGCCAGTCTACAATAACATCACCAATCTCCAGCTCCTCATCTGCGATAACCTTCAAGAGATCTTCTTTACCAATCTCTTCCTTAGCTGCCTTAACTACTGAAGACTGCGAAACGAGTACACTAGCACCCAATACAGCTGCACTTGCTAAACTTGTTAAAATAACTTTCTTCTTGTCCATTAGATGATGCCCTTTTTTAGTTTTTGATGTTATTATGTTACAATATCTAAAGAACGTCAACTAATCCGACATCAATTTTAAAATTTTATAAACAAGAAGAAAGCCTGTATGATGTTTAAGAAATACTTCCTATTCTTACCCCATCACTGTCGAGTCTGTAGCCATCAATAATCGTATTAACAGCTAAGGCTCCCGAAGCATCAACATAGTAATGTTGACTCGAGACTTGGAACCATTGACTAGCTTTCATCCGACCAGATTCCTCTAAGTAATACCAAGTTCCCTTGTCTTTAAGCCATCCCGTCTGCATCTCACCCGAAGCCTTTAGGTAATACCAGTAAGAGCCATCCTTAATCCAGCCAGTTGACATGGCCCCATTTTCTTTTAAATGATACCAATTGCCGTTAACTTTTTTCCATCCTGTCACTAGCTTACCATTCTCTCGGTAATACCAACTCCCTCCTTCTTTTTTCCAGCCTTTTTCTGTATTGCTTAACTCTGCATACTGCACATATCTTCTAGAACCACTGTAGGATAGATAACCGAGCCACTTATAACCATCCTTTTCAAGAACTTGATCATAACTCACACTCTCACCAGCGTAATAGTAGTCAATAACCTGTCCTGTGCTTGACGGTTGGTCCATAATAGGCGATTTCCCCGTGAACACTATTGTCCCACTAGACGGAAGCTCTGAGCTAAGAGCATTCTCACCCGCACTATGGCTAGCAGATAAATCCCTGAAATGAATAAAACCTGTCATCGAACTAGCCTTGACTTTTCGACGGTTATACTTTTCTCGAACCCCATAATTATACTCTTCGATCTCAATCGTATCACCTGATACATTTGATACCCAGGCCACGTGCCCATAATAACCTTCTGTCGACCAAGCAATAGCCCCAACTTCTGGCTTAGTATCCACACGGTAGCCTTCTCGCCTTGCGCGATGTCCCCATTCATTCGCATTTCCGTAGGCAGGAGGAATCTCAAAGCCATTTACACTACTCAAACGAAAGGCTGCAAAAGAGGTACACTGGCGAGAATACATCCGCCATTGATCGATTTCAACACTACCATTTTTGTAGTGAAGCGGATAGTCATCTCCACGCGCTACACTATCAGCCTGTACCGATTCCCCATCAAACAAAAAGGTACTCATAACGAACAAAGTAGCCAACCCTACACCCAACTGAGTATATCTACTCTTCTTAACTCCTGATTTAAAAAACGTCATTCATTCTCCTTAGTGATATAAATTTCCGAGGTTACCCTCGTTTATACTATTCGGGAGAAAAAGAAAAAAGTGAGCAAAGCTCACTTCATTTTATGATTCTTGGTCTAGATAGCGAATCAAGTTCTTTTCTGTCAAGATATCTGAGTAGGTGAAGGATTCAACATAGACATTGGCTTGTTTATCTCCTTCAACATCCCCAAATTCAACGATAAACAGAGATGGATAAACCTCAATTAGCTTACCCAATCGATTTTTTTGGCGCTTACGGCCATTCTCCAAAGTCATTTCAACGACTTGTCCCTCATGCGCCTTGATCTCTTCTTTGATTTTTTTCATCTTGGCTACATCTGTAAATGCATCTGACATTTTATGCCTCCCTCTTTGAGATACTTGAAAATTTATTGTATTCTTTTTGGAAAATCAATTCCACCGTTCCGCGAGCTCCACTACGGTTTTTCTCGATGATAACCTCTACCTTGTTATTTGGAATTCCTTCCTCTTCTTCACCCGCACGATCATAGTAGTCGTCACGGTATAGAAAGGCTACGATATCCGCATCCTGCTCGATAGAACCCGATTCACGAATATCAGACAAGACTGGTCTCTTATCCTGACGCTGTTCCACTCCACGAGATAACTGACTAAGAGCAATGACTGGAACTTTTAGCTCCTTAGCTAGAATTTTCAACTGACGAGAAATTTCAGAGACTTCTTGTTGGCGGTTCTCACGACCAGTACCTGTGATAAGCTGTAGGTAGTCGATCAAAATCAAGCCTAGATTGCCTGTTTCTTGAGCCAGTTTGCGTGAGCGCGAACGAATTTCCGTGATCCGAATCCCTGGTGTATCATCGATATAGATACTCGCGTTGGCTAGGTTCCCTTGAGCAATGGTATACTTTTGCCACTCCTCATCAGTCAATTGACCCGTACGGATAGAATGAGACTCCACCAAGCCTTCGGCCGCTAGCATCCGGTCTACTAGACTTTCCGCACCCATTTCCAGTGAAAAGATGGCTACCGTCTTGTCCAACTTGGTCCCGATGTTCTGCGCAATGTTCAAAGCAAAGGCCGTCTTACCAACCGCTGGACGAGCTGCTAGGATAATCAACTCCTCCTCGTGGAGACCTGTTGTCATATGGTCCAAATCACGGTAGCCTGTAGCAATACCAGTGATATCCGTAGTTTGTTGTGACCGAACTTCTAGGTTTCCAAAGTTGATATTTAGAATATCTCGGATGTTCTTGAACCCACTACGATTGGCGTTTTCGCTAACATCAATGAGTCCCTTTTCAGCCTGAGCAATGATTTCATCTGCAGGCTTAGAAGCCTCATAGGCTTGGTTGACAGACTCTGTCAATTTGGAAATCAAGCGACGTAGCATAGCCTTTTCAGCTACAATTTTAGCATAATATTCCGCATTAGCTGAAGTTGGTACAGAGTTGACAATTTCAACAAGGTAAGACAAGCCACCAATATTTTGCAGATCTCCTTGGCTATCCAAAATCGTCCGAACTGTTGTCGCATCAATCGCTTCTCCACGATCCGACAAATCTACCATCGCTTGGAAAATCAACCGATGAGCATACTTAAAGAAGTCACGAGAATCAATGTATTCTCGGACAAAAACGAGCTTACTCTCATCTATAAAAATAGCCCCCAGAACAGATTGTTCTGCCAAAATATCCTGAGGTTGAACTCGCAGTTCCTCTACTTCTGCCATCCGACTTTCCTTCCTTTTACAATCTTGTCAAGAAGTTGTAAACTTAACCTTCTTTTACACGAAGATTGATGACACTTGTAACATCTTGATAGATCTTCACTGGTACATCAATCAAACCTACTGCTCGAATTGGTGCTTGCACTTGAATATTGCGTTTGTCAATCTTGATACCAAATTGCTTTTGCAATTCTTCTGCAATTTTCTTGTTAGTGATGGAGCCAAATGTACGGCCATCTGGTCCAACCTTTTCAACAAACTCTACAACCGTTTCTTCTGCTTCAAGCTTAGCTTTGATGGCTTTTGCTTCAGCAACCATTTCAGCATGAGCCTTTTCTTCTGATTTTTGTTTTCCTCGCAACTCACCCACTGCTTGAGCAGTCGCTTCCTTGGCCAAATTCTTTTTAATCAGGAAATTTTGAGCATAGCCAGTTGGCACTTCCTTAATTTCACCTTTTTTTCCTTTTCCTTTTACATCTGCTAAAAAGATTACTTTCATTCTTCTTT
Source organism: Streptococcus oralis (assembly GCF_965111685.1). GTDB lineage: Bacteria > Bacillota > Bacilli > Lactobacillales > Streptococcaceae > Streptococcus > Streptococcus oralis_B. Next base: position 1,905,419 of record NZ_OZ217340.1, read on the forward strand.
CTCCTTTTCCTTTAGTTCTTCCAAGATTAGTTGAGTCAATTTTTCTCCTGTTTCTGACAAACTCATATCCTCGATTTGCGCAGCTGCTAGATTAAAGTGGCCTCCTCCTCCCAGCTCTTCCATAATGCGTTGAACATTGATTTTACTACGACTTCGAGCCGAGATAGAGATAAATCCTTGTGTGTTTTTTGCTAGAACGAAGCTGGCTTCAATGCCAGACATAGCTAACATAGCATCGGCAGCTTTACTGATAACAACTGTGTCATAAGACATTGAGTCCTTAGCTTGGGCAATCAAGATATCTGAACCTAGCTTATGACCTTGTAAAATGAGTTCATTTACCTCACGGTACTCTTCAAAATCTGTCGCAGCAATCTCCTGGATTGCGATACTATCACTTCCCCGTGTTCTCAGATAGCTAGCCACATCAAAGGTTCGACTCGTCACGCGAGATGTAAAATTCTTGGTATCCAGCATCATACCAGCCATCAAAACACTGGCCTGCATACGACTCAAACGATTCTTCTTAGAATTTTGGAACTGAATCAATTCTGTGACCAGCTCACTCGCACTACTTGCCCCACTTTCAATATAAGTGATAACGGCATTCTCAGGGAAATCCTGATCACGTCTATGATGGTCAATAACAATGGTTTGAGTGAACAAATCATAAAAATCTTTTGACAAGGTCAAAGCCGTCTTGGAATGATCCACCAGAATCAATAATGAACGGTTTGTAACTAGCTTCATCGCATCTGTAAGAGATAAAAGTTTCGTGACATCTTCCTTCTTCAAGAACTGAATAGCACGTTCAATATCTGCTGGCATACGGTCTGCATCGTAGACCGCATAACTGTTCTCAATAATATTACTTGCAAACAACTGCATACCGACAGCAGAGCCCAAAGCATCCATGTCTAGATTTTTATGACCGACCACAAAAACTTGGTCAACACTTCGAATCTTATCAGAAATGGCTGTCATCATGGCTCTCGTACGTGTACGAGTACGTTTGATAGATGCAGCAGTTCCTCCACCGAAGTAGACTGGATTCTTGGTTTCGTTATTTTCCTTGACCACCACCTGGTCACCACCGCGAACTTCTGCTAAGTTCAAGTTGAGCAAGGCAATTTTCCCTATCTCTTCATGATTTCCATCACCATAAGAAAATCCCATACTTAAAGTTAGGGCTAGTTGCCTCTGTTTTGATTCTTCTCGGAAAGTATCAATAACAGAGAATTTATCATTCATCAATTCCTCGAGTACTGTATAATCTGTGAATACATAAAAACGATCCATCCCCACACGGCGAGAAAACATAGCATACTTACTAGCAAATTCTGAAACAAAATTAGCTACAAAACTATTGATTTGGCTGATATCAGAGTCAGACGTCGAATCCTCCAAATCATCGTAATTATCCACTGAGATGACCCCAATGACTGGACGGCTAGTTACCAATTCAATAGTTGCTTCATATTCCCCAGAAACATCAAAGAAATACAGAACACCCGAAGCCTTGTCAATATGGACAGCATATCGTGTTTCGCCCAAGGTAGCATAAGAACCTGGATTCCCAACAGAAGCCTTGATAATGGTTTGAATTAACTCAACATCAATTTCGCCTTCTTCAGTAGTCAAAATTAGCTCAGCATAAGGATTAAACCATTCCACTTCTCCGCTTGATAAGTCTAATTTTAGGACTCCCACCGGCATTTGATCTAGCAAAGTACTCAAGCTATTTTCAGCTTGGTGATTCACATATTGGATTTGTTCAATTTCGCTCTTTTCATACTGTTTTTTTTGCCATACAAATAAAAGCAGATAAAGCAGTACAAATAAAAACAAAACAATGATTGTTACAACATTATTTTGTGAAAAAATAATCAGCATTGTTAAGGTTCCGAAAGTTGCGATCCCTAGTAGAATCGCAGAATTCGGAGTTAAATTATTTTTTTTCATTCTAAACCTCTTGCGCATTATTATATCACAAATGCCCTTAAAAAGCGACCTTTAAAGAGAAAGTACTGCTTTTATTATAGCAAGATGCTCTTAAAGAAACCATATATAAAAAAGGAGAGCAAATGCCTCGCTCTCCTTTTTCCACATCAGTGCAGAATCTTCCGCCTAGATTACATTATTCACCTAATTCTAGTCGAATGTCTTGTAGGCACTCTTGCGCCTGTTTCACAATTGATTCTAAAATAGCCTTACATGGTTTGATGTTTTTCACCAAACCCGCAATTTGTCCGCTCATCATTGAACCATGAACTGTATCACCTTCATAGACAGCCTTAGATAGGGAACCAATCGTAATTTCTTCCAGTTCCTCTCGGTCTGTACCTTTCTGCTCTAATTCAATGTAGTGATCCGTCATCTCATTGCGAATACAACGAACTGGCGCTCCCGCAATGCGGCCTGTAACCGCAGTCGCTGTATCACTTGCCGCCAAAATAGCTTCTTTATAGGCTGGAGAAATTGGACATTCTTCTGAAGCAAGAAAAACTGTTCCCATTTGAACTCCTTGTGCACCTAGGGCAATCGCAGCAGCAAGTCCACGACCATCTGCCACACCTCCTGCAGCAATGACTGGAATCGTTACCGCATCAACGATTTGTGGGATAAGAGCCATTGTATTGGTCTCTCCAATATGGCCACCAGCTTCTGAACCTTCAGCGATTACAGCATCAACTCCCAATTCTTGCATTTTTTGAGCATGCTTGACACTGGCAATAACTGGAATAACCTTGATTCCTGCTTCTTTCAAGTAAGGCATGATATGCTTAGGAGTTCCTGCACCTGTAGTTACCACTGGAACCTTTTCTTCGATGATAACGGTCACAATATCCTTGATATTTTTCATCATCAACATGATGTTGACACCAAAAGGCTTATCTGTCAACTTTCTCAGTTCACGAATTTCTTCTCGCAACTGCTCTCCGGTCATACCACCCGAAGCGATAATTCCCAGACCTCCAGCCTCAGAAACAGCTGCTGCTAGTTGATAGTGCGAGATTTGAGCCATAGCCCCTTGGAAAATCGGATATTTAATCTGTAAAAGTTTTGTAATTGACATATGAGTCCTCCTTTTATTTTCTGTTGATTCTTGTTGGCAAATGGATGCATAATACACCAATATCCCCGTCAACAAGAAAATGTTATATTTGTCTCCTCATATTCTGCTATCCTAAAAAATCTGGCTTACGATCCTGCTGATCTGTAAAAGGAATAAGTGGGGGGCGAGAACGTAGAACATAATCTACAAATTCCTTCCCATCCTTGTCAAACTCTACCACCGCAAAAAATTGATCATGGTAAAAGAAAAACTTATAATGATTCTCAAAAGCCTGACGCAACCACTTCTTTTTGGCTAAAATTGATTTCATAGGATAATCATCAACTGCTGGAACCCAGAGAGGATTTCGATGAACATGTGATAACATCAAGTCCCCCATATGGATCATCGTATCTTTCCCCTGTTTGAGCAAGATAATACTGTGGCCATTGCTGTGACCACTTGTGTGAATCATTTGGATTTCTGGAATGACATTGATATACTCTGAGAAAGTCGTCACCTGATCTTGAATCGGTTCCCAATTTTCTCTCAGATAAGTTCCCTGCGTTCGATCATTAGGGTTTCTCATCTCATACCACTCGACATCATTCACAATAATCTTGGCGTTTGGATACTTGGAAACCAGCTTCCCTTGATCATTCACATACGTCAAGCCACCAGAATGATCGTGGTGCATATGTGTCATCAGCACGATGTCAATGTCTTCAGGCGATAGTCCTAAAAGAGCCAAACTTTCTTCTACCCGACTTTCAGACAAGATTCCTAAGTTGCGCCTTTGTTTATCGGATAATTTTGCTGTATCAAAACTTGCATCTATCAAGTAATTTTTACCCTTGTACTGAATCAAAATAGGATCCGTCAATTCTGCCATCATATTAGCATCATTTGTTGGGTAGTAACGAGACCACACAACTTTCGGAACCGGACCAAAAAGAGTCCCCGCATCCGTCAATTTATCGGCTCCACGTAGCCATATCAGTTTCATATCATGAAATTGATATTCCTGTAAGGTGAGTTCTGCCATGCTTTACTCCTTTATCCATTGGGCTGCTATTCTTTTGCGAATCGAATCCCCAGATTTTCCATAGATTTCAATCGTTTTGGCATCCTTTAGATAACGGTCTATGGGGATGTCATCCAAGGTTTGAAGAGGTCCAATTAATCTAATAATTTCCTCAGAAATCTCAATTGCTACTTTTGTCGTATAAAGTTTTATCTGAGATACAAAGAGAGAATCCGCATTCATCCTGTCTTTGTAGGAGGCAAAGTAAGATTCAGCCGCACACAGCTTAGTATACAAGTCTGCAAATTGATGTTGATAGACTGTCGCATCGATTAATCGTTTCCCAAATCCTCTTTTGACCTTTACAAAAGCCAGGCCTTTTTCAAAAGCTCCCTCAGAGATACCAATAGAGATTGCGCTTAATCCTAGCTGTAATTTTTTGATAATATCATTTAACTGAGTTTCCCCATTTAGCGTCAATCCTAGCAGACTATCTTCTGGCAATATGACCTGATCAAAAGTTACCGAATTCACAGGCAAACCCTGTAAACCAGGTTTTGCAATATCATCTCCAAAAGCAACTCCCGGTCGAGTCGTATCAACAATGAAAAATCCGTATCCATCTTCTCCGTTAGCTTCCTGAACCTTGGCTAAGATTAACAAAATATCTGTATAGCGGCAATTTGATACAATTGACTTCTTCCCAGTTAAAGACCAACCTGTTTCTGTTTTCCTTGCAGTTGTTGCAATAACCTCCAAGCTGTCCATCAATTTTCCTTCAGAAAATCCCAAGCCAGCTAAGATTTCTCCCCTTACTAATGGTTCTACGTAACGCGATTTTTGTTCCTGACTCCCATATCGTAAAATAGGATAGATACCATAACATGCCTGAGTTAGTAGAACAGCAGAAAAAGCAGGAAAATCTTTTGAAATCAAGCGAATAAAGGTCAAAAACTCGGTTCTCAAAACAGAATCTTGACTATCTAAAAGCAAGGAAAAGATATTAAATTGCTCAATAAACTGATAAAGCAATTCTCTAGGGAACTGTTGTTCATCCTCACGAGACTTGAAATAGTCCCGAATCAACACTTTCACGTCTGCCTTCAATTCTCGCCCCAGCACGTCATTATAGGTCATCGCATTCACCTCATCTTAGTTGTCAGAAAACGGTTGGTAATAATCTTTCAACAATTCTTCATACACATAAGACTCTACTTCATTGTAGGAGTTTTTATAGGGTCTACAAAACCAAATATTAAATGGAATCGGATCCTTGAATCTAACCGCCTTAAAACGACTCTTATCCACAAAATATTCAACCGGCCTTGGCAAAAGGGCAATCAAATCTGTCTGATGAGTTGATTCAACTAGGAAGTCCCAAGTAGAGGAAAGATAAGCAAATTTAGCCTCAATTCGTTGTGAACGAAGTTTTTCTGTCACTAAATCATAAGTCGTAAATGTTTTGTTGAAGGTTGCCAATTCATAACCAGCAATATCAGACCATTCCAACAAGCTTTTCTGAGCCAGCGGATGATCCTTATCCATATAAGCAACGTATTCATCCAATTGAATGATATGTTGTTCATATTTTTTAGCATCCAGGCTCGTAGGCTCTATCAGAATAGAGAGATTCAAATCTCCATCAACCATTTTTTGACGAATTTCCTTCCCCCCACCTTCCGTAACCTGGATATGGATATGAGGATTATTTTTCAGAAAATGAGGCAAAGCACTAGCAAAATAAACTCGTAAAATCAAGGACGGAATACCAAGATTAATGGTGCCTTTTTGTTTTTGAGCTTCTATATGGATCATGGAAAGCATTTCTTCATGTCGATTCACAATCTCGGTCGCATAACGATAAATTTTGCGTCCTGTCTCTGTTAAACTTTCTAATCTTCCATTCTTGCGATTGAATAATTGAACCCCTTCAGCTGCTTCAAAATTTGTCACGAATTGACTCAAGGCTGATTGACTAATGTGAATCTTCTTTGCAGCAATGGAAAGGTTGCATCCGCATTCTATGATATTGATGAAATAGTTCATTTGGATAATATCCACTTACCCATCACCTAGCTTTCCTTCACTATTTTAGCAAGTCAATTAGACAACTATTCTAGTGTTTGATAGTTGTCTACTGACTTTTTATCGAAATAACATTTCAAATACTTCATTTTAACGTCATATATAAAGCGCTTACAATACTATCTAGTTTGTATTATAACACACTGAGTAGAAAATAGCTCTTTTTTTGCTTAAATCGGCATTGTTTTTAGGTCTTCTGAGACAATAACTTCCCCAGCTGTTTTTTCAAGAACTTCTTCTAATGTCACACCAGGAGCCAGCTCTTTCAATAAGAATTTACCATCTTTGAATCCAAAAACAGCTAATTCTGTGATGACAAGATCTAATACTCCTTTAGCTGATAGAGGCAATGTGCACTCTTTCAAGAGTTTAGATTCACCACCTGTAGTATGTTGGATTGCTCCAATTACGCGCTTAGCACCTACCAAAAGGTCCATCGCTCCACCCATACCAGGAGCAAATTTCCCTGGGATAATCCAGTTAGCAATACTTCCATCTTGGCTTACTTCAAGAGCTCCAAGAACAGTCGCATCAACGTGACCACCACGAATAATTGCAAATGATGTTTGCAAATCAAACAAAGCAGCTCCTGGAAGAAGAGTGATTGGTGCACCACCTGAATTTGCTAGGTTTGGATTGTAGTTATCTTTAGTTGGTGTTTCACCAAAGCGAAGGGCACCGTTTTCAGCTTGAAGAATTACGTTAACACCTTCTGGGATGAAGTCTGCAGAAGCATTTGGAATCCCAAACCCAAGGTTTACAACATCACCATCTTTAAATTCAAGAGCAACACGTCTTGCAATAATTTCTTTTGGTTTCATATTATTTTACCCCCGCTAATTTATTAGTCTCTGTCCAGAGGTCCCCCATCATCTTATGGTGTTCTTCTGGAGTTAAGCCTTGGACTACATAGTCAACAAGGATACCTGGAATATAAATATCATCCGGTTTAATTTCACCAACTTCAACAATTTCATTTGTTTCAACGATAACTGTATCTGCCGCAAGAGCGAGTTGCAATGAAATATTCTTAGTTGTACCATCAATGTACAAGTTTCCATACTTGTCAGCTTTTGTAGCTTTAATCAATGCTACGTCAAGTTTTAGAGGGTCATAAATAAGGTACTCGCGACCATTACGAACTACTTTTTCATGTTCGTTTTCTAGAATTGTACCAACTCCAGTCGGTGTCAAAACTCCTCCAAGGCCTGCTCCAGCAGCGTGAAGACGTTCAACAACGGTACCCATTGGAGTAAATTCTACTTCCATTTCTCCACTAAAGTACGCTTTTTGAGCAGCAGGAGATGTACCAATGTGGGCAGCAACATATTTTTTAACTTGGTGGTTTTCACAAAGGCGTCCAACACCCACTTCTTTACCTGGATGTGAAGTAACAACTGAAACCAAAGTCAAATCTTGTTGATTTTGTCTAACCAACTCTTCGATTAACTCCAAAGGTTCACCAACAGCAAGGAATCCTGAAATCCCTATGACATCACCAGGTTTTACTTTAGAAATAGCTTCTTGTAATGATAAAACAGCTTTCATACTAACACCTCAACTTTTATTTACGATTGAATACAGCTTTACGTTTTTCAACAAATGCATGCATTCCTTCAACTTTATCTTCTGTAGAGAAGAGTAGAGCTTCCGCTTCTGTTTCCAAACGAATAGCATTTTTCAGAGGAAGTTCTGAACCAACTTGAATGACATGCTTAGCTTTTTCAACTGCTAGCGGTGCATTTTTCATAATCGCTGCCGCCAGCTCTTCTGCTGCAGGCAATAGTTCTTCTGCTGCTACCAACTTGTTAAGAATTCCAAGATCATATGCTTCTTGTCCTTTAACCATTCTAGCAGTGAAGATTAATTCCTTTGTTTTACTAGTACCAATCAAACGAGACATTCTTTGGGTACCTGCAAAACCAGGAATGATTCCCAAGCCGACTTCAGGGAAGCCAACCATTGTCTTATCATAACCGATTCGGATATCAGTTGAAAGAGCTAATTCCAAACCGCCTCCCAAAGCATAACCATTCAATACTGAAATAGTTGGCTGAGTCAATTCAGATAAGCGGGTAAAGGTGTCGTTCGCATAGGTCATGTATTCATGAGCCTGAATTGGAGACATTTGGTCCATCTCTTTAATGTCCGCGCCTGCGACAAATGCTTTCTCCCCTTGACCAGTCACAATGACAACACGAATGTCCTCGCTTGCTTCAATTTGGTCTAAAACGAGATTCAAATCCTTTAAAACTTCTGAACTTAAGGCGTTCAAAGCTGATGGACGGTTAATTGTTAGATAGCCAAGACCATTCTTAACCTCTAATAAAACAGTTTTACTCATTATTCTGCTCCTACTTGATTTATTTTGAGTACAGAGTACAGCGTCAACAAATACCAACACAAAATGTAAGAGCTTACATTTTCATCATAAACCTTTTTTCCCCATCCGTCTACTTAATCTTTATTTATAGTCCTATAAGTTAAGCTTATAGGATATAGTCGTCCAATCCATCCTTAAAGTCTTAGGAAAAATAAAAATACCTTATCAAGCCCTTTTAGAGAAAGACACTTGATAAGGTATGTAACTATGAGACCGGATCAAAATCTCATTTTGTAATCGTAATATTGAAAAAGAGGAAATGACGTTCAGTTTTCTAATAACTAACGTTCAACGATGAGGGCTGTTCCCATTCCTCCTCCGATACAGAGAGTAGCTAAACCAGTTTTAGCATCACGTTTCATCATCTCATGTACCAGAGTCACTAGGATACGGCAACCTGAAGCCCCAATTGGGTGACCAAGAGCAATCGCGCCACCATTGACATTGACAATATCTGTGTTAAAGCCAAGTGTTTTCCCAACCGCACAAGCCTGAGCAGCAAAGGCTTCATTTGACTCGATCAAGTCAAGATCATCAACTGTCAAATTGCCTTTTTCAAGAGCTTTGCGAGTCGCATAAATCGGTCCACAACCCATAATCTTAGGATCCAAACCTGCACTTGCATACGAACGAATGCGCGCAATGACTGGAAGTCCCAATTCTTCAGCTTTTTCAGCACTCATGACCAAGACAGCTGCAGCTCCGTCATTGATACCTGAGGCATTTCCCGCTGTAACAGAACCGTCTTTTTTGAAAACAGGTCGTAGCTTAGACAGACTCTCCAAGCTAGCATCTTTTCTAGGAAATTCATCTGTATCAAAGACGATAGGATCGCCTTTACGTTGAGGAATTACCACCGGAACAATCTCTTCCTTAAAGCGTCCAGATTCTATAGCCGCCACTGCTCTTTTTTGTGATTCCAAAGCAAGCGCATCTTGATCATCCCGGCTAATACCATATTCTTCTGCCACATTCTCAGCTGTAATCCCCATATGGTATTCGTTAAAGGCATCAGATAAACCGTCCTTAATCATGGTATCTACCACTTTCGAATCTCCCATACGGCCACCCCAACGGAAGCTTGGCAAAACATATGGAGCCTGGCTCATGTTTTCTGCACCACCAGCTACAATAATATCTGCATCTCCGCACTGAATCGCTTGAGCAGCTAACTGCACTGCTTTCAAACCGGAACCACAAACCTTATTAATGGTAAAGGCTGGTGTAAATTCAGGAAGCCCAGCATGAATACTCATTTGGCGAGCCACGTTTTGGCCTAAACCTGCGCCTAGGACATTCCCCATAATCACTTCATCTACCTGCTCTGGTTTAATATTCGCTTTTTCCAAAGCACTCTTAATTACCAAAGATCCCAAATCAACAGCAGAAACATTCTTCAAGCTCCCGCCAAAGGAACCTAAAGGTGTTCGCACTGCCGAAACAATAACTACGTCTTTCATGACTACCTCCATCAGTGTCTAGTAAGTAAAGAAACCTTCTTTTGTCTTCCGTCCCAATTTTCCTGCTTCGACCATTTTCTTAAGCAGAGGGGCAGGACGGTATTTTTGATCACCAAACCCTTGGTTTAGGACGCCCATAATAGCCAAACAAACATCCAACCCAATCAAGTCAGCAAGAGCCAAAGGTCCAATAGGATGATTTGCACCAAGTTTCATCGCTTCATCGATTTCCTCGGCACTAGCCACTCCTTCACCTAGAATGTAAATGGCTTCATTGATCATAGGAATCAAAATTCTGTTCACAACAAAACCATAAGAATCTTTAACATCAACTGGTGTTTTACCAATTTTCACTGTCAATTCACGAACTGCCTGAACCACTTCTTCTGAAGTCTGCAAGGCCTTAATAACCTCTACAAGTTTCATGATTGGGGCAGGATTAAAGAAGTGCATTCCAATCACGCGTTCCTGATGTTTTGTAGCAGCAGCTATATCCGTGATTGATAAAGAGGATGTGTTTGATGCTAAGATAGTTTTAGGATCTGTCAATTCATCCAATTGTTTGAAAATATTCAACTTGATCTCACGATTCTCAGTTGCAGCTTCAATCACCAATTGGACTTGTTTCGCATCTTCATATGAAATAGATGGAATCAAATTGGCCAATACCTGATCCTTCTCATCCGCAGACATCCGTCCTTTTTCAACTGAACGTTCCAATTGTTTTGTGATATTATTCAAGCCTCTTTGAACAAATTCTTCTTTAATATCGTTTAAGTAAACTGTAAAACCAGCCTGAGCAAATACTTGAGCAATTCCGCTTCCCATTTGACCAGAACCAATAATCATCACCTTAGATACCATTATTTTCTCCTTCTTATTTCTTATTTTACAAAAATCCATTGCATGAAGCAAGGACGATTGAACAAAAATCCTTCAATCGCCCTCCTGACATTAAACAAAGGCACCTAGTCCAGTAATCTCACGACCAACAATCAAGGCATTCACTTCGTGTGAGCCTTCATAGGTATAGATTGATTCAGCATCTGCAAAGAAACGAGCAACGTCTGTTTCGAGTGTAATACCATTACCTCCGCAAGTTTCACGAGCAAGGGCAACTGTTTCGCGCATCACCAAGGAATTGTGCATCTTAGCAAGAGCAGAGTTAAGCATCAATTCATTCCCTTTCTCTTGCATCTCAGCAATACGAGTTGAATAAGCAATAACTGCTACAGCATTTGCTTGCATACGAGCCAATTTTTCTTGAACGATTTGGAATTTGGCAATTGGACGTTTGAACTGTTCACGATCTTTAGCATATTTAAGAGCTGCTACATAAGATCCACAAGTCACTCCCATAGCAATGTGAGCAACGTCCGCACGAGTGAAGGTCAAGATACGGGCTACATCACCAAAACCATTGATATTTACCAAGCGGTCTGAATCTGGAACCTCCACATTCTTCATGGTGATATGGCCATTGCGGACACAACGAAGAGCGATTTTATGTGGAATTGGTTCTGCATGATATCCCGGAGCTCCCTTACGAACGATGAAACATTTCACCTTGCCATCCGCAACGTCACGAGCAAATACAGGAACAACGTCTGCAGTGTCTGAACCACCAATCCAGCGTTTCTCACCGTTTAGAATCCACTTGTCCCCAACACGTTCTGCAGTAGTCGCAAGTCCTCCAGCAATATCAGAACCTGAAAGAGGTTCAGTCAAAGCGAAACAACCTTGCCAATCAAATGCAGCTAGTTTTGGAAGAAATTCTTTTTGTTGACGCTCATCACCACCCAAGAGAATTGTGTTATAGCAAAGTCCGCCATGAACGGTGTAGAATGTTGCCATAGAAGCATCGAAGCGGCCAAGTTCAAGATACAAGAAAGCAATATAAAGTTCAGAAGGTTTCCAGCTACCCTCACGTCCCTCAAACAATTTTGGATTGTTCATAATTTGAGCGCCCTTAGCCACTGCATAGAATTCTTCAAAAGGAAAATCTGGTTTTTCCCAGTATTCATTAATAACCGGACGGAGATGTTTCTCAATCAAACGGCGAGTTTCTTGTAAAACCTCTGCTTCACCCAAAGTTAGACCATCCGCATAATGAAAAAGGTCTTCAGGATATAGTTCGCGTAAAATTTCTTCTTTTGTTGCCATAGTATAGTGATGACTCCTTTATTTATTTGTTATAAGAGCGCTTACATTTTTGTATTCGCTATTTGTTGACAACTCCATTCTATCCCTTAGGGTATATTTTGTCTACTTAATAAATATAAACGACCCTATAAGTTCAGATTATAAGGGCGATTCTGGCTGTTTAATCAAGGATTCCCTAGTTTTTTTACTTATTTCCTCATAAGAAAAAGTGGTTTACAAATCAGTAAACCACTTTTTTTGTTATTTCAATTTTATGATTCTTTGACTTCTAGTAAACCAACTTCACCATCTTCACGGCGATACAAAACATTTGTTGTTTGATCTTCTACATCTACATAGATAAAGAAATCATGTCCCAACAAATCCATTTGAAGAAGGGCTTCTTCTAAATCCATTAGCTTCAAATCAATTTTTTTTGAACGAACTACTTTTGGTTGCACAACATTTTCATCTTCAACTAGGGCATCTGTAAAGAGTTGGCTTGTCGCAACTTTATTTTTATTCTTACGTTCGATTTTTGTTTTATTTTTACGAATCTGACGTTCAATTTTATCAGTTACAAGATCGATAGAGCCATACATATCTTGAGAAATATCTTCTGCACGGAGAGTAATAGATCCAAGTGGAATCGTTACTTCAACTTTTGCTGTTTTTTCACGATAAACTTTCAAATTCACACGTGCATCCAACTCTTGCTCAGGTTGAAAATACTTTTCGATCTTTTCGAGTTTAGAAACTACATAATCACGAATCGCTTCTGTTACTTCTAGGTTTTCACCACGGATACTATATTTAATCATATAAGTACCTTCTTTCTAAACATTTTTGTTTTTCTAACTATATTATAGCGCTTTCATTTTCGTTTTGCAAATTTTTCCTCATCTTACAAGGGAAAAAGTTTTAACATCCAAAGCTCCTGCTTCTTCAAAAAGATGCTTCACACGATTGACAGTTGCCCCTGTTGTATAGATGTCATCAATAACCAAAATTTTCTTAGGAAGAGGGGCTTCAGTTTTTATAAAAAATGGAATTTCGGTAGCTAATCGTTCCGAGCGATTCTTAGAAGAACTAGCCGTCTCTTCTCTTTTCCCTAGTAAATCTTGAAAAGAAAAACCTGCTGCCTCAACCAAACCTTCAACCTGATTAAATCCCCTCTCAAGCAATCTTTCAGGACTTAGGGGAATAACAACAAATTGATAGTCTCCATACTTTTTCAATTCATTAGCTAGAACAGGAGCAAAAACCTTTCTAAGTAGAAAATCCCCATCAAACTTATATCGACTAAAGAAGTCTTTCATAGCTTGATTATAGGTGAAGATTGCATTATGATCGACTCGAATCTCTTCTTTACACCAAAGTTTACAATCTTGACACTGAGTTGACAAACCTGTTTTCATACAGTTTGGGCAATAGTCCTCACCAATTTTCTCAAAAGTAGACTCACAATCTGAACAAAGATAGTTTTTCTCATTCTTAAACAGCAAGAGGTGACTAAATGTCAAGTCACTCTTTATTGTCTGTCCACATAATAAACAGTTCATAAGCCTGCCTCCTTGTTCATCTGCTTAATTTCCTTGATTGCTTTTTTAATAGAAACATTTAATCCATCATGAAAGAAGAGCAATTCACCAGTCGGTCTATCCATACTACGCCCAACTCGCCCTCCAATCTGAATCAAGCTAGACTTGGTAAAGAGACGATGATTAGCTTCTACAACGAAAACATCCACACAAGGGAAGGTGACTCCACGCTCCAAAATTGTCGTACTAATAAGGATTGTCAACTCTCCATCTCGAAAAGCTTGTACCTGCTCTAATCGATTTTCTGTGACAGAGGACACAAAGCCGATGTTTTCATTTGGAAACTGTTCCTGCAAGAGTTTTTTTAGTTTCTCGCCTTTCTTAATCTCTGATGCAAAGATTAGCAAAGGATAATCTGTTCTTCTCTGCTTCTTAATGTAGGACTTTAACTTTGGAGACAACTGACTCTTTTCTATATAGCGATTAAAGTCTGATAACCAAACTGGCTTTGGAATAATCAATGGATTTCCATGAAATCGTCTCGGCAAGCTTAACCTTTTTAATTCTCCTGTGCGAACCTTCTTATCTAACTCATCTGTAGAAGTCGCTGTAAGAAATATCCTTAGCCCCTCCTCCTTTACACATTGGTTTACAGCATAGTAAAGAACAGAGTTGTCAACATAAGGAAAGGCATCTACTTCATCCACTATAAGCAAGTCAAAAGCATGATAAAATTTTAACAGCTGATGAGTCGTTGCAACAACTAGTGGTGTTCGAAAATAGGATTCTGACTCACCATGAAGTAGTGCTATCTCACAAGAAAAGTCATTCTGCAGTCGCTTATATAACTCCAAGCAAACATCTATTCGAGGACTGGCCAAACAAACTGCACCACCGTCATTGATTACCTTAGCCACAACCTGGTAAATCATCTCTGTCTTTCCAGCTCCTGTTACAGCGTGAACCAAGGTTGGCTCTTGCCTGTCTACCGCTTGAAGAAGTCCCTCTGACACTTTTTCTTGAAAAGATGTTAACTGACCACGCCATTTGAGGACGTCTTGCTTAGGAAAATCCTCCTGCGGAAAATAGTATAAAGCTTGATCACTCCTGACTCTCTTCATCAATAAACACTCCCTACAATAGTAAGCGCCTATAGGTAAATGCCATTCTTCTAGAATACTACTATTACAACGTTGACAAAACAGTTTCCCCTTCTCTTTTCTCATAGTTGGAAGTTTCTCAGCCATCTGACGTTCTTCTTCAGTTAATTCTTTCTCAGTAAACAAGCGACCGAGATAATTTGGATTTACTTTCATACTTCTTTATTCGTAAAAATCTAGCGCTTTAGATATTTTTTTAGTACAATTAAATCATGGAATTTAGAACTATTAAAGAGGATGGACAGGTCCAAGAAGAAATCAAAAAATCGCGCTTTATCTGTCATGCCAAGCGTGTCTATAGTGAAGATGAGGCTCGTGATTTTATCACTGCCATCAAAAAAGAACACTACAAAGCCACCCATAACTGCTCTGCCTTTATTATTGGAGAACGCAGTGAAATCAAGCGTACGAGTGATGATGGCGAACCTAGTGGTACTGCTGGAGTCCCTATGCTTGGCGTCTTAGAAAATCATAATCTTACGAATGTCTGCGTAGTGGTTACTCGCTACTTTGGGGGGATTAAGCTAGGCGCTGGCGGTTTGATCCGCGCTTACGCAGGTAGTGTGGCCTTGGCTGTCAAAGAAATAGGCATTATTGAAATCAAAGAGCAAGCTGGCATAGCCATTCAGATGTCTTACGCTCAATACCAAGAGTATGGTAATTTCCTTAAAGAACATAATCTCATGGAACTCGAGACAAACTTTACAGATCAAATCGATACCATAATTTATGTTGATAAGGAAGAGAAAGAAAAAATCAAGTCTGCTCTTATAGAGTTTTTTAATGGAAAGGTTACTTTAACAGATCAAGGTTTACGAGAAGTTGAAGTTCCTGTAAACTTAGTGTAAATAAAGGAGAAATACATGGCGTTTGGGAAATTGATTCAAGGACTTGCTGGTAACTTCAGCGAGCAAAACACAGAAGCTCTTATCAAAGAATATGGTCAATACCTACTAGAGAATGAAGAAATCCAAAGTGGATATAAGCTCATTCGTGACGCAATCATCTTTACAAATATTCGTATCATCTTTACAGATAAGCAAGGCGCTACTGGTCGCAAGATGTCTGTTAAGTCACTCTTTTTGATGAACATTGTCAACGTTGAAATGGAAACTGCGGGAGCAGGTATAGACGATAGTGAGATTACGATCACTTATTTAGAGAATGTCTTTCTAAAAGCACATAATGAGCATTTTAGTTACCACAAATTTGAATTTCCTAAGAAAACGGATATTCTTCCCCTTTACACCTATTTACTAGAACTTGCTTATCACAATCGATTAAAAATTAATGGCTCAGACCTTTGATATAAAAAAATCCTATCACTTTGATAGGATTTCTATATTTTACAAATATCCTTAAGCGCGTTATACTAGTATCATCTTATACAAAGAGGTATATCTATGGCTATTTATAACAATATCACTGAACTTATCGGACAAACACCGATTGTTAAACTTAACAACATTGTTCCAGAGGGTGCTGCAGATGTCTATGTTAAACTAGAAGCTTTTAACCCTGGATCGTCAGTAAAAGACCGTATTGCCCTTAGCATGATTGAAAAAGCGGAACAAGATGGTATTCTAAAACCGGGTGCTACTATTGTTGAAGCAACGAGTGGAAACACTGGTATCGGTCTTTCATGGGTTGGTGCCGCTAAAGGATATAAGGTTGTTATCGTCATGCCTGAAACGATGAGTGTGGAACGACGTAAGATTATCCAAGCCTATGGTGCTGAACTCATCCTTACTCCTGGTAGCGAAGGAATGAAAGGGGCTATTGCCAAAGCTCAGGAAATTGCCACTGAACGTGACGGTTTCCTTCCACTCCAATTTAATAATCCAGCTAATCCAGAAGTACACGAAAGAACAACAGGAGCTGAAATACTGGCTGCTTTCGGTTCTGATGGACTAGATGCTTTTGTGGGTGGTGTTGGTACTGGTGGAACGATCTCAGGTGTTTCTCACGCTCTTAAAGCAGCAAATTCAAACATTCAAGTTTATGCAGTTGAGGCAGACGAGTCAGCTATATTGTCTGGTGAGAAGCCAGGACCGCACAAAATTCAAGGCATCTCAGCTGGATTTATTCCTGAAACACTTGATACAAAGGCCTATGATGGTATCGTCCGCGTAACGTCAGATGATGCTCTAGCACTTGGCCGTGAAATTGGTGGAAAAGAAGGCTTCCTTGTTGGGATTTCTTCAGCTGCAGCGATTTACGGGGCAATTGAGGTTGCCAAGAAATTAGGTACAGGTAAGAAAGTTCTTGCTTTAGCACCAGATAACGGCGAACGTTATTTGTCTACAGCACTCTATGAATTTGAAGTGTAATCTCCTAAATCCACTTAGCCCTTATTAAAGGGCTTTTTGTTTACTCATAACAGAGCCTACTCTCTAGACCAAAAGAAAAAGGAAGCAAATTGCTTCCTTTTCTATTAGTTATTCAAGGCTGCTGCCATTGTAGCTGCAACTTCTGCTTCAAAGTCATTTGCTGCTTTCTCGATACCTTCACCAACTTCAAAGCGAGCGAACTCAACTACTGAAGCATTTACTGATTCAAGGTAAGCTTCAACTGTCTTGCTGTCATCCATAATGTAGACTTGTGCAAGAAGTGTGTATGCTTGGTCAACCTTAGTGTTGTCAAGCATGAAGCGATCCATTTTACCTGGGATGATTTTGTCCCAAATTTTTTCTGGTTTGCCTTCTGCAGCCAACTCAGCTTTGATGTCAGCTTCAGCTTGAGCAATCACTTCATCAGATAATTGTGCTTTTGATCCATACTTCAAGTGTGGAAGGGCTGGTTTACCAACCATTGCACGGCTTTCGTTATCTTGGTCGATTACGTGGTTCAATTGTGCCAACTCATCTTTAACGAATTGCTCATCCAATTCTTTGTAAGAAAGAACTGTTGGTTTCATCGCAGCAATGTGCATTGAGATTTGTTTAGCAAGCGCTTCGTCTCCACCTTCAATAACAGAGATAACACCGATACGACCACCATTGTGTTGGTATGCTCCAAAGTGTTGTGCATCTGTTTTTTCAAGCAAAGCAAAACGACGGAATGAGATTTTTTCACCGATTGTAGCTGTTGCAGATACATATGCAGCTTCAAGAGTTTCACCTGAAGGCATTGTCAAAGCAAGAGCTTCTTCGTTGTTCGCTGGTTTTCCTTCAGCAATTACTTTAGCTGTTGCGTTTACCAAGTCAACGAATTGAGCGTTTTTCGCAACGAAGTCAGTTTCAGCATTTACTTCAACTACTGCTGCAACGTTACCGTTAACAAATACACCAGTCAAACCTTCTGCAGCAACACGGTCAGCTTTCTTAGCTGCCTTCGCCATACCTTTTTCGCGAAGCAATTCAATCGCTTTTTCGATATCACCGTCTGTTTCTACAAGCGCTTTTTTAGCGTCCATAACACCGGCACCAGATTTTTCACGCAACTCTTTTACAAGTTTAGCTGTAATTTCTGCCATTTTGATTCTCCTATATTTTTTAAAAAATAGGAGAGCTGGGCTACGCCCCGCCCTCCTAGGTAATTACTATTTATATGAATTAAGCGTTGTCGCCTTCTACAACTTCAACAATTTCTTCGATTGAGTCTGCTTGAGCTTCTGAAGATGCAAATTCTGCTTCAACTGCTGTTGCGTCTTCACCTTGACGTCCCTCGATGATAGCGTCAGCCAATTTAGCTGTGATCAATTTAACCGCGCGGATAGCGTCATCGTTAGCTGGGATGATTACATCGATATCATCTGGATCAGTATTTGTGTCAACCATCGCTACAACTGGGATACCCAATTTTTTAGCTTCTTTAACAGCTATTTGTTCTTTATGTGGGTCAACTACGTACATTACATTTGGGATACGAGGCATGTCTTCGATACCACCCAAGAATTTTTCAAGACGTGCACGTTGTTTGTTAAGAAGTGCAACTTCTTTCTTAGGAAGAACGTCGAAGATTCCTTCTTCTTCCATACGTTTGATTTCTTTCAAACGAGCAATACGTTTTTGGATAGTTCCCCAGTTAGTAAGAGTTCCACCCAACCAACGGTGGTTGATGTAGTATTGACCTGAACGTTCTGCTTCTTCTTTAACAGCGTCAGCAGCTTGTTTTTTAGTACCAACAAACAATACAACTGCATCGTTAGCTGCCGCATCACGCATAAAGTCGTATGCTTGGTCAGCGTATTTTACAGTTTGTTGCAAGTCGATAACGTGGATTCCGTTACGCTCAGTGAAGATGTACTTAGCCA
The DNA here is from genome assembly GCF_965111685.1 of Streptococcus oralis. GTDB lineage: Bacteria > Bacillota > Bacilli > Lactobacillales > Streptococcaceae > Streptococcus > Streptococcus oralis_B. Next base: position 1,924,524 of record NZ_OZ217340.1, read on the forward strand.
TCTTAGGGTTCCAGCGACGAGTTTGGTGACCAAAGTGTACACCAGCCTCAAGAAGTTGTTTCATTGAAATTACTGCCATGAGTATTTCTCCTTTTTGTTTTTTCCTCTCCTCGACTTCAACTTGCAAAACGACCCGAGGGCAACAGTTTCACAATTCATCAAGAATGAGTATTATCGTTTACACGACAAGTTTTATTTTACCACATCATAGCCATATTTTCAAGTGGTTTTGATAGATTTCGGACTTGCTTTCGATAAAAAATAATAAAAGAGACTCAATCGAGCCTCTTCGTTTCATTCATTAGTTTGGATAGATGTATGTTACGTAACCTTCAGAAGTTGTAGTTGGGTTGAACCATCCACGCTTGTTACCGATTGTACGATCTCCACCATAGTTTGATTCTGATACTTGAATGCTAGTTGATGATGAAACTGCTGTAACAACTGCTACGTGTCCATAACCACCATCATTCCAACATGCAATCGCACCAACTTGTGGAGTTGATCCTGTACGGAATCCTGCAGCTGCTGCACTTGTAGCCCACTGAGCTCCGTTACCCCAGTAGTCTCCAGCCCAAGGTGCCAATGTTTTAGCTCCCCAAGTACATTCCCCAGTTGGGTAACTTGATGCATTTGAGCTATATGTTGGACGTTGTCTAGCAGGTGCTGGAGTTGGAGCAGGTGCTGGAGTGTAGCTTGAATCCTCATCATCAGATGTTGATGTTGATGTCGCTTGTACTTGAGCAGAGAAGCTTGTATTTCCTGAAGCAACTACTGATTGTTGTTGGCTTGCTTGACGAGCTTTGTAAGCTGCTTCTGCTTCTGCCGCTGCTTTTGCTTCTGCTTCTGCAGTTGCTTTTTGTTCTAGCAAAGTAGCTTTTTCGCCTTCTGCAGTAGCTTTCTCTGCAGCAAGGTTTAACTCAGCAACTTTCAACTCTGCTTGTTTTGTTGTCAATGCTTGTGCATCGTCAGCAAGCGTTTGTTGGTTCGCAATGACAGTGTTGATTGCTTCATTATTTGCAACCTGTTTTTCAGCGATAGATTTCTTATCAGCTTTCTGTTGTTCCAACATTTTGTTGTTAGCTGATACAATCTCGCTCATGGCTGCAACACGTGAAATAGCTTCCGTAATTGATTTTGAGTTTACAATTGTATTGATATAGCTAGTTGCAGCACCGTTTGTTTGTGCGCTACGTGCTTGTTTTTCCAAAGATTCATTACGAGCAACAATGTTCTTAGAGAGCTCTGTAATTTCTCCTTCAAGTTTTTTAGATTCAGCTTGTAGAGTTTCATTCTCAGCTTCCAAGTTCGTTTGTTGAGTTTGGATAGCTGTAACTTGCGTTTGGATTTCATCTACTTGTTTTTGAGCTTCTTTTTGTTGAGCTGTCAAATTACTAATCTTACTATCTTGAGCAGCAATCTTTTCATCAGCTGTTTCAGCGTGGACAGTTGTTAATACCGCCGCTTGTGACACTAATACTGTACTTAATAAAAGTGACGCTAAGATTTTTTTCTTCATATTGTGTAGATACTCCTTCTATTTAAGACATTACTAGTATACCAAAAAAAGACATAATAAATATTACGCCTTTGTTACATTTTTATTTCTTTCTTATAGATAACATTTTTCAAAAATATATTGGAAAATAAGCATCCATAAAAAGTTTAAAATCATTGATGGGACAAGGCTATAGACGATGAAAACTGGCATCGATTCTACTGTCAATCCTATAGCAAGAGCAAGGAGGTAGCTCCCCATATCAAATAGGAAACTCATCACAACTATTGTTAACATTCTTGTCCAACGGTTTAGCAAAATTACGCTATTAAACTTATGGAGCGAAGCACCTATCAAGATAAATAGAAGTGTCGCAATTCCTATCAAGTGGAAAAAATAGATATCGTACACCAAACCCGCTATACAGCAATAAGCTAGATAGAGATATTCTGAAACCTCAATTGTCTCAAACAAGAGAAATAAAAACAGAAAATGACTTGCTAAATGAAAGTGAGGGAAGAAGGATTCCGCTAATTGTCCAATATGTGCATCAATTAGTACGACAAAAGGGAGTAAAAAGAAAATACCAATTTGTTTTAACAGTCTCATTGCTAATTCCCCACTAACTCTACCACATGAAGATCTTTGGTGTCAGCACTTAACTTTACTGTTACCTCCTTTGTTAGATAATCACTGCTGTGTGTTGTAGCAACAACTTCTCCAACAGGAATATCCTTAACATTAAAGTTTCCGAGCCCCCCTGTAGTCACCTTGTCTCCTGCGCTAATATCACTGTTGCTGTTTAATTGGCTAATTTTAAGCAGTTCAGACTCCTTGTCATAACCAACGATGATTCCGTAAATTTCAGTAGAGCCATGCAGGATTTTAACAGAAATTTTGTCTGAATTTTCGGTATTTGTCAATAGATTGACCGTTGTTGAATGATCCTCCACCTTTGAAACACTACCAATCAAGCCCCCGTTTGCAATAGCCAACATATTTTCAGAAGCTCCTTTTGAACTTCCCGCATCAATTGTTAACTCTTGTTTCCAGGATACTGGAGCTCGCATAATCACATCTGCTGCAATGGTTTTTGTAGCCTGCAATTTTGACTTCATATCCAGCAACTGACGTAGTTGTTCATTTTCATTTTTTAAACTTTCTGATTGATTAGACTCCACCTCTAGTTGATAGAGCTGTTTTTTTAGACTTTCATTTTCATTGTACGTCTGCGTCAAATGTTCCAAATCCGATTTGAAAGTATCAAACCACTGAAAGGGTTTCTGAACAATTCTATCCACTAAGGAAATTCCATCTCCTAGCTTTGTCACAATAGCACTTGAATAGGTTGTCACTAATAGTACAGAAACTGCCAGAACTGTGACAAAAACAATAATTAGATATTTTGATTTTTTAAAACGGTTCATATTCCTACCTTTTTACTAAAGATCTACTACTGTGATTTTTTATCAATCTTACAAATCCACTAAGATTTTAAGAAAAATAAGAGACATCCCAGCACCAGAATCACAAGAATCGCCAGTGTATCCTTTTGACTCCATCTCAACTGTCTATACTGACTTCTACCCTTTCCTCCCTGATAACCACGCGCTTCCATGGCTATTGCCAATGAATCTGCACGTTTTAAGCTCGTCGCAAAAAGAGGAATTAAAATCGGAATCATAGCCTTTACTTTTTGAACGATACTGCCTTCGCCAAAGTCAACTCCACGAGCCTTCTGAGCATTCATAATTCTCGTCGTGTCATCCATCAAGGTTGGAACAAAACGCAAACTCATTGATAACATGAGACCAATTTCATGAACGGGAACTTTCACGCGTTTCAGCGGCGCTAAAAGAGCTTCAACTGCAGCTGCCAGACTCAAAGGCATAGTCGTTAACGTTAGCAAGGTTGAAAAGAAAATAATCAACACAAAACGACAGAAAATAATCCCAGCTTGCTGCAAAGCATAATCCGTTATTCTTATAAAAGAAAACTCAAATAAGACATTTCCACTTGAAATGAAAAAGAGCTGAAATAGAGTCGTAAAAGCAATCAAGAAAAACATGGATTTTAATCCCTGAACAAAAAATGAGAGGGAAACGCCCGACAAAGCGATAAATATACCTGTCGCTACAAAAAGAATGAGATTAGCGAGAGGATTATTAGCCCAAAATACAATCAAAATCAACAGGATCATAGCGAGCAATTTACTACGGGGATCCAAGCGATGAATGATGGAATCTCCTGGTATATAACGCCCTAAAATCATACTATCCATTTAGCGACTCCTTAAACTCCTCTATCTTGATTGGCAGTTTTTTAAAAGCTACACCTCTATCTGCCAAACGTTTACAAAAAGCTGTGATTTTAGGCACACCCAACTGTACATTTTCCATAGAGGCTACATCTTGGAAGACATCACTTGGTTTGCCACTTTTGACCAAACGCCCCTTTTCCATAACATAGACCTGATCAGCATACGCAGCTACATCGTCCATCAAATGCGTTACCAGGACGATTGTCATTCCAGAAAGGTGGAGTTCTTTAAACAAGGTCATCAATTCTTTTCTGCCCAAAGGATCTAGTCCAGCTGTTGGCTCATCCAAAACCAAAATAGTTGGCTTCATGGCTAGCATACCTGCTATAGCCACACGTCTCATCTGACCACCCGAAAGTTCAAAAGGACTGCGCTCAAAGAGTGACTCATCGATGCCCACTAAGGCTAACTTTTCACGCGCAATTTTCTTGGCTTCTTCCTCAGAAACTCCAAAATTTTGTGGTCCAAAAGCAACATCTTTCAAAACAGTTTCTTCGAAAATTTGATTTTCAGCAAATTGAAAAACTAGACCGACTTTCTTTCGAATCTGTCGAATTTCTTTATTTGTTGATGTAGGAGTAATGACGGTATCGAAAACTCGAACAGAACCCTTACTTGGAAGCAATAGGCCATTTAAAAGCTGTAAGATTGTCGATTTTCCACTACCTGTATGTCCTATCAAAGCTGTATAGGAGCCGTCCTCAATCGTCAAGGAAACATCAGTCAAGGCTGATGAAGATAGGGGTGTCCCCTCTTGATAGGTAAAGCTCACATTTTCTAGAGTAATTCCCATAACTTGTCCTCTAGCTCTCCTTCTGTCAAATAGCCATCCGGCAACTGATAGCCAGTCTCTCTCAAAGATTCTCTCAATTGATTCGTAAAGGGATCATCTAAGCCTATCTGGTCAAGGTCATCCCGAGAAAAAAGTTCTCTTGGGCTACTGGTTGACTCCACTTGGCCTTTTTTCATGACCAGGACACGGTCACTCATCGCAACTTCTTCCAAGTCATGCGTAATGGAGACAACTGTCATCTGATAGTCTTTTCGAATCTCTTGCACTGTCTGAATCAGCTCTCTGCGTCCCTCAGGATCCAACATACTTGTAGCCTCGTCCAAAATCAAAATAGCTGGCCTCAAGGCAACAACTCCTGCAATGGCCACCCGCTGTTTTTGTCCACCAGATAAACGAGCTGGTTCTCTCTTCTTAAAGTCTAGCATACCTACTAACTCCAAAGATTCAGCCACTCTCTTCTTCATTTCTTCTCGAGGAAGTCCCTGATTTTCTAATCCAAAGGCGACATCATCTTCAACAGTTGCCCCCACAAATTGGTTATCTGGATTTTGAAAAACCATACCAACTTGACGGCGTAAGTCCCAAACATTCTCAGAGGACAGCAATTGTCCATCAATCCAGATTTCCCCAGACTCTGCTTCAAGCAAACCATCAATCAAACGGATAGTTGTCGATTTTCCACTCCCATTATGACCTACAATCGAAAGCCATTCTCCCCGTTTCACGTGAAACGAGACATTATTAACATCATAATGATCCTGGTCTTCCTTGTAACGAAAAGACAGATTTTTTACTTCAATAATCGATTTCATTTCGAACCAAATGTCCCTTTGAATACATGAGCGCTACCCTTGAAATAATCATAACCAGAGTAGATAGTGAAAAACAAAGCTATATAAAGTAACAGCTGACCAATTAAATTCCAATGTAAGAGCAAAAAGATAATGGCAAACATCTGACTAAAGGTCTTGATTTTCCCTGGCATCGCTGCTGCTAGAACTGTCCCTCCCATCTCAACAAGCAACAAACGCAAGCCTGTCACCGAAAGTTCACGACAGATGATAATGGCAACAACCCAAGCTGGAGCCATACCTAACTCAATCAACATGATAAAAGCTGACATAACCAATAACTTATCAGCCATTGGATCTGCAAACTTTCCAAAGTTGCTAACCACATTCCATTTACGAGCAAGGTAACCATCAAGATAATCCGTTATACTAGCAACTGCAAAGATGATCGCTGCCAGCAAATGACTGGCTTGTGAATGGCCCAAAGTCAAAATAAGAATAAAGAGAGGTATAAAGAGAATTCTACCAATAGTTAATACATTAGGAATTTGTTCTTTTTTCATTGATTTTTCCTTAATCTGTAGTAAATGTAAGTGTTACAGTTCCAGTCTGAGTTGTCAGCTTCGAAGTATCAATCGTTTGATTGTCCACAGTTACAGTAACTCCCTTCACTACACCTAAAGTAATGGTAACGGGATTCTTAGTTGAAACTGTTGTTTTTGCATTCTTATTGTCTGTGGATAGTGTCACACCACCCTCCAGCTCACTTCCTGAAACACTAACCCAACTAGTTGCATCTGATACTGCCAGTTGAACAGTAGCGATTTCCTTACTCGTTTTATACCGAGCTTCAATGCGGTTCCCTTCACCTGAAACGGTAATAGTTGATTCCGCATTAGAAGATGAGCTTGATACCTGACTACTAGAAGATGAACTAGATGAGGTTGTTGAACTAGTTGAGTTCACAACACTATAGTTAGCTGAAGAAGGTCTTGGCTGAGTTTGGATGTAGTTCCAAACATAGTAAGTGACAAAAATTAAAATTGACAAAGCAAATAGCACAAAATAAAATAAGGGGAGATAAGACGTTTTTTTCTTATTTGATCGTCTACGACCAGACAGGTCTTCTTCATCAACATCGACCTCTTCATAGGTGATCATACTACCTGAATCATAGGCATCCAAAACAATTCTTTCATCTAACTCTACTGCCCAGGCATATTTTCTTAAAAAAGAACGAGCATAGAAGGTACTAGGAAGTTGATCAAAATCATCTGCCTCCATAGCTTCTAGAAAATGCAACTGAATTTCAGTTTTTTCCTGCAATTCTTCTAAACTCAATCCCTGATTAATTCTAGCTAAACGTAGAACCTCGCCAATTGTTTTTTTTCTCATACTTACCATTCCTTCTTTCTAGTGTTCTTGCCTTATTTAGGCTGGAAAAATTGTAAAATCAACTAGATCACCATTATCAATCAAACGATGCCCAGCTTCAAGAACATCTTCCAAAGTAATTTCCTGTAAAATTTTCGGAAAATCAAAAATTGTTTCTCCGCGATCCATCGGCTCGTATTGAGTTGCAATAAATTCCAAAGAGTTCATACTACTGAAAAATTCTCCAAACATCTCACTCTTAACAAGATCTAAATGCTCCTCGGTAATATCCGCATCACTACTAAACTGACGAATCGCTTTCCGAAACTGGTGTGACAAAGAAACAGGTTCCTTGGTATCCATCGTCAATATCACAAAATGAAAGCGACTATTTACCTCAACCTCTAGTGACAATGACGCATCTAACTTCCCATTCTCATATAACCTTTGAAAACGGTCAGAAGTCCAACCAAACATCATCGTAAATAGTAATTTCAATAAAATATTGTAACGATAAGACTCAGTTTCTGTTATTTGCCCATTACCTCTAATCGCAACAGCAAGTTTGGGTGAAGAAACTTCCATCCGAAGACTATCTGTTTGCTTCACAGGTTGCAAGGGTAGTTTCTCTTTTGTAACTGTAAACTGATTTGAAACGTCCTTTTCCTTTTTCGAGAAGTATTCCTCAACAACTTTTACATCAATATTTCCAACTAGAAACAGTGACATGTTGACAGGTTTGTAAAAGTCTGTAAAGTTCTCTTTTAAATTTGAAACTTGAATCTCAGAAATTGACTTCTCACTTCCAACAATATCTGTTGCTAAAGGAGTATCAGGATAAAGGTTGGCTAATGTTGCAAAAAACAAACGTGAGTCTGGATCATCTTGGTACATTTCTCGTTCTTGCTGGATAATAGCCTGTTCTCTCAAAACAGACTCTTCTGTAAAATGAACACCTCCAACTAACTCATTTAGCAAATCTAAATTCTCTAATAGATGGTCAATTGTTGAAAAAAGATAGCTGGTCTTAGTAAAGCTTGTAAAGGCATTACTGTCTGCACCTAATCGAGTAAAAGCAGCCATTATATCCTCAGAATTTTCTCTTTCAAACAATTTATGTTCAAGAAAATGTGCAATTCCTGCTGGATGATGGCGTAAACCTTTTCCTAAGCTTGTATAAGTTGCATCTAGAGAACCAAATTGAACTGTTACAATCCCATAAACCTCATTGAAATCTTGCTTAGGGAGTAAAGAAACTGTCAATCCATTTGACAATTGTGTTTTGTAGACTGTTTCCTTTACAGCAGGATAGTATTTTTCTTCAAAAGCAACCTTTGTCATTCTACTCCTTCCATAAAGTAAATCGCTTGTAACTTCAAACTGTTGGCAGCTTTACATACAGCTTCTTTATCAACATTCTCTAATTTTGCCACCAATCGATCCATATCAAAGCTTGGTTTCCCTAATAGAGCATTCAAATAGACTCTTTCAACTAGGGTCTGTTGATTATCTTGAGCCATCAAAAAAGATCGTCGAATCATCTCCTTGGTTTGTTCAAGTTCAAAATCTGTAAAGTTACCCTTTTTCAGATCTAGCAATTGATGATTCATCATTTTTCTAGCCTGATTTCGATTTTCTCTATCAATACCCGCATACATCCTTAACAGACCACTAAACAAATCCAATTGACTAGAGACTGTATAGGCTATTCCAGCATTTTCACGAACGTTTGTAAAAAGTTTCGAATGTGCAAATTCACCCAACAAACCATTCATAACAAGCATGGACAAATGCTCATCATCACCATATTTTACAGGAGAATGATAACCCAATTCCAAAATAGATTGCCCAACATTCCTCTGAACCATTCCCTCTCTTAAGACATTTGAATAAGATTGATGGTACTGGATAGTGACGCCGTTCTCTCTAGCTGTAAAGGGTAATGACTTCAGCGATTCTGTAATTTCTACTTCATTAAAATCACCTATAAAAAAGAAATCAATTCGATCATTTTTCAGAGCATCTTGAAAGCAAGTGTAGCTACTTTCCGGAGACTCATTTGAAATGCTTTTTCGTAAATCACTGTATCTCAATTGAAGGCGCTCATCACGGAAGAACAAGCTATCCAACTCCTTATGAGCAAAATAAAATGAATCATCCATATCAGTAGCTAGACTAGCCAACAACTGTTTTCTTTCAATTTCAAATAAGGCTGGCTCAAAAGCACCATCTTGAACTAAGGGAGCAAATAAAGTCTGTTTCACCAATTCCAAAATTCGAGAAGTCAAGACATTCTTTTTACTTAAAAAATCATCCCTCACATAAGTAAACGTTAAGTCAAGAATATTTGCCTGTCCTCTACGATAAGCACTCGTAGAAACATCTGCTCCATACAAACTTGCTAAATATCTACGAAAAGCTTGAGAAGTTGGGTAAGCTTTATTGGCAGTCTCCAACATACTCGCACTTAACATGCGTCCTGTTACTGTCTCAAGAGATAAGGGAGCAGTAAAACGAACAGTGATTTTATTTGTTTTAAACTTTTTGGATTGAACAAAATGTGCTGAAATTCCAGGCACTAACTCCATACCTTACCTCCTTACATATAGAGTTCTATTATATCACGAAAAGGAAAATATTTCTTATTCTCTTTACCGCTTTTAAAATAAAAATCGTTTTCATTTTCAGTGATTTCGCTCACTTAATTCTAAGAAATATGATATAATACCTTAGATTGAGGTGAATTATGGAATACAAATTATTTGAAGAATTTATTACGCTCCAAGCCCTCCTAAAAGAACTTGGAATTATACAAAGCGGTGGTGCTATCAAATCCTTTCTAATGAATCATCAAGTTTACTTTAATGGTGAGTTAGAAAGTAGACGTGGGAAAAAAATCCGTATTGGAGATACGATTGACATTCCCGATTTAAAGATTGACATCACCTTGACACAACCAAGTTTAAAAGAGCAAGAAGAATACCAAGAAGATAAGATTGAAAAAGAGCGAATTGCTAAACTTGTCAAAGAGATGAATAAAGGTGTCAAGAAAGAAAAACAAAAAACTTCTTCATCGACTATCACCAAACAAGCTCCACGTTTTCCAGGAAGATAACCATGTGGCTCCAACATTTAACAATTAAAACCTTTCGCAACTACAAAGAGACGAAAATTGATTTCAATCCAAAATTAAACGTCTTTCTAGGTCAAAATGCACAAGGAAAAACCAATATTCTAGAAGCAATCTATTTCTTAGCCTTGACACGTAGTCATCGGACTCGTACAGATAAAAATCTCATTCATTTTGATAACGAGCAACTCCGTCTTTCTGGCTTGCTACAGAAAAAAACAAGCTCTATTCCTCTAGAAATTGATTTAACGCCAAAAGGGCGTGTGACTAAGGTCAATCACTTAAAACAAGCTCGCCTATCAGACTACATTGGACATATGAATGTTGTCCTCTTCGCACCTGAAGATCTCCAGCTAATTAAGGGATCACCTTCTGTCCGTCGAAAGTTTATAGACATCGAACTGGGACAAATTAAACCAATCTACTTGTCAGACTTGTCAAACTATAACCATATACTTAAGCAAAGAAATACTTACCTAAAATCCAGCCAGAAGATTGACGAAACATTTCTGTCAGTATTAGATGATCAGTTAGTAGAGTATGGATGTCGCGTTATAAAGCATCGAATAAAATTCATTAAAGACTTAGAGAAATTTGGTCAAAAAAAACACTTAGAAATTTCAAATAAATTAGAAGAGTTGTCAATATCTTATCAATCATCAGTCAACTTCACTGATGAAGAACAGCTAACAAGTTCTTTTAAAATGGCTTTGGAGAAAAGCAGATCAAGAGATTTGTTTAAAAAGAATACTGGTGTCGGCCCTCATCGAGATGACATTAATTTCTATATCAATGGTATGGACGCTAGTTTTGGAAGCCAAGGTCAACATCGTAGTCTTGTACTTTCTATCAAACTAGCAGAGATTGAGCTAATGGAAAGCATTACTAACGAGTCTCCAATACTCTTGCTTGACGATGTTATGAGCGAACTTGACAACACACGACAACTAAAATTACTAGAAACCATTTCTCAATCTATCCAAACCTTTATTACAACAACAAGTTTAGACCACTTACAAAACTTGCCAGAAAACCTTAGTATTTTCAATATTCAAAACGGTAAAATTTCTGTAAATCAACCTTGACAACTTTGTAAACAAAAAAGAACTCTGAAAATTAGGAGTTCTTTTTTACTTCCTACATAGAGTAGTTTGGTGCTTCATTAGTAATTTGTACATCATGAGGATGGCTTTCTTTTAGACCAGCTCCAGACATTTCAATAAATTGAGCGTTGTCGTGCAATTCTTTAAGGTTAGCTGCACCACAGTAACCCATACCAGAGCGAATACCACCAAGCATTTGGAAGACAATATCAGCTGCTGCGCCTTTATAGGCAACACGACCTTCAATTCCTTCTGGAACGAGTTTGTTTGCTTCATTGACAGAACCTTGGAAGTAACGGTCGCTTGAACCTTTCTTCATTGCAGCGATTGATCCCATACCACGGTAAGTCTTAAACTTACGTCCTTGAAAAATTTCAGTTTCACCTGGTGCTTCATCTGTTCCAGCAAACATTGAACCAAGCATAACTGCATTTCCACCTGAAGCAAGGGCTTTTACAATATCTCCAGAATACTTGATTCCACCATCAGCAATAATCGTTTTTCCATATTCGCGCGCAACTGCTGCCGCATCATAAATTGCTGTCACTTGTGGAACACCCACACCTGCAATCACACGAGTAGTACAGATAGAACCTGGTCCGATACCGACTTTGACAACATCTACACCTGCATCATAAAGAGCACGCGCACCTTCTGCAGTTGCAATATTACCCGCAATCAATGTGCGATCTGGGAAGTGAGCACGAATTTCAGCAATTTTACGTAGAACCCCAGCAGAGTGACCATGTGCAGTATCAATAACAATTGCGTCAGCCCCTGCTTCAAAGAGAGCCTCTGCACGTTCAAATGTATCTGAAGTGACACCCACCGCACCAGCAACTAGAAGACGGCCAAATTCATCTTTAGCAGCATTTGGAAACTCAATAACTTTTTCAATATCCTTAATAGTAATCAAGCCAGAAAGACGGCCTTCTTCGTCAACCAAAGGAAGTTTTTCAATACGGTGTTCTTGAAGAATATGTTCAGCTGTTGCAAGATCTGTACCAACAGGAGCAGTGACAAGATTTTCACTAGTCATATGGTTTGAGATTGGCTGATTGTAATCTGAAATAAAGCGAAGATCTCGGTTTGTTAGAATACCAACCAATTTACGATTTTCAAGTGTTTCTACAACTGGAACACCACTGATACGGTAACGTCCCATCAGTTCGTCTGCCTCAGCAATGGTATGTTCTGGAGTCAAGAAGAATGGATCAATAATAACACCATTTTCAGAACGTTTTACCTTGCGAACTTCGTCTGCTTGTTGCGCAATTGACATGTTTTTATGGATTACTCCGAGACCACCCGCACGAGCAATGGCAATGGCCATTTGGCTTTCTGTGACTGTGTCCATGGCGGCTGTAATAATTGGGATATTTAAAGTCAGATTATCTGCCAATTTTGTTGTTAAATCTGCATCATTAGGCAACACATGACTTTCTGCTGGAATGAGCAATACATCATCAAAGGTAAAACCTTTTTTTAAAAATTTAGTATCCCAATTAGACATTGAAGTTTCCTCTTTTCTTTCTTTTTGAGCTTGACTCTTTTTGTATTGTATCTATCATACCATTCTATGAAAATTTGTCAATTATATTTATGGTAGAAATCATAAAAAAACTATCCCTGTGAACCTATGGAAGAGATAGTTTTACGATTCATATTTTATCTATTATTTAAAATAATTTAGTCCCATTGCTTTCTTAACTTCAGATAAAGTTTGCCCCGCAACCTCACGCGCTTTCTCACTACCTTTTTGAAGCATATTGTACACTTCTCCCATGTCCTTAGCAAATTCGATACGGCGCTCACGAATAGGACCCAGTTCGCGTTCAAGTATTTCGAGTAGATAGCGTTTCGTCTTCACATCACCAAGACCACCACGTTGATAGTGTTCTTTCATCTCTGCAATTTCTTTAGCATCTTCTGGACGACCAAACACATCTAGGTAATGGAAAACCATATTTCCTTCAATCTTACCTGGATCCTCCACTCGAATATGGTCTGGATCAGTATACATACTCATGACTTTTTTACGCAAAGTATCAGCATCATCTGCTAGATAAATACCATTATTGAGTGATTTAGACATTTTAGCATTTCCATCTAAACCAGGCAAACGTCCTGCTCTCTCATTTTCTGGATAAATACCTTCTGGTTCCACTAAGACATCACAGTTATATGCGTTGTTAAAAGAACGAACAATTTCACGAGTTTGCTCAATCATTGGTTTTTGGTCTGTTCCTACAGGAACATAATTGGCCTTAAAGGCTGTGATATCAGCTGCTTGCGCAATCGGATAAACCAAAAATCCTGTCGGAATACTTTCTCCAAACCCTTTTTGAGCAATCTCTGTTTTTACTGTCGGATTCCGTTCCAAACGAGCTAGTGACACCAAATTCATATAGTACATAGATAGTTCAGCCAACTCCGGAATCTGGCTTTGAATAAAGATAGTTGATTTACTTGGATCTAATCCAACTGCTAAGTAATCTAAGGCAACATTCCCAATCGATTCTACAATCGTTTGAGGGTCTTTGGCGTGATCTGTCAATGCTTGTTGGTCCGCCAAAAAAACAAACATCTCATACTTGTCTTCTTCCTGCAGTAATACTCTATTTTTAAGACTCCCAACATAATGTCCAATATGTAGTTTTCCTGTTGGGCGATCTCCTGTTAAAATAATGGGTTTCGTCATTTTTTTCTCCTTCGAAATGGTCTCTTCAATTATAGCATTTTTTTGTTAAAATAACAGAAAATTATTTAAATCAAACAACTAACTCATTGTAAATAAACCTGTAAACTTAATTGACATAAAATTGACAAAGAAAAATTTGAATATTTCTCTCTTTTCTAGTAGAATAAATGTATTACATATTATAGGAGAAAAACATTGCTTACAGTATCTGATGTTTCACTACGTTTTAGTGATCGCAAACTTTTTGATGATGTCAACATCAAATTTACAGAAGGAAATACATACGGATTAATTGGTGCTAATGGTGCTGGGAAGTCTACATTCTTAAAAATTTTAGCTGGTGATATCGAACCTACAACTGGTCACATTTCTCTTGGTCCAGATGAACGTCTCTCTGTTCTTCGTCAAAATCACTTTGACTATGAAGATGAACGTGCAATTGATGTCGTTATCATGGGAAATGAAAAACTCTATAGCATTATGAAAGAGAAAGATGCTATTTACATGAAGGAAGATTTTTCTGATGAAGATGGTGTTCGTGCAGCTGAGCTCGAAGGTGAGTTTGCTGAACTTGGAGGTTGGGAAGCAGAGAGTGAAGCATCTCAGCTACTTCAAAACCTAAATATTCCAGAAGAATTGCACTACCAAAACATGAGCGAATTGGCCAATGGTGAAAAAGTAAAAGTTCTCCTTGCCAAAGCACTTTTCGGTAAACCAGATGTTCTGCTCTTGGACGAGCCAACCAACGGTTTGGATATCCAATCAATTACATGGCTAGAAGACTTCTTGATTGACTTTGATAACACTGTTATCGTAGTATCCCACGACCGTCACTTCTTAAACAAAGTGTGTACTCATATGGCCGACCTTGACTTTGGAAAAATCAAACTCTATGTCGGAAACTACGACTTCTGGAAGGAATCTTCTGAGCTTGCTGCTAAATTGCTAGCAGACCGTAATGCCAAGGCAGAAGAAAAAATTAAGCAATTGCAAGAATTCGTTGCTCGATTCTCCGCCAACGCTTCTAAGTCAAGACAGGCAACGTCTCGTAAAAAAATGCTTGACAAGATTGAACTAGAAGAAATTGTTCCATCCAGTCGTAAATACCCGTTTATCAACTTTAAAGCAGAGCGTGAGATTGGTAATGATCTCTTGACAGTAGAAAATCTAACTGTCAAGATTGATGGTGAGACTATTTTAGATAATATCAACTTCATCTTGCGTCCAGGTGATAAGACAGCTCTTATTGGACAAAATGACATCCAAACGACTGCATTAATTCGTGCAATCATGGGTGACATTAACTATGAAGGAACTGTTAAGTGGGGAGTTACTACTAGTCGCTCTTACTTGCCAAAAGATAACTCTGCTAATTTTGCAGGTAGCGAGTCAATCCTTGACTGGTTGCGCCAATTCGCAAGTAAAGAAGAAGACGATAATACCTTCTTGCGTGGCTTCCTTGGGCGTATGCTCTTCTCTGGGGATGAGGTTAACAAACCTGTAAACGTCTTGTCAGGGGGAGAAAAAGTGCGTGTCATGCTTTCAAAACTTATGCTTTTGAAATCAAACGTCCTTGTACTTGATGATCCAACAAATCACTTAGACTTGGAATCTATCTCAAGCTTAAACGATGGATTGAAAAACTTTAAAGAATCAATCATCTTTGCCAGTCATGACCACGAGTTCATTCAAACTTTGGCAAACCATATCATTGTTTTGTCTAAGAATGGCGTCATCGATCGTATCGATGAAACCTATGATGAATTCCTAGAAAATGCAGAAGTGCAAGCAAAAGTCAAAGACCTTTGGAAAGACTAAATAAGACTTCAAAACTCAGTTGGGTTAACCAACTGAGTTTTCTATCATTCTACGAGGTAACATGAAATCATTTTTTAAAACATATTGGACCTATTTTATTTCTTTCATCATTCCTGTAGTGATTATGTCTGGAGTATATCTATCTCAAGGGATCTACTGGAATAGTGATACATCCCCACTATTAGGAGACGGTTTTCATCAATACGTTATTTTTGATGTAGCTTTACAGAATATTATACATGGAAATGGTAGTTTGTTTTACACCTTTACAAGTGGCCTCGGACTGAATTTCTATGCTCTATCTAGTTATTACTTAGGTAGTTTTCTCTCACCACTGGTTTACTTTTTTAATCTCTCAAATATGCCAGATGCTGTCTATCTGACAACACTTTTAAAGTTTGGCTTGATTGGGCTGTCAACCTTCTTTAGTCTAAATAGATTATTTAAAGATATTCCGAAATCTTTAAAACTGGCCTTATCTACTTCCCATGCTCTGATGAGCTTCACTGTCAGTCAGTTAGAAATAAAAACCTGGCTAGATGTTTTTATCTTGATTCCATTAATCCTAACTGGCTTACACATTCTTATAACAGAAAAGAAGCGCATGCTATACTTTACAAGTCTGTCAATCTTGTTTATTCAAAATTATTATTTTGGATATATGACAGCATTGTTTCTAATTTTCTGGTATCTCTGCCAAATTTCATGGGACTTTAAAATTCGAAAATCATCTTTTCTTGATTTTGTTGTTACCTCCTTTTTAGCAGGGATGGCTAGTTTGATTATGACTCTTCCTACATTGTTTGATTTACAAACTCATGGGGAGAAGTTAACTGCCATCACAAAATTAAAGACAGACAGTAGTTGGTATCTGGATATTTTCGCGAAACAATTCATTGGATCTTTTGATACAACTAAGTATGGATCTATCCCAATGATTTTTGTTGGATTGCTTCCTTTTATTTTAACCATTCTATTTTTCACAATAAAATCCATAAGGTTTCACGTGAAACTTACTTATGCAATTTTCTTTATTTTTTTAATAACAAGCTTTTACATAGAGGCACTTGATTTATTTTGGCAAGGTATGCATACCCCAAATATGTTTTTACATCGCTATGCTTGGATTTTTTCTACTCTGTTAATTTATACTGCGGCAGAGGTCTTAAATCGTCTGAAAGAACTGAAGCTCTGGAATCTATTTGTCTCACTGTTTCTTGTACTAGCAGGGTTTTTGGCTACTGTATACTTTAAATCACACTATTCTTTTTTAACAGATCTGAATATCCTACTCACCCTTGAATTTCTCCTAGTTTATGCTCTTTTACTCCTTGCAGTCATTAGAAAGTTTATCTCTGTAAATCTATTTGCAATTCTTTTATCTTTATTTATAACAGCTGAGATAAGTTTAAATGCTTCATCTCAAATGGAAGGAATAGCTAAAGAATGGGCCTTTGCTTCTCGTAGCGCTTATAATAAAGATATCTCCGCTATGGAATCCATTCTAAACCAAATTGACAATCAGTTTACACGTACTGAAAAACTGCAAATTCAGACTGGAAATGACAGTATGAAATTTAACTACAATGGAATCTCTCAATTTTCGTCTGTACGAAATCGTTCAGCTAGCACTAGTTTGGATAAACTTGGATTCAAATCCTCTGGAACCAACCTCAATCTCCGTTATGCAAATAACAGTCTTTTAGCAGACAGTTTATTTGGAATCCAGTACAATATTTCTGAAACTTCACTTGATAAGTATGGTTTTCAAGAGATTTATCAAAAAGATCATTTAACCTTATATAAAAATCAACTCTCTTTACCCATTGCCTTTGCCACTCAATCTATTTACACCGATGTAAACTTTAATAATCACACTCTAGATAATCAGGCTTTATTTATAAACCAGCTTGCTAATCTCAACTTAGATTACTTCTCTCAAATAACATATGATAAAACAGATAATTCTGAAGGTTTAACAAGTATCACAGGTTCTGCGAATGAAGATGCAAAGATTGATTATCAAATTGAGGTTCCTCAAAATAGTCAAGTCTATCTCTCTTTTTCAAATCTTCATTTTACAAACGATAAGCAAAAGAAAGTTGACATCATTGTCAACGATGAAAAAAAGACTTTTACAACTGATAATGCTTTTAATTTCTTTAATTTGGGTTATACTCAAGAACAAAAAACTTTCAATATCAGTGTTAGCTTTCCTGGAAATTCTCAAGTGTCATTTGAATCTCCAACCTTCTATCGTTTAGACACTCAGGCTCTTACTGAGGCAATCCAAAAAATTAAAGAACAACCTGTAGAAGTATCCACCTCTAAAAATAAAGTCTTTGCTACATATGAAGTCAAACAAGATACCTCTATTTTCTTCACTATTCCTTATGACAAAGGTTGGTCTGCATACCAGGATGGGAAAAAACTTGAAATCAAGCAGGCTCAAACTGGTTTTATGAAAGTTGATGTTCCAAAGGGAAAAGGCACCATTACACTTTCCTTTATCCCCAACGGTTTTGTTATTGGAGCAGCTTGTTCACTAACTGCCCTTCTTCTTTTTGGAATCTATAATCACAGACGAAATTTATCTAAGACAGAAAAAGATTGACCAATTTCTTGGCCAATCTTTTTAATCTTCTTCCATTTTCTTAGGTTGATAAGCTAGCATACCTAAAGCAGTAAAGAAAGCTAGAGTTATAATAAGGAAAATCACTTGATGATGAATATTTCCTGTCATAGAGATTGTTTGTCGTAAGCCTGATACAGAATAACTCATTGGTAACCAAGGATTGACACCTTTGAAGAAATCATTTGTCAAAGCAAGGGGATAGGTCCCTGCACTTGATGCTAACTGTAATAAAAGTAAAATAAGAGAGAAGAAAGCTCCAATACGGCTATTCCAAGTTGTTAAAGCTGTCACCATAGACATGAAAACTAAACTTGTGATTATAATTAGAATCAATGTCCTCATCTCATGGTTCGCAGTCAATCCAATAAGATGGACACCTCCATAAACTAAAACACCTGCTAAGACAGCTATAATCCCATTTATTTCAGAACGAGACTTCAACCAAGCCCAACGGCTCTCTGGATGACGTCCAGAAGGCAACTTAGCAAAAATCATATTGGTAGATATAGCAGCAACAAAAAGAGCAACTGATATCATATAAGGAGCCATGGCAATCCCATTCACAGGAACTTGGTCATTGTCTGTTTTTGAGAGAACTAGAGGTTCAGATAATGTTTCTGCATTTTTAGATTCTGTCGAAGCTGATTTGAGTTGATTATTAGCATTGCCTAATCCTTGTCCTAATGAATCAACTCCTGTCTGTAAATCTTCAAGACTAGAGGTTAAGGTTGTTCCACCAGCTGATAGTTTTCCAGCACCATCTGCTATCTTCATAGCGCCACTTCCTAGTTGGGATGCTGCAGAAAGTAACTGTGTTGATTTGTCTGTTAATGTCCCAGAGCCAAATTGTAATGTAGTAAGACCTGCTATCAGCTCTGGACTCTTATTATTCAATTGAGCAGAACCAGATGACAAACTTTCTATACCTGATACTAATTCTGGAGCTTTTCCAGCTAATGCATCTACTCCAGCTGTCAAGGTTGATGTATTTTCTGTCAACTTACTTGATCCAGAAACTAATTGATCTAGACTAGTTGTTAAACTTGCATTCTTTTCACTTAGTTGATTAGCACCTATAGAAATAGTATCCAGTCCTTTAGTATAGTTTACAACTCCTTTTTCAATTGACTGATTTCCAGGAACTAACTGATTATTTACAGCAGTTTGCAATTTTGTAAATCCATTTGACAATGTTGTCAAGGAGCTAGATGCTACAGGTAATAGTTGATTTGCTTTCATCTGTACATCAGATAGATTAGATACTTGTTGTTCTGAATTCTCTATACTTTCTTTTAGTCCCCCTACTGTCGTTAAAATTGTTTTTGCTGACTCAATAGTAGAATTAGAATTTTTAGAAATAGCTTCTGTCAGTTCTTTCTTTTGTTCCTCTGTGAGAGATTGATAAGTAGCTGTTGATTGAAGGTTAGCAATAGTTTTCTCTTGTTCTGTCTGACTTTTGGTCACAATATCCTGAGCAAGAGTTGTTAGATTTTGCAAAGCTTCTGACAATGTACCTTTCAGTTGAGTATTATCTGATATTGTAAGAGCTTGTAGTGTTTTATTTAGTTCTCCTATACTAGTTGCCAATTGAGTTATTTGTTCATTCTGTTGAGATGAGGAATTCAGTTGATTTGAAATTTCTTTAATACCAGTATTTAATTGCTCCATTCCATCTCTTAGTGCATCTGATTGATTTGATAATTGACTTGTTCCATTAGAAAGTTTTTCTACACTACTTGTATAAGCATTTACACCAACTGAAAGTTGATTGAGACCTGTATCCAATTGTGAAACCCCACCTGTATAGGACTTTATACCTGTATTCAGCTGATTTACACCTGCCACCAATTCAGGAGTTCTTGAGGCCAATTGACCAAGTCCAGTGTCAACCTGTGAAACAGCATTTGTATAACTTTGTAAACCACTATTAAAAGATCCTAAACCAATATGTAATTGCTCTATAGCAGACACATAGCTAGATAAGCCTTTTGTAAATTGATCCGCTCCATTTGAAAAAGTTACAGTTGAATTAGCTAGAGTATTAAGATTTGTCGTCAACGTTTGACTTCCCGTCACCAACTGATCGGCTCCATTAGCCAATTTTTCACTTCCTTCAGCTGCCTTATTTATTCCAGACTTCAAATCATTCATTTTTTGAAATAAAGCCTTAGTGTATGTTTCCGTAACATTAGTAGAGACGATTTGTTTTAATTGTGTCATTGCAGAATCACTCATCTTACTTGCAATAAAGCTATGCCCACTTGACGTCTGATAATCAATCTTCATCTGTTCAGGATGATTCGTTAGGATAGAAGTAGCTTTTTCAGATAAGTCACTTGGTAAAGTCACTACCATGTAGTAGTCACCATCTTCTAGCCCTTTTTCCCCTTCCTCTTCATTAACAAAATGAAAATCTAAAGCCCTATTTTCTTTTAAATTAGACACCATGTCTTCACCTATTGTCATCGTCTGTCCATTATAAGAAGCTTCCTTATCTTTATTGACAACTGCCACAGGTAACTCTGATAATTGCCCATACGGATTCCACATGGATGATAAAAAAATGATATTATATAAAGCTGGAATGAGAGAAATCCCTATCATTACAATGATAAAGGTCGGTTTTTTAAATATTGCTTTCCATTCTTTAAACATATTTCCTCCTTTTTAAAACATATTGTCTAAAATTTTGATATAATAGATTATACAGAAAAAAATCTAAATTACAAGGTAAAAAATACTTTTTTAGACATATAGTCTATTTTTGTGTACAAGGAGAAATTATGAAAGAAAGTAACAAACGTTTAAAAACAAAACGAATTATCGAAAATGCCATGGTTCAATTATTGATGGACCAACCCTTTGATCAAATTTCTACTGTCAAGTTAGCAGAAAAAGCCGGAATTAGTCGTTCCAGCTTTTACACTCACTACAAGGATAAGTATGATATGATTGAACTCTACCAAAGTAAGTTATTTCATACCTTTGAGTATATTTTCCAAAAACATGCTCATCATAAAAGAGATGCTATTTTGGAAGTATTTCAATATTTAGAGTCTGAACCACTATTAGCTGCACTACTATCTGAAAATGGAACAAAAGAAATCCAAAATTTCTTGAGAAATAAGCTTCACATTATGCTTAGCACCGACCTTCAGAAACGCTTTATGAAACTACAACTCAATCCAATTGAATTAGAATACAGTAGCATTTATCTAACAAATGCCCTTTTTGGTGTTTGCCAGACTTGGATTGCTCACGGAAAAAAAGAAAGTCCGCAAGAAATGACAGACTTCATTATGAAAATGTTAGGTGATGTAAACTAAAAAAGAACACCAATGGTGTTCTTTTTATCTGACTCCGCCAGTAGGACTCGAACCTACGACATCATGATTAACAGTCATGCGCTACTACCAACTGAGCTATGGCGGATAAAATAGTCCGTACGGGATTCGAACCCGTGTTACCGCCGTGAAAAGGCGGTGTCTTAACCCCTTGACCAACGGACCATCTATCTGTAGCAGATATAACAATTATATCAATTTCTTACTAATTGTCAATCACTTTTTAGTTTTTTTCTCTAGAATATCTTTTAGTTTGCGGACTTTTAAACGAGTAATTGGACAACGATGATCTTCATAAAAGACAACTTCTAAATTCTTTCGATCAATTTCTCTCACATTTCCCACATTGACAAGGAAAGATTTATGGGAGCAATAAAATCGCTGGGTATGTTTGTCCTTTTCCTGAATATCTGTCATAGTTCCATAGAATTCTTTAGCAAAATTCTTACCAATAATCCGAAGTTTATGAGAAACTCCTGTGGTTTCGATATACAAAATGTCATGGTAAGGAATTTTCAAATCATTTCCTTTATAGTTGTAATCAAAATAGTCTACAACATCTTCGTTTTCAAGCAGCATGCTCTTAGTGTAAAAAATACTCTGCTCGATGCGTTTTTTGAACAATTCATCATTGATATCTTTATCGACAAAATCTAGGGCTGATACCTGGTATTTGTACGTTAAGGTAGCAAATTCAGATCGACTGGTAATAAAGACAATAATAGCGTAAGGATTGTGATGACGGATAAACTGAGCCACTTCAAAGCCTTTTTTCTCGATTCCATGAATATCGATATCTAGGAAATAAAGCTGGTTTACTTCATCATTTTCGATATATTCCTTAAACTCACGAACTTTTCCTGTTGTCTTATATGAAATAGGAATATTCGATTCCTCAGAGATTTCATTTAATATTCTCTCTAGTCTCACTTGATGTTCAATAACATCTTCTAAAATTAATACTTTCATTCAAATTCCCTCTTAAATCTAATAATTTGTCTAAATGTGTTGTCTTCCATCTCTGTTTCTAAAATAATGTTGTCATACTTATCTAAAATCTCTTTAACATTATTAAGTCCTAGACCTCTATTTCTTCCCTTAGTAGAGAAACCTAAGGCAAATAAGTTTTCTGAAGGCGTCATAGTGATTTTACATGAATTTTGGATGACTATAACTGTTTCAAAATCCATTTTAATGACTGCAACTTCCATTTGTTTCAAGTAACTGTCTGCAGCACCTTCAACAGCATTATTTAAGAGAATGCTCATGATGCGAACAAGATCAAGTAAATCCATTGACAATCTAGTAATGACATCCTTTACTTCCAATGTAAACTCTACATTATTATTTCGTGCATAGACAATGGATTGAGCAATCAAACTACGTAAAGCTGAATCTTCTATATTATTCAAATCAAAGTAAGTATATTTCTCTGAACGCAGTTTTTGATTCGCTTTTACTAATACTTCATTGTAAACTCTGTCAATTTCTTGTAAATCTTCACTGTCAATTGCCATTTGCATGCTGACAAGCATACCTGCATAGTCATGACGAAAACCTCGAATTTCATTATACAAACCTACAATTTCATCTGTATAAGTCTGTAAATACTTTTGTTCAAATTTCTTTTGTTTTAGAGCAATCTCTTTTTCAATTTGAACCTTGTGAGAATTCATTGCAAAGAAAATCAATAACAAGCAAATAAAAACAATGGTTGATAAAATACTTCCGAAGCTATTTAAATGATGAGTTGTACTTACTATATCTGAAATAAATAATAAGATATGCAAACCAAAGAAAGCAACTATTACTTTTTTTAAAAAAGGGTACAGATAATTTTTATCAAAATATTTAATATCCAGATGAAAATAACGAATTATTATTAGAATAGAAAAATAAGTCATCAACAATACTACTAAAAGAAATGTACTTTTATAATGCAATACTACTTCATCTCCTGTTATAGAAGATAAGGTTACGGATATAAAAGTATGAGTACTGTGATATAATAAAGATAGTAGTAAACTGATAAAAATAGCTTTGTATTTTTCAGACTTCTTTAACTTTCTTAGATAAAGGTACACAACCAAAGGAAATAAAAATTTAGACAAAGCAAAACTATTAGAAAATACTAGTGTAATAATTTCTTCAAGTATAAAAACTCAGATACATGTGTAACAGAAAAAAACAATTTGTTCTTTTCTATTTATTTTACAAATCCATTCATAACTTTTGCTAATGATGAGAAAATAAAAAATAGCTATCCCTAATCCAAATAAATCCATTACTCTCTACCTTTATTTCATTACTTTCTTCTTGGAAAAATAAGGTTACGAATTGTTTCTGAAATTCTCCAATCTCCACCCCGAATCTCCTGCAATTCTGCCTCTGTTACCTCTTTAAATTGTTCCAACTTTACTGTATTCTTCATAATGAAATCTCCTGTATTATTTTTTCTTGTAAGTTAACTTACACACCTATTATACAAAATGAAGACCATGTAAGAAAAAATTCTTCCCAACTGTACATTTTTTCACCTGAAACGCACTTTTTTAAGAAAAAAGCTGGGATAAATCCCAGCTTCGCATCTAAAATTGATCCCAGCAGGATTCGAACCTGCGACCATTCGCTTAGAAGGCGAATGCTCTATCCAGCTGAGCTATGAGACCTAACATGACCATTCTATCAAAAAACAAGAGCTAAGTCAATCTTCTATTTGTGGTAAGGAGAACCCTGCTGAATTGTAAAAGCACGGTAAATTTGTTCAACTAAAACCAATCTCATTAACTGATGTGGTAATGTCAGACGTCCAAAACTGACAGAAAGATTGGCCCTATTTTTTACAACAGGAGCTAGACCCAAACTTCCTCCAATGATAAAAGTAAGAGTTGAATATCCTTTGATAGAAGCTTGTTCTAGTTGCTTACTAAATTCCTCTGAGGAGAGTGTTTTTCCTTCAATGGCTAGTACAACTACAAAGTCCCTTCCTCCAACCTTAGAAAGAATTCTTTCACCTTCTGTTTCCAAGATTTTTTGATTTTCTAATTCACTGGCTTTATCAGGTGTCTTCTCATCAGTAAGCTCAATCATTTCTAATTTGGCGAAACGTGAAATTCGTTTGGTATATTCAGCAATACCATCTTTAAGGTATTTTTCTTTTAATTTTCCTACTGTTACAATTTTAATTTTCATTCTTCTATTCTATCATATCCACACTTCATTTCACATCTTATACACATAAAAAATCATCCAAAATTACTAGTAAATTCACAGAATAAAACAAGTTATCCACAACTTGTGCAAAACTTTAAGCTTTTAAGTTTGGATTAAGTTAATAGGTTTATAATCTGAGTAAATAAATAACAAACGGAGGCGTTTATGAAACACTTACAAAAATTTTACAAAAAAGGAGTTAAAGTTCTTGTAATCATTCTAATCGGATTTTTAAGTGGTGCCTTAGGAAGTTTTGTAACATTACAACTTTATCAAAAACAAGGAAATCAATCTACGAATAATAACTCTGGCACTGTCACTCAAACATCCTATAAAAATGAAAACTCAACTACTCAAGCAGTAAATAAAGTTAAAGATGCTGTTGTCTCAATCATTACTTATTCTTCAAATAGTAGACAAAGTAGTGTATTTAATGCTGATGAAACTAATTCTGATTCAGACAATCAACAAATCGCAAGTGAGGGATCAGGTGTTATCTATAAAAAAGATGATAAAGATGCCTATCTTGTAACTAATACTCACGTTATCAATGGAGCTTCAAAAGTTGATGTCCGCTTAGCAGATGGTACCAAGGTTCCTGGTGAAATTGTCGGATCTGATACTTTCTCTGATATTGCTGTCGTTAAAATTTCTTCAGAAAAAGTTACAACAGTAGCAGAATTTGGGGATTCAAGCCAACTTAGTGTTGGAGAAACAGCGATTGCTATTGGTAGTCCTCTAGGTTCAGAATATGCTAATACAGTTACACAGGGAATCATCTCAAGTCTTAATCGAAATGTTTCTCTAAAATCTGAAGATGGTCAAGCTATTTCAACAAAAGCCATTCAAACAGATACGGCTATTAACCCTGGTAACTCTGGTGGTCCACTTGTAAACATTCAAGGACAAGTAATTGGTATTACATCAAGTAAAATTGCAAGTAATGGTGGAACATCTGTAGAAGGTCTTGGTTTTGCAATTCCTTCAAACGATGCACAAAATATCATTAAACAGCTTGAAAGTAATGGTAAAGTGACTCGTCCAGCTCTTGGAATTCAAATGGTCAATCTGTCAAATGTTGGAGCTAGTGATCTTAGAAAACTTAACATTCCAAGTAGCCTCACTTCAGGTGTAGTTGTTCGATCTGTTCAAAACAATATGCCAGCAAATGGACATCTTCAAAAATACGATGTCATTACCAAAGTTGACGACAAAGAGATTACCTCATCAACAGACCTACAACACGCTCTTTACAATCATGCTATTGGAGATACTATAAAAGTAACCTACTACCGTAACGGTAAGGAGGAAACAACCTCTATAAAACTAGATAAGAATTCTGCTGATTTAGAGTCTTAATTGACATCAGTGTAAAGAAAACTTTACAGAAAGTAAAAGATATGTTAGTGTAGAATCATGGAAAAATTTGAAATGATTTCTATCTCTGAAATACAAAAGAATCCTTACCAACCTCGGAAAGAATTTGATGTAGAAAAATTAAAAGAATTAGCTCAGTCAATCAAAGAAAATGGGCTCATCCAACCAATCATCGTTCGTCAATCTCCTGTAATTGGTTATGAAATCCTTGCAGGAGAGAGACGATATCGGGCTTCTCTCTTGGCTGATCTGACCTCTATTCCAGCCGTTGTAAAGCACCTCTCAGATCAGGAAATGATGATCCAGTCAATCATTGAGAATTTGCAGAGAGAAAATTTAAATCCTGTTGAAGAAGCACGCGCCTATGAATCTTTAGTAGAAAAAGGATTTACTCACACTGAAATAGCAGATAAAATGGGGAAATCTCGTCCTTATATCACTAATTTTATTCGTTTACTTTCCCTACCAGAATATATCTTAGCTGAAGTAGAAAATGGAAAAATTTCTCAAGCGCATGCACGTTCACTAGTTGGTTTGGATAAAAAGCAGCAAGAATATTTCTTCCAACTAATCAAAAATGAAGATATTTCTGTGAGAAAGTTAGAAGCACTTCTTACAGAGAAAAAACACAAGAAGCAGAAAAAAAGTGATTCTTTCATCAAAGATGAAGAAGATAAATTAAAAAAAATACTCGGTTTAAGTGTAGAAATTAAACTTTCAAAAAAAGATACTGGAAAGATTATTATCTCTTTTTCAAGTCAAGAAGAATATGACAGAATTATCAACAGCCTTAAATAAGGCTGTTCTTTTATTTTCTTAATCAACAACTTTATCCACTATTTTTATTAGCAAAAGACTTACTAAATCAAGGATTTTTCTATTTATCCCCAACTTGTGGATAAATGCTGCTAACATTGTGGATTCTTTTCCCCAATCTGTGGAAAAATCCTACTATCTATGGTAAAATAAGTCTATCACTAAACTACTAAAATCGTAGAAAAGGAGGAAAAATAGTTGAAAGAAAAGCAATTTTGGAATCGTATTTTAGAATTTGCTCAAGAAAGATTGACTCGATCTATGTATGATTTCTATGCTACACCTGCTGAACTCATCAAAGTAGAAGAAAACACAGCTACTATATTTCTACCGAGATCAGAGATGGAAATGGTGTGGGAAAAGCAATTAAAAGATATTATTGTTGCTGCTGGTTTTGAAATTTATGATTCTGAAATCAAACCTCACTATATTTTCACTAAACCTCAGAGTACAGAATCTCCTCAAGTAAATGATACAAATAATGTCTCTACTTACGATTACACACCTACACTACCAACGATTCCCTATTCTGAAACAGGGTTAAAAGAAAAATATACCTTTGATAACTTTATTCAAGGTGATGGGAATGTTTGGGCGGTGTCAGCTGCACTAGCTGTATCTGAAGAT